>JANOCL010000160.1:0-1944 GCA_031412135.1 Variovorax sp. | reverse complement strand
GGCAGCAGCACGGCCACCGCGTCCTGCGGGCCGACGCCGATCCGGTGCAGCAGGTTGGCCGTCTGGTGGATGCCGGCCAGCAGCTCGGCATACGACCAGCGAATCGGTGCATCCGCCGGATCGGCGCTGCGCAGGAAGGTCAACGCGGTCTTGCTGCCGAACGCGGTGCCGGCATTGCGGAAGATCTCATAGGTGCTGCGCACCGCGAGCGCCTCGGCGAGCGGCACCTCTTCGAGGCGGCGGACGTCGTCGATGCTGCGCACGGGAAACGAAGGGCTGAAGGGCGCAGTGGCGGCCGGGTTGTCGCTCGTGCGGCTCATGGTTTCGTCTCCTCGGTGTGAGCGCCGGTTTTACTGGTTCGTGATCTTGTTGTCCCGAATGACCTTGCCCCAGCGCTCGTGATCGCTTTTCATGCGCTGGCCCATCTGCTCGGGCGTCTGGTAGGCCGCGAAGGTGCCCACGCCTTCCAGCTTGTCCTGCACCTCCTTGTCGGCCAGCGCCTTCTTCAGTTCGCTTCCGATGCGTGCGACCACGTCCTTCGGCGTGCCCGCCGGTGCCAAGAGGCCGCCCCACGACGTGGCGTCGAAGCCGGGAAAGCCCTGCTCGGCGACCGTCTTCACATCGGGCAGCAGGCTCACGCGCTTGCCCGAGCCCACGGCAATCGCGCGCAGGGTGTTGGCGCGGATGTGCGGCAGCACCGCGATCAGGTCCGAGAACATTGCCGGCACCTGCCCGCCGATCAGGTCGGTCACGGCCGGGGCGCTGCCGCGGTAGGGCACATGCTGCATGTCGAAGCGACCCGTGTTCTTGAGCATCTCGGTGGTGAGGTGGCCGAAGCTGCCGGCACCGGCGGTGGTGTAGTTGAGCTTGCCGCCATCGGCCTTCGCCTTCGCGATCAGCTGCTGCAGGTTGGTCACCTCGGGCAGCGACTTCGGATTGACCACCATCACGATCGGCAGGTCGTAGGTGGTGCCGACCGGCGTGAAGCTCTTGAAGATGTCGTAGGGCGGCTTGGCATACAGATGGTCGGCCAGGAGCGTCGGCGTGGCCAGCATCACCAGCGTGTAGCCGTCGGGCGCGGCCTTGGCGGCGGCGGCGGCCCCGATGGTGCCGGACGCGCCGCTGCGGTTGTCGATCAGCACCGGCTGGCCCAGGCCCTCGGCCATCTTCTGGCCGATGATGCGCGTCGCCGTGTCGGTCGGGCCGCCGGGCGGGAAGGGCACGATGATCGTGATCGGCTTGGCCGGAAACGTCGAACTGGCCTGCGCGAACGCGCCGCCGGCCAGAAGAGGCAGCGCCAGTGCAAGCAGGGCGCGGCGCGCAGGATTGCGCAGGGCGTTGAAAGATCGCGAGGTCATGTTTTTTCCAGGTGAGGCGTCAAAGGATTCAGACGACGCCGTTCGTCTTGAGTTGGGACAGTTTTTCGTCGGACAGGCCGAGCAGCGACTGCAGCACGTCGCGCGTGCCCTCGCCGAGCTGCGGCGGCGCGCGGCGCACCGGCAGCCGCTCGCCGTCGAAGCGGTAGGGCGGCGCCAGCACGTTCACCGTGCCGGCTTCGGGATGCGGCTGGGTGGTGACCAGACCGGCGTCGGTGGCGCGCTTCGATGTCAGCGCTTCGTGCAGGCCGAGCACCTCGCCGCACGGAATGCCCGACGCGGCGAGCCGTTCGAGCAGCTGCTTGCGCTGGCGCTTTTTCAGTTCGCGGTGAATCTCGGGCACCAGCGCCCCGCGATTGGCGGCGCGCAGGATGTTGGTCGTGAAGCGCGCGTCGGCGGCAAGGTCGGGGCGCTCGATCACGTCGGTGCAGAAGCGTGCGAACTGGCTGTTGTTGCCGACCGTGATCACCAGCGGCCCGTCTGCCGCATCGAACACGCCGTAGGGCACGATGGACGGATGCTCGTTGCCGTAGCGCGGCGGGTCTTCGCCCATCAAGAGCGCTTCAAG
>JANOCL010000159.1:0-3767 GCA_031412135.1 Variovorax sp. | reverse complement strand
TGGCGAAGCACGCACCAAGCTTCGATTCGCCGATGCTGGCGGCCGAGACGGTGGACGACTTCGTCGCCGAGATCGTGCGCCAGGCCCAGGCGCAGGGCCTGCAGGTGCCGTCGCGCTTCTTCGGCTGGGCATCGAGTGACGGTAGGCGCCTGGTGGAACAGATGGTGCGCCGCCGCGCCGTTCCCGGCCACGGGGGCGCGGTGCAACGCGAACTTGCGACGGCCTTGCGCTGCGGTGTCCGGCACTGGGTCGCGCCCTGGGTGGTCGCCCAATTCCCCGAACTGCGCGAGCTGTTTCCAGAGCTGACGGTCCGCAACGGCAGCGAGGTCCTGACCGTCCTGGTGCGCCTGGGCCGCTGGCGTTGCGCGAGCGGCAACGCCTGCGTGTGGAAATTCTGCGAGTTGCCTTAGCCGACCAGGTCACGCCGCCCCGGACTGCAGCAAGCCCTTGCGCTCGATGAAGCGCACCACCTCGTCCAGCCCGACGAGCGTCTTGAGGTTGGTCATCACGAAGGGCTTGTCCTTGCGCATCCGCTTCGTGTCCGCTTCCATCACGCCCAGGTCGGCCCCGACGTACGGCGCCAGGTCAGTCTTGTTGATGACGAACAGGTCGCTCTTGGTGATGCCGGGCCCGCCCTTGCGCGGGATCTTCTCGCCGGCCGCGACGTCGATCACGTAGATCGTCAGGTCCGACAACTCGGGGCTGAACGTGGCGGCGAGGTTGTCGCCGCCGGACTCGATGAACACGATGTCGGCATCGGGAAACTTCACCAGCATGCGGTCGACTGCTTCCAAGTTGATCGATGCGTCCTCGCGGATCGCGGTGTGCGGGCAGCCGCCGGTCTCCACGCCCATGATCCGCTCGGGCGCCAGCGCGCCGGCCACGGTCAGCAGGCGCTGGTCTTCCTTGGTGTAGATGTCGTTGGTGATGGCGATCAGGTCGTATTTGTCGCGCATTGCCTTGCAGAGCAGTTCGAGCAGGGTGGTCTTGCCGGAGCCGACCGGTCCGCCGATGCCGACGCGCAGCGGCGGCAGCTTCTTGGTGCGATTGGCGATGTGGTGCAGTGCGGAGGTCATGGCTTTTGGACTGTTCTCAGCTTCTGAAAAGGCGCGAATACTGGGTTTCATGGCGCGCCGACAGCACGGCGAGCATGGGCGAGAAAGCCTGGCGTTCGTCGTCGGCGAGCGTGATCGCACGGTCCACCGCGGCCGGAATTTCGGCGGCCAGCCTGCCGAGCATGCGCTGGCCCGCGCTTTGGCCTAGCGGCACCGCCTTGACCGCGGCGTTGGTCATGTTCTCGGCCCAGCCGAAGGCGAACGCCAGGCAGGCATCTCGCACCAGTGCCTCGGTGCGGCTCGCGGCAAAAGCGAAGGCGATCGGGTAGCTCGCGGGCAGCGCGTCGAAGACGGCTGCGGTGTCGGCATGGTGCAGCTTGAGCCATTCGGTGAACGAGCGGCCCATCTGCACGGTCTGCAGCAGGAACTCGGACGATTCTCGGCTCTGGAGCACCCAGTCGTTGAGCGCGCGGATGCGTGCCGTGTCGCCGCTGCGCCAGGCCGGGCACGCCTGCGCCACGATGGCGAGATCCCCTCGCGCGAGGCTCAGATGGAGTTGGTCGGAAAGCCAGTCGGACGCCGCCGCTTCAGTCGCGATGCCGGCCCATTCGATGCCCGCCTCCAGCCCTTCGGAGTACGAGAAGCCGCCCACCGGCAGCGCCGGCGATGCGAGCCAGATCAGCTGCAGCAGGCTGGCGGCAGGCAGGGCGCCGGACGTGTCGGTCATTCGTGCGAGTGCGCCGATGCGTAAGCATCGGGATGCAGCACCGGCCCGACCGGCGGCGCGCCTTGCGAATGGCCATGCGCGCCATACGCACCGCCCTCCGGCTCGAACGCCTCTTCGGCTTCGCGCACGATCAGGTGCATCGAGCGCAGCATGCCGGCCAGAACGTGGTCGGGCTCGATCTTCAGGTGATCGGGCTTGAGCTCGATCGGCACATGCCGGTTGCCCAGGTGGTAGGCCGCCCGCATCAGGTCGAAGGGCGTGCCGTGTGCGCTGCAGTGGGTGATGACCAGCACCGGCTGCGCCGATGCGATCACCCTGATCAGCGAGCCGTCTTCGGCCACCAGCACATCGCCACCGCGCACGGCCGTGCCCCGCGGCAGGAACACGCCGAGCTGCCGGCCCTGCGAGTCGGTGGCGTCGAAGCGGCTTTTCTGGCGCACATCCCAGTCGAGTTCGACCGTGGCGGCGCGCCTGAGCAGCACCGGCGCGAGGCCGCTGCCCTGGGGCATGAGTTTGGTGGCGGTGAGCATGTGGGTTGCAGTTGGCAAAGAGACCGAATAATATAACGTTCGTTATAACTTCTCGAGACAGCCATGTCAGCCCTCAGAGTCACCCAAATCGGCAATTCCGTCGGCGTCATCTTGCCCAAGGAGGTATTGGCCCGCTTGAAGGTGGAAAAGGGCGACACGCTTTTTTGGACCGAAGCTGCAAACGGCGTGACTCTGACGCCCTACGACCCCGAACTGGAAGAGCAACTGAAATTGGGTCGCGAGTTCATGCGCGAGTATCGAGACACTTTCCATCAGCTTGCCAAATGAGTGAATGGCACTGGGTCGACCGGCGCTCGCTGATCCTGTTGCACGACGAGAGCCTCGCTGAACACGGTGGAGCGCCTGGCTTGCGCGACGAGGGATTGCTCCAGTCTGCGTTGGCGCGACCGCTGAATCTGGTCAGCTACGGTGAACCCGACGTGGCTGATTTGGCGGCGGCCTACGGCATGGGACTTGCGAAGAATCACCCTTTTGTCGACGGCAACAAGCGCGCCGCGTTCCTTGCCGTGGGTCTGGTCCTTGCATTGAATGGGCGACGGCTGGTGGCTACGCAAGCTGAAGCAGCTTTGGCAATGTTCGATGTGGCCGCAAGCGCAATCGACGAAAAGGGCTTTGCCATTTGGATTCGAGAGCACCTGCAGATCCGTGCTGGGTGACCTGGCTCAAAACAAGAAGTACCGCTGCGCCATCGGCAGCGACACCGCCGGATCGCAAGTCAGCAACTGCCCGTCGGCACGCACCGCATAGGTCTGCGCATCGATCTCCATCTTCGGCGTGTAGGCGTTGTGCACCATGTGCTGCTTGCGGATGCCACGGATGTTCTTCACCGCGCTCAGGTTCTTCGCCAGGCCATAGCGTTGGCCGATGCCGGCTGCAAGACCCGCCTGCGACACGAAGGTGAACGAGCTCCTGGCAAGCGCGCCGCCGTAGGCGCCGAACATCGGGCGGTAGTGCACCGGCTGCGGTGTCGGTATCGATGCGCTGGGGTCGCCCATGGCCGCCATCGCGATGCTGCCGCCCTTGACGATGGTGAAAGGCTTGACGCCGAAGAAGGCCGGCTTCCACACCACCAGGTCGGCCCATTTGCCGACCTCTATGCTGCCCACCTCGTGCGCGATGCCGTGCGCGATGGCCGGATTGATCGTGTACTTCGCGATGTAGCGCCTGGCGCGGAAGTTGTCGTTGCGTGCACCGTCTTCCGCGAGCGCGCCGCGCTGCCCCTTCATCTTGTGCGCGGTCTGCCAGCAGCGGACGACCACCTCGCCGACGCGGCCCATGGCCTGGCTGTCGGAACTGAACATGCTGATCGCGCCCATGTCGTGCAGGATGTCCTCGGCCGCGATGGTTTCTTTTCGGATGCGGCTTTCGGCGAAGGCCAGGTCTTCGGGAATGCCGGCGTCGAGGTGGTGGCACACCATGAGCATGTCGACGTGT
>JANOCL010000158.1:0-18117 GCA_031412135.1 Variovorax sp. | reverse complement strand
CGGGCACGCCCACCGCGGCGGCGTCGCGCACCGCCGGATGCGCAAGCAGCGCCTCGTCGATCTCGCGCGGCGCGATGTTCTCGCCGCCCTTGATGATCAGTTCCTTGATGCGGCCGGTGACGAAGAAAAAGCCGTCGGCGTCGCGGTGCCCCAGGTCGCCGGTGCGCAGCCAACCGTCGGGCGTGAAGGCGGCGCGGGTCGCCTCGTCGTTCTTGTAGTAGCCGCGCATGACGTTCGGCCCACGGATCGCCAGCTCGCCAGTGCTGCCGTCGGCCACGGCGCCGAGATCTGCGTCGATCACCCGTGCTTCGCAGCCCGAGGCCCGGCCGACCGACCCCAGCTTGCGCGCGGCCGCGTCGAGCGGATTCGAGAACGCGGGCGCCGCTGTTTCGGTCAGGCCCATGGTCTCGACGATGCCGATGCCGAACATCCGCTCGAAGGCGCGGTGGTGTTCGGGCGGCAGCGCCGCTGACGCCGAGCGGCAGAAGCGGATGCGCCCGGTCTGCCCGTGCGGCGGCGTTGCGCCTTCTAGCAGGTAAGAGATCATGGTCGGCACCAGGTTGATCCAGGTGCACTGCGCCTGCGCCGCCTGCTGCCAGAAGCCGCCGGCCGAAAAGCGCTGCGGCATCGCCAGGCTGCCGCCGTGCGCGAGCGGTGCCAGCATGGTCACTGCGAAAGCGTTGATGTGATAGAGCGGCAGGACCGCGAGCACGCGGTCGCCTGCTTCGAGCGCATGTTCGGCGCTGATGGCATGCGCATTGGCCGCCAGGTTGCCCTGCGTCAGCATCACGCCCTTCGGTTGGCCGGTGGTGCCCGACGTGTACATCAGCAGCGCCGTCGCGTCGGCAGCGGGTGCGGGCAGCTCGGCCATCGGCGCTGTGTCGGACTCACCGGGCAGCGCGGCTGCGTCGGGCTCGACCACCAGCACGTCGACCGGCCGTCCGATGCCTTCGAGCATCGCGCGCACGCGTTCTTCCCATTCGGGCGCGACGCAGACCACGCGGCAGTCGGAGTGCGCCAGCACATAGCGCATCTGGTCGGGCTGCGACAGCAGGTTGACCGGGTTCACGCACAGCCCCGCATGCATGGCGCCGAGCAGCACGCGCAGCGTCGAAAGGCCGTTGGGCATCACCACCGACACGGTGTCGCCAGGCCGCGCGCCGTGCGCCTGCAGCACCGCTGCCACCGTGCGGCAGCCATGCGCCAGGGCGGCATAGCCGAGGGCGGCGCCGTCCTGCGTCGAAACCGCATACACGGCCCCGGGCTGCCGGGCGGCCTGCCGCTCGATCAGCGCATGGACGGTGGAAGCCGCTGCAGCGCTCACGCCGCACCATGCTGTGCGAAGAAGGCGCCGAAGATGTCTTCTTCGCTCGGCACCTGCTCGGGGATCGGGCGCGACACGCGGGTGATGTTCAGGTAGTGGCGGTAGTTCATGTTGTCGGAGAAGCTGTTCTTGCCCCAGGTGCCGCAGCCCATCGACAGCGAGAAGGGCAGGCCGTTGTCGAAGCTGCCGCCGGTGGCGATGCAGTGCGCCTGGTCGACGATCACGCGCGACACCGGCAGCGTCAGCCCGAGCTGCAGCGCGCGCTCGGGCAGGGCGCTGTGCAGCCCGACCGAATGGCCCGCGCCTTCGTAGGCATAGATGCGGTCTACCGTCTGTGCCGCCTGGTCGAAGTTGGCCGCGGCATAGATCGCAAGCACCGGGCTCAGCTTTTCGCCCGAATAGGGATGGTCGTGGCCCACGCCGTCCTCGGTCACCATCAGGATGCGCGGGTTGCGCTCGGCGATTGCGCTCCAGGCGGTGGCGCCCTGCGCATCCGAGGCTGCAGCGGCGCGCTCGGCGATCTCGCGCGCCGACTTGCCGATCACCGCCGGGGAGAGCTTGCCGTCGGGCCACATCAGCTGCTGTAGCGTGGCCTTCTGTGCGCCGTCAAGCAGCACCGCGCCCCGCTCCTCGAGCGCGGCGAGCATCTGCGTGCGCACGGCGTCGACCAGCACCAGGCTGTTCTCCGACGAGCAGCTGGTGGCGTTGTCGAAGGTCTTGGAACGCAGGATGCGCTCGGCCGCCAGCGCCACGTCGGCCGTCTCGTCGACGATGCCCGCGACGTTGCCCGCGCCCACGCCGAAGGCCGGCGTGCCGCTCGCGTAGGCGGCGCGCACGTTCGCCTGCGAGCCGGTTGCCACCACCAGGTCGCACAGGCGCATCAGTTCGGCGGTGGCCTGCTTGTTCACCGGGGAGGGCAGCAGCTGCACCAGCTCGCGCGGCGCGCCGATGCGGTCGAACTGCGCATGGATGAACCCGATCAGCCGTGCCGCGGTGGACCAGCCCTTGGGCGAGGGCGCCACGATCACCGCGTTGCGGCCCTTGAGCGCATTGATGATCTTGTTGGCCGGCGTTGCGCCTGGGTTGGTCGATGGGGTGACTGCGCACACCACGCCCACCGGGCGGGCGATCTCGACGATGCCGCGCGCCGGGTCTTCGGAGATCACGCCGACCGAACGCGCACCGCGCAGGTCGCGCAGGAGGCCGAAGGTCTTGCGGTGGTTCTTGCGCACCTTGTCCTCGACATTGCCCACGCCGGTGTCGGCCACCGCCAGCTCGGCCAGCTCGCGGTTGCGCGCCGGCTCGATGATGGCCCAGCCGGCAGCCACCACGGCCGTGTCGACCTGCGCCTGCGACCAGGTCTCGTAGATGCGCTGCGCCGCGCGCGCACGCGCCACCAGCTCGGCGATCGGACTCGCAGCGGGCGTTGATGAGGGTGAATGTTGCATGAGGATCAGTCCACTTTGATGCTGGCTTCCTTCGCCAGCTTGTTCCATTTCACAAGCTCGGCGGTCACCACCTTGCCGAGCTGGTCGGGCGTGCCGCCGACGCCTTCGCTGCCCTGGGCCAGCAGCTTGTCGCGAATTTCGGGCTCGCGCACGACGGTGTTGATGACGCGGTTGAGCTTGTCGATCGCCGCGCGGGGCGTCTTGGCCGGCACGAACATCGCATACCAGGAGTCGACCTCGAAGTCGGCGACGCCCGCCTCCTGCATCGTCGGCACATCGGGAAAGGCCGCACTGCGCTTGAGCGTCGACACCGCAAGCGCCTTCAGCTTGCCTGCCTTCACGTATTGCGCTGCCGCGGGAATCGACACCCACAGCAGGGGCACCTGCCCGCCCAGCACATCGGTCACCGCCGGGCCGCCGCCGCGGTAGGGCACATGCGTCATCTGCGTGCCGGTGCGCAGCTTGAGCAGTTCGCCCGCGAGGTGCCCGGGCGAGCCGTTGCCCACCGTGGCGAACGACACCGTGCCCGGCTTGGCCTTGGCCAGCGCCACCAGCTCGGCCACGTTGTTGGGTGCGAACTGCGGATTCGCGACCAGGATCTGCGGCAGCGAGGCAACCGTGGCGACCGGCTCGAAATCCTTGGCGGTATCGAAGGGCAGCTTGGGGTAGATGGCCGGATTGATGGTGTGCGAGGACAGCGTGAAGAGCACGGTGTAGCCGTCGGCGGCCGACTTGGCGGCGATCTCGGTGCCGATGGAGCCGGCAGCGCCGCCGCGGTTGTCGATGACCACCGGCTGGCCGAGCAGAGTCTGGAAGCGCTCCTGCACGATGCGCGCGATCACGTCGGTGCCTCCCCCGGGTGGGTAGGGCACGATCAGCTTGATCGGCTTGGTCGGATAGTCGCCGCCGCTCTGGGCATGCGCCGCGAAGGGCGCCGCGCATGCCGCGGCAGCCAGTACGGCCGCACGCAGCCAGGTTTCGATGCTGTTCATTCGAGTCTCCTTTTCTTGGGGGTGATCGTCGGAAGATGCGCGCCCGGCCTCGGGCCGGCGCGGTAGCCCAGCGTGGCGCTGGCCTCGCCCGCGCAGGCAATGACCTGCTCGGCGAGTCCGCGGGCCTGGGTGCGTGCGAAGCGGATGGACGGAACACTCATGCCCAGTGCCGCAACCGCTTCGCCCCGCGCGTTGAAAACCGGTACGCCGAGGCCGCAGACGCCAAGCCGCCACTCTTCGCGGTTCTCGGCATGGCCGCATGCGCGGGTGCGCTCCAGCTCGGCATGCAGCGCATCGAAGCCGGTGATGCTGTTGGGCGTGTGGGCCACCTGCTTGCCGAGCCGCAGGCGCAGCGCCGCGACATCGAGCCCGGCCGCCGCCAGCAGCGCCTTGCCCGAAGCCACGCAGTAGGCCGGCGCCCGCCCGCCGACGCGCGAGTACGCCGCCACCGGCAGCGGGCTGTCGAACTTGTCGAGGTAGACGATCTCGGCGCCGTCGAGCGTCGCGAGGTGGATCGTCTCGCCAGTGGCCTGCGCCAGCGCCGCCAGGTGCGGGCGCAGCAGCGCGCTGATATCGGCAACCTCGGACACCAGTGCGCCCAGCTCGAACAGGCGCAGGCTCGGCCGGTAGGCGCTGGTCGCCGCATCCTGCACCGCCCAGCCGCACTCGACCAGGGTCTGCAGCGTGCGATGCGCATTGCTGCGCGCGATGCCGAAGGCCTGGGCCAGGTCGGTCACGCGGCAGTCCCGCTGCTGGCGCGTCATCCATTCGAGGGCGGCTAGGCCCTTGGCGAGTGTGGAGTCCATGTGTTCTAGATATTGGAACAGCGTTCGGGTATATGGAACAACTCTAGGCCGCTTGCCGCGGCGTGTCAACCGGGTCTGCGCCGCCGCATCAGGCCGACGATCTCGGCGAACATCGAATTGCCGCTGGTGGCGGCGAGGTCGATCACGTGGCTGCGGCTGTAGAAGGTGCTCAGGTCGAGCCCGACGCCGATGCCGGCGATCTCCACGCGGCCCGACTGCTCATGCCGGGCGATCACGTCCGTCAGATGGTGGTCGAGGTAGTTCGCGTCGTTCGCCAGATGGGTGGCGCTGTCCATCGGCGAGCCGTCCGAGATCACCAGCAGCAGCTTGCGGTTCTCGTTGCGTCCCAGCAGGCGCTGGCAGGCCCAGTCCACCGCTTCGCCGTCGAAGCCTTCGCGAAACAAGTCGCCCTTCTGCAGCGCGGCGATGGCCGGCCGTGCGCGCCGCCACGAGGTGTCGCCGTCCTTGAAGACCAGGTGGCAGCGCTCGTTCAGCCGGCCGGGGTGGTCCGGCTTGCCGGCGCGCAGCCAGTCGCGCCGAGCCCGCCCGCCGTTCCAGGCGCCGGTGGTGAAGCCCAGTACTTCGCTTGCCACGCCGGCCTGTTCGAGCGCACGCGCCATCACGTCGACCAGCATGGCGACCGACGCCGCATGCTCCTTCATCGAACCCGAGCAGTCGATCAGGAAGGAGACCACGCAATCGGCCGCCGGCTCGATGCGCTCGGTGCGGAACAGCCGGCGCTCGGACGGCGTGGCCACCAGCTGCGCCAGCCGGCGGCCGTCGATGTGGCCTTCCTCCTGCGCGCCGTCCCATCCGTCGCGCTCGGGCTCGGCCAGAAGCGCGCGCAGCATGCGCGCCAGCCGCGCGATGTTGACGCCTTGCGCCGCAATGCGGCGGTCGAGCTTTTCGCGCAGTTCGCCCAAGAGGTCCTTGCGTACCAGCGACGCCGCGGCCAGCTCGCGGTCGTGGGCGGTGGTGAAGATGCGGTAGCCGCCGCCCGCGGCGTCCTGCAGCGCGCTGCGCCCCGAGACTGCGGTGGTGAAGCGTTCGACGATCTCCTGGTCCATGTCGGCAACCAGGCTGAACACGCTGCGCCTGTCGTCGCGCTCGGCTTCGCGCGGGTCGCCGTCTTCGTCGCCGCCGCCCGATTGCAGCATCGCCGCCACGGTGCGCGCGATGGAGGCCGCATGCACCGCGTAGGCCGCCTGGTCGGCGCGGTCCCGGCGCAGGCCGGCGAGCGCATGGCCGATCAGCGGAGCCAACGCGAAGCGGGTGGCTTCGAGCATGTCTTCGGTTTCCTCGACCACCTGCTGGCCGGCGACGCGGGCGCGGCAGATCTGCGCTACCGCATAGAGCAGCAGGCCGCGCGCGGTGTCGGTAAGCCCGGAGTGATGGAACGACAGCGACCATTGCGCGTGCCGATGGCGCAGGTTGCGCCGCATGCCGGGCATGGCTTCGGGCGCCAGTGCCTCCACGCGGAACTGCTCGAGCATTTCGAACACCATGCGCTCGACCGGCGCTTCGGGCCTCAGGCGCTCGTGCAGGGCGGCATCGGAGGCGGTGAGCCGCAGGGCGAGGCCGTCGGCGACGCCGCGGAATGAGCTGAAGTCGTCGGTGTCGGGGGACGGGTGCAGGTGCGGCGCGAACCACGGCAGCGGCTGGCGGCCGCGGTGCAGTCGCCGGCCGCGGAAGTGCAGGTCGGCTTCGCCGCTGTAGGCGCGCACCATGCCGGCGCAGAGTTCGGCAACGCGCTCCTCCTGCCGGGCCCGGCGCTGCGCGTCGGTCATCCGGCGCCGTCCGACAGCTGGTGCGACTCCTTCAGTTCCAGGTCGAAGCAGCGCTGGAAGTACTCCGCCACCAGCGGCCGCTCGGCCTCGTCGCACTTGTTGACGAACGACAGCCGGAATGCAAGCGCCGGATCGCGAAAGATCTCGATGTTCTCGGCCCAGGTGATCACCGTTCGCGGCGACATCAGCGTCGACAGGTCGCCGGCGGCAAAGCCCTTGCGGGTAAGGTCGGCCACAGCCACCATCGCCTGCACCAGTGCGTGCCCGGCAGTGTCGGCCAGCGAAGGCACCCGAGCCTGCACGATCGCGATCTCTTCGGCGGCTGGCAGGTAGTCGAGCGAAGCAACGATGTTCCAGCGGTCGATCTGCGCATGGTTGAGCCGCTGGGCACCGTGGTAGAGGCCGTTGAGGTTGCCCAGCCCGACCGTGTTGGCGGTGGCGAAAAGGCGAAAGTACGGATGCGGGCGCAGCACCCGGTTCTGGTCCATCAGCGTGAACTTGCCGTCGCGCTCCAGGATGCGCTGGATGACGAACATCACGTCGGGCCGGCCGGCGTCGTATTCGTCGAACACCAGCGCCACTGGCCGCTGGAGCGACCACGGCACGATGCCTTCCTGGAACTCGGTGACCTGCTGCCCCTCGCGCAGCACCACGGCGTCCTTGCCGACCAGGTCGAGCCGGCTGATGTGGCCGTCGAGGTTGAGCCGCACGCAGGGCCAGTTCAACCGCGCGGCGACCTGCTCGATGTGGCTCGATTTGCCGGTGCCGTGCAGGCCCTGCACCATGACCCGGCGGTCGCGGGTGAAGCCGGCCAGGATGGCGAGCGTCACGTCGGGGTTGAAGCGGTAGACCGCATCGACCTCGGGCACATGGTCGTCGCGCTCGTCGAAGGCCGGCGCCATGAGGTCGGTGTCGATGCCGAACACATCGCGCACGCTGAGCATGCGGTCGGGTTTGAGGGCGGCGGTGTCGATCATGCGTTCTTTCGTTGCGGCGGGCGCTCGACTTCGGCGTCGGCATCGATGCGGGCGAGCGCCCGCGCGGCCCGCTGCAAGGCGGGCAGCAGCTGGCGGGCGCGGTCGACACCCAGCCGCATGCTCGGCGCCTGCACGGCGATGCACAGGTTCGACGGCCCGCTCTCCGACGGCACCAGCGCGGCAATGCACAGCAGGCCGGGCAGGAACTCCTCGTCGTCGAGCGCATAGCCGTCCTTGCGCACCCGCCGTACCTCTCGTTCGATGCTCTCCAGGTCGGTCAGCGTCTTCGGCGTGTAGGCCTCGAGCGGCACGTTCGCGAGCAGACGGCGGCGCTGCGCGGGGCTCATCTGCGCCAGGAAGATCTTGCCGCTGGCCGAGCAGTGCACCGGCACGCGCGAACCCGGATGCAGATAGAAGCGCAGCGGGGCGGCGGTTTCGACCCGGTCGAGGTAGACCACTTCGCTGCCCGAAAGCGCGGTGAGGTTGCAGCTCTCGCCGATTTCCTCGACCAGATGGCGCAGCACGGCATGGCGGGCGCCATGAAGGCTGTCGTTCATCAACAGGTTCTCAGCCAGCCGCCGCAGCCGGGTGCCGATGCCGTACTGCCGGCTGTCGCCCTCGCGCCGCAGCAGGCCGGCGCCCTCCAGCTGCTGCAGCATGCGGTGGAGTGTCGGCTTGGGCAGATCCGTCTCTTCGACCAGGCCTTGAAGCGTGTAGCGCTGGTCCTTGGCGGCAATGACTTCGAGCAGCGCGAAAAGTCGCATCGTGGGGGTATCCGCCCCCAGTTCAGCGGCTTCGGTTTTGAGGTTCTTGACGACTTTCATGACGCCGATCATAGTCTTCTTACAAAAAACAAGACGATTCGTATCGTATTTCGGGATTTTGTTTGACTTGAGGCCGTTGCGCACCTATATTTCGGCATTGTCGAATTCCGGAACGCATGGTTCCGACTTTCAATTTTCAAGACAGCCTGCCTTCAACGACCCAAGGAGACTCCATGACAAAGCAACCCCCCGCCGTGCCGACCCGCGCCGCCGTTACCGGCGTGCAGAAGATGACGCCTTCCGAGGCCTTCGTCGAAACCATGGTCGCCAACGGCGTGACCGACATGTTCGGCATCATGGGCTCGGCCTTCATGGACGCGATGGACATCTTCGCGCCGGCCGGCATCCGCCTGATCCCGGTGGTGCACGAGCAGGGCGGCGCTCACATGGCCGACGGCTATTCGCGCGTTTCCGGCCGCCACGGCGTCGTGATCGGCCAGAACGGCCCCGGCATCAGCAACTGCGTGACCGCCGTCGCCGCCGCCTACTGGGCGCACAGCCCGGTGGTGATGATCACGCCCGAGACCGGCACCATGGGCATGGGCCTCGGCGGCTTCCAGGAGGCCAACCAGCTGCCGATGTTCCAGGAGTTCACCAAGTACCAGGGCCACGTGGTCAACCCGAAGCGCATGGCCGAGTTCACCGCGCGCTGCTTCGACCGCGCCATCTCCGAGATGGGCCCGACGCAACTCAACATCCCGCGCGACTACTTCTACGGCGAGATCGAATGCGAGATCCCGAAGCCGATGCGGGTCGAGCGCGGCGCCGGTGGCGAGAACAGTCTCGACGCGGCGGCCGAACTGCTGGCGAGCGCGAAGTTCCCGGTCATCCTGTCGGGCGGCGGCGTGGTGATGGGCGATGCGGTGGAAGAGTGCAAGGCACTGGCCGAGCGGCTGGGCGCGCCGGTGGCCAACGGCTACCTGCGCAACGACTCGTTCCCGGCCAGCCACCCGCTCGCGGCCGGCCCGCTCGGCTACCAGGGCTCGAAGGCCGCGATGAAGCTGATTGCGCAGGCCGACGTGGTGATCGCGCTCGGCTCGCGCATGGGTCCGTTCGGCACGCTGCCGCAGCATGGCATGGACTACTGGCCCAAGAACGCGAAGATCATCCAGGTCGAAGCGGACCACACCAATCTCGGCCTGGTGAAGAAGATCACCGTCGGCATCCACGGCGATGCCAAGGCCACGGCCAAGGCGCTGCTCGCGCGCCTGGACGGCAAGACGCTGGCCTGCGATGCGACCAAGGACCAGCGCGCCGCGACGATCAAGGCCGAGAAGGATGCCTGGGAGAAAGAGCTCGACGAATGGACGCATGAGCGCGATCAATTCAGCCTCGACGCGATCGAGGAAGCCAAGGGCGAGAAGACACCCACCGGCGGCACCTACCTTCATCCGCGCCAGGTGCTGCGCGAACTCGAGAAGGCCATGCCTCCGCGGGTGATGGTCTCGACCGACATCGGCAACATCAATGCCATCGCCAACAGCTACCTGCGCTTCGAGGAGCCGAGAAGCTTCTTCGCGCCGATGAGCTTCGGCAACTGCGGCTACTCGCTGCCGACCATGATCGGCGCCAAGTGCGCCGCGCCCGACCGGCCTGCGGTTGCCTATGCGGGCGACGGTGCGTGGGGCATGAGCATGGTCGAGCTCATGACCGCAGTACGGCACGACATTCCGGTGACTGCGGTGGTGTTCCACAACCGCCAGTGGGGCGCCGAGAAGAAGAACCAGGTCGACTTCTACAACCGCCGCTTCGTTGCGGGCGAGCTCGAGAGCGAGAGTTTCGCCGGCATCGCCAAGGCCATGGGCGCCGAAGGCATCGTGGTCGACAAGCTCGAAGACGTGGGCCCTGCGCTCAAGAAGGCCATCGACATGCAGATGAACGAAGGCAAGACCTGCGTCATCGAGATCATGTGCACCCGCGAACTTGGCGACCCCTTCCGCCGCGATGCGCTTGCCAAGCCGGTTCGCTTGCTGGACAAGTACAAGGACTACGTCTAGGGATGGGAGCCGCTTCGCATCCGCGGCTCGATGCGCTGGTGCAGCGGGCGCGGGAGCGCGCCCGGACCGCGCCGCTGCGCATCGGGCTGGTGTACCCGTGCGACGCCGCGGCCATCGACGCGGCGGTCCGGATCGTCGAGTCCGGGCTCGCGCAGCCGGTGTTGATCGGTCCGCGCGATGCGATCGAGCGTGCGGCGGCTGCGGCGGGCGCCGACGCGGTCTCTTTCGAGATCGTGGACAGCGGCCCGGGCGCGAGCGAAGCTGCGCGGCGTGCGACGGCCATGGCGCGCGCCGGCGAACTGGGTGCGCTCATGAAGGGTTCGCTGCACACCGACGAGCTGATGTCGGCGGTGGTCGACCGGCATGCCGGCCTGCGCGGCGACACGCGCATGAGCCATGTCTTCCTGTTCGACCTGCCGCGATATCCCAAGCTGCTCGGGCTGGCCGACTGCGTGGTCAACATCGCGCCGTCGCTCGCCGCCAAGCGCGACATCCTCGGCAATGCGGTGCGGCTCCTGCAGACGGTCGGCATCGCGCAGCCGCTGGTCGCCGTCGTTGCGGCCGTCGAAACCGTGAACCCGGCGATACCGGCCACGGTCGATGCGCAGGCATTGGCCGAACTGGCGAAGCAGGGCGCATGGCCCGGCGCGCTGGTCGAAGGCCCGTTCGGCTTCGACAACGCGATCTCGGCTGAAGCGGCGCGCATCAAGAACATCGACTCGCGGGTGAGCGGCAACGCCGACCTGCTGCTCGTGCCCGACCTCAATGCCGGCAACATGCTCTACAAGAGCTTCATCTACATCGGCGGTGGCGAATGCGCCGGGCTGGTGCTCGGCGCCCGCGTGCCGATCGTGCTGACATCGCGCGCCGACTCGCTGGTTTCGCGCATCGCGTCGGTGGCGCTCGCGGTGCTGGCGGCCGGGCAGGCCTGAAACCTCGCCGCCGGTCAGCCGGAACGGGCGTTGGCTGGCTTCGGCGCCGATTCCCTGCAGTGCTTCAGGAATTCGCTCGTCGCCCGACCCAGCCGCCGGTCGGTATGAAGCACGATGGCGAGGCGCCGCGCCGCGCGTGGCAGGCGGGTGCGCAGTTCCACCAGGCGGCCGTCGTCGATGCTCTGCGTCACCGCATGGCGCGACAGGCAGCCCAGGCCGCCGCCGGCTGCCACCACGCGCTTGATCGCTTCCGTGCTGCCGAGTTCGAATCCCACGTGCACCGAATCGAGGTTTGCGATCAGCCAGGCGTCGGTGGCCTGGCGGGTGCCCGATCCGTGTTCCCGCACCACCCAGGTGGCGTCGGCGAGCTGGCGCAGGGTTGCGGTGCGCCTGGCCAGCGGATGGCCGGGCGGCGCGACGACGACCAGCTCGTCGTGGAGCCAGCGGCGCACGACCAGATCGGGGTGCGTCTGCGGACCTTCGATGAAGCCGACGTCGACGTCGAAGCCGGCCACCGCATCGATCACGTCGCTGGTGTTGCCGATGCGCAGCTGCACCCGGCTGCGGCGATGGCGCTGCGTCCATTCGGCAATCAGCTGCGGCAGCAGGTACTCGCCGATCGTGAAGCTGGCGGCCACGCGCAGCGGCGCCGCATGTTCGTCGTTGAAGAGAATCTGCACTTCGGCCGCGTCGTCCAGCAGCGCCTGGGCGCGCGGCAGCAGTGCGCGGCCGTTCTCGTTGAGCACCAATCGGCGGCCGAGCCGGTCGAACAGCAGCGCGCCGACGGAGGACTCGAGTTCCGCCAGCGCACTGCTGGCCGCCGACTGGGACCGTGCGATGCGATCGGCCGCCGCCCGCGTGCTGCCCTCGCGGGCGGTGGCAACGAAGACTTCGAGCTGGCGCAGGTTGAGGCGCAGCCGCTGGACGCCGGGCTGATCTGTTTTTACGGTCATGGTGAGCGATATTCTCTGCTTTTCCGCTTGAGAGACCCTACCTAAGATCGGTGTGCTTCGCACGAAAAAGCCCACCAAGAAGGATCGCCAGTGTTCAAGTTCCTGTCCAGCGAACCCCTCCACGATCCGATGGCGTCACCCACGCCCACGGCGGACTGCGAAGTCAAGACCACCACCTGCTACATGTGCGCCTGCCGTTGCGGCATTCGGGTGCACTTGCGCGACGGCGAGGTGCGCTACATCGACGGCAACCCGGCGCATCCGCTCAACCAGGGCGTGATCTGCGCCAAGGGCGCCTCGGGGATCATGAAGCAGGTGTCGCCCGCGCGGCTCACGCAGCCGCTCTTGCGCAAGCCGGGCAGCGACCGCGGCGCGGGCGAGTTCGAGCCGATCAGCTGGGAGCGCGCATTCGAGCTGCTGACCGAGCGGCTGCAGAAGATCCGTTCGACCGACCCCAAGAAGTTCGCGCTCTTCACGGGCCGCGACCAGATGCAGGCGCTCACCGGCCTGTTCGCGCGCCAGTTCGGCACGCCCAACTACGCGGCGCACGGCGGTTTCTGCTCGGTCAACATGGCCGCCGGAATGATCTACACCATCGGCGGCAGCTTCTGGGAATTCGGCGGCCCCGACCTCGACCGCGCGAAGCTGTTCGTGATGATCGGCACCGCCGAGGACCATCACAGCAATCCGATGAAGATCGCGATCGCCAAGTTCAAGCGTGCGGGCGGCCGCTTCATCTCCATCAAACCGGTGCGCACCGGCAACTCTTACATCGCGGACGAATGGATTCCGATCAAGCCCGGCACCGACGGCGCACTTTTCATGGCACTGCTGCACGAGCTGATCGCCAGCGACCTGATCGACCATGCCTTCCTGAAACGCTTCACCAATGCGCCGCAGCTGGTGGTGCTGGACGACTGCGAGCGCGAAGGCCTGTTCGCCTTCGATCCGGACCCCGAGCGCGGCCCGCCGGGCGATGGCCGCAACCCGCACAACAAGCTCATCTGGGACAAGGCCGACGGCACCGTGAAGGCGGCGTATCCCGAAGGCATTGCCGACGGCTGCGACCCGGCGCTCGAAGGCCGCTACACCCTGGCCGACGGCACCCGCGTCGCACCGTCCTTCCAGCTGCTGCGCGACCGGGTGGCGAGCTGCACGCCCGAGTGGGCCGCCGCCATCACCGGCATCGACGCGGACCGCATCCGCAAGTTGGCGCGCGAGATGGGCGAGACGGCGCTGAAGCAGGCCTTCGAGCTGCCGATCGCGTGGACCGACGCCTGGGGCAAGAAGCACGCGACGACGCAGGCGCGGCCGGTCGCGTTCCATGCGATGCGCGGGCTGGCGGCGCATTCAAACGGCTTCCAGACAGTGCGGGCGCTGGCAGTGTTGATGAGCGTGCTCGGCACCATCGACGCGCCTGGCGGCTTCCGGCACAAGGCGCCGTACCCGCGCCACATCGTGCCCAACTACCGCGCCTTCAACTCGCCGGAGATGATCCAGCCGAACACGCCGCTGAACGCGGCGCCGCTCGGCTTTCCGGCCAGCCCCGACGAGCTGGCGATCAATCCGGACGGCTCGCCGATCCGCATCGACCATGCGTTCTCGTGGGAGCATCCGCTGTCGGCCCACGGCCTGATGCACAACGTGATCACCAATGCCGTGAGGGGCGATCCGTACCGCATCGACACGCTTTTGATCTTCATGGCCAACATGGCCTGGAACTCGAGCATGAACACGATGGCGGTGCGCGAGATGCTCAACCGCAAGGACGAGAAGGGCGAGTACATGATCCCCTTCCTGGTGGTGTGCGACGCCTTCCAGAGCGAGACGGTCGCCTTCGCCGACCTGGTGCTGCCCGATACCACCTACCTCGAGCGGCACGACGTGATGAGCATGCTCGACCGGCCGATCTCCGAGTTCGACGGGCCGGTCGACTCGGTGCGCATACCGGTGGTGCCGCCCACCGGGCAATGCAAGCCGTTCCAGGAGGTGCTGATCGAGCTCGCGTCGCGGCTGAAGTTTCCGGCCTTCACCACGCCCGAGGGTGGCCGCAAGTTCACGGGCTACCCCGACTTCGTCGTCAACTTCCAGCCGCAGCCGGGCATCGGCTTTTTGATGGGCTGGCGCGGCAAGGATGGCACCGACCATCTGCGCGGCGAGCCGAACCCGAAGCAGTGGGAAGCCTATGCGCAGAACAACTGCGTATTCCAGTACCACATGCCCGAAACCATGCACTACATGCGCAACTGGAACCGGGAGTACCTCGACTTCGCCAAGGACAAGGGCTGGCGCCAGCGCAACGATCCGGTGCAGCTCGCGCTGTACTCCGACACGCTGCAGAGCTTTCGCCTGGCGGCGCAGGGCAAGAGCACCGGCCGCCAGCCGCCGGACGCGCTGCGCGCGCGCATCGACACCTACTTCGATCCGCTGCCCTTCTGGTATGCGCCGCTCGAAGAGGATGCGACCGACTTGGCGGCGTATCCGCTGAACGCCATCACGCAGCGGCCGATGGCGATGTACCACTCGTGGGATTCGCAGAACGCGTGGCTGCGGCAGATCCACAGCCACAACTACCTGCATGTGAATCCGCTGACGGCAACCAGCGCCGGCATCGCCGACGGTGGCTGGTGCTGGGTCGAGAGCCAGTGGGGCAGGGTGCGCTGCATGCTGCGCTACAGCGAGGCGGTGGAGCCGGGCACGGTGTGGACCTGGAACGCAATCGGCAAGGCCGACGGCGCCTGGCAGCTCGCACCGGGTGCGGACGAGGCGCGCAAGGGCTTCCTGCTGAACCACCTGATCTCCGAAGAGCTGCCTTTCGATGGGGCGCATGGCGGCAAGACCATCAGCAACTCCGACCCCATCACCGGCCAGGCCGGCTGGTACGACGTGCGCGTGCGCATCCGGCCGGCCGAGCCGGACGAACCCGAAGAGACCTTCCCGCAGATCGCCACCATGCCCGCCGCGCCGGGTGTGCTGGGCAAGGCGGCGAGCGTGTTGACCTACTTTGCGGGGCGGAACAAGAAATGATCCAGTGGCTCAAGGATTTGATGACGGGCGTGCCCTCACCCCAACCCTCTCCCGCAGGGAGGGGGGGCAATACCGTCAGGGCGGCGCAAGGCGAGACGATGGCCAAGCAACTTGCTTTGGTCATCGACCTCAACGTCTGCGTCGGCTGCCATGCGTGCGTGACCTCCTGCAAGCAATGGAACACCTCGGGCAGCGCCGGCCCGCTGGCGGACGAGAAGCCTTATGGCGCCAACCCGACCGGCACCTTCTTCAACCGCGTGCAGACCTACGAGGCCGGCACCTTCCCGAAGACCGAGACCGTCCATTTCCCGAAGAGCTGCCTGCACTGCGAAGACCCGCCGTGCGTGCCCGTGTGCCCGACCGGCGCCAGCTACAAGCGCAAGGAAGACGGCATTGTCCTGGTCGACTACGACAAGTGCATCGGCTGCAAGTACTGCGCCTGGGCCTGCCCGTACGGTGCGCGCGAGATCGACGAGGAGCGCCAGGTCATGACCAAGTGCACGCTGTGCGTCGACCGCATCTACGACGAGCACCTGCCCAAGGAAGACCGCAAGCCGGCCTGCGTCAAGGCCTGCCCGACCGGCGCGCGGCTGTTCGGCGACGTGAAGGACCCGGACTCGGATGTGTCGAAGGCGATTCGCGAACGCGGCGGCTACTCGCTCATGCCCGAATGGGATACCCGCCCCGCCAACCAGTACCTGCCGCGGCGGGTGACGCACGAGGCCGGTGGCGCCACCAATGTGTCGCCCGAACTGCGGGGCACGCCATGAATCCGGCGTTCTCGGTCGTCGTCTTCACCACCATCGCCGGCGCGGCGCAGGGCCTGGTGGTGGCACTTGCGCTGGCGCGCCTGGCCGGCATGTCGCTTTCGCCGTCGTTCATGAGCACGGCGCTCGTCATTGCGGAGGCGATGCTGCTGGTCGGGCTCGGTGCTTCGTTCGGCCACCTGGGCCGGCCGGAGCGAGCCTGGCGGGCGGTGCTGATGTGGCGCACTTCGTGGCTGTCGCGCGAGGTGATCGTGCTGCCGGCCTTCATCGGCATCGTGGCGCTCTGGTGGCTGGCGCTGCACAACGGCATCGACGGCCTGCTGCTGCCTGTTGCCGCGATCGCCGTTGCTGCACTGCTCTGGTATTGCACCGCGATGATCTATGCCTGCCTGCGTTTCGTCGAAGAGTGGGCGCAGCCGTTGACGCCCGTCAACTTCACCCTGCTCGGGCTGTCGTCGGGACTCATTCTCGCCAGCGCGCTGGCCGCAGTACTGGGCGAGGCGCAACTGCTGCAAGCCACCGGCCCGGCCGCACTCGCCGTCACGGCGCTCGCCTGGATCACGCGCAGCATGGCGCTGCGACGCAACGCGCTGCTGAAGCACAAGTCGACGCTGCAGTCGGCCACCGGCATTGCCGCGCCGCGGCTGGTGCAGAAGTCGATGGGCATGTCGGCCGGCTCCTTCAACACGCGCGAGTTCTTTCACGGCGTGAGCCGCGTGGCTTTCAAGCAGGTCAAGCTGGCCTTCCTCGTGCTGACCTTTGCACTGCCTTCGCTGCTGCTTCTCTGGGCCATCACGGCGCAGTCGACACTCGGCTTCGTGCTGTCGCTGGCAGTGCAGGCACCGGGGCTGCTGGCCGAACGCTGGTTCTTCTTTGCGCAGGCGCGGCATCCGCAAAATCTGTACTACCAGGTCGTGTCCTGAATCCCGGCGCCCGGACATCGAGAGCCTCCGTGGCCCGGTGAAGGACTGAAGTTCAGCGCCGCGAGCACCGCCGGCGGCACGTGCGGCCAGCATTGGCTGCATCACGCACCTGTGAGCGTGCAAGAAGCAACACGAAAGGCCCGCTATCGGACATCATTGCGGGCGTTGCGCACGCCGGGGAACCATCATGTACATCTGGCCATTCGAGCTTTCAGCGAAAGACGAGCATGAGGTCGAGCCGCTTGCGCGGGCCGGGGCCGCAGTGCCCGGGCTGCCCGACGGGCTGAAGCAGTTCCTGCTGAAGCGAATGCCCCGGGACCGCATGGTGCTGCCGGGCGATCCGGACTACGCGGTGCTGCGCAAGACCTTCAATGCGCGCTTCGACAACCTTCGTCCATGGGCCATCGTCCGCTGCGCGATCGAAGACGATTTGAGGGCCTGCCTCGAGGGCGTGCAGACCTACCGGGTGCCATTCCGGATTCGTGCGGGCGGGCATTCCTTCGCCGGCATGTCTTCGCTCGGCGACGGCGTGGTCATCGACGTGAGCGCGTTCGACGATGTCCAGGTCGACCCGCTGCGCCTCGAGGCGCGCGTCGGCGGCGGCTGCAGCATGGCGACGCTGGGCAAGGCGCTCGATGCCGACCTGCAACTTCCGATGGCCCACGATCGGGTCGGCGTGGGCGGCTACATGCAGGGCGGCGGTTTCGACGGCGACCGCTCCCGCACCTACGGCATGAACTCGGACCAGGTGCTGACGGCGCGCGTCATGCTCGCGGACGGGCGCGTCGTGCCTGCGAGCGAGACCGTCAATCACGATCTGTGGTGGGCATTGCGCGGCGGCACGGGCGGAAACTTCGGCATCTTGCTGGAAGTGAAGTTCGCGCTGCACCGGGCGCCCGCGCCGCACGAATGGCAGTTCACCTGGCCGATCGAGAAGCCGGCGGACTGCGCGCTGGCCGGCGAAGTGCTGCGGGTGCTGCAAGACGAGGTGCTGCGCGGCGCCGTCCCCGAACTGAATGCCGCCGCCGAGCTTCGCCGCTGGCCGCGAGTGCACGGCGGCCCTCCGGCGACGCTGGGCCTGCTGGTCGCTGGAAGCTATTTCGGCGCCCAGGCCGACATGGAAGCGCTGCTGCGGCCGCTGGCGCAGTTGCAGCCCCCGAACGGCCGCGCGTTGTCCGCCGTGGCCGCGACGCCGCCGCAGGTGCTCGTAGTGCGGCAGGCCCGCTTTCTCACGGAACTGGGGGCGTCGGACTGGAAGACGCTGGTCGAGGATTTCGAGGCGCATGCCAACCTCCATTCGACCTTGACCGTGGCAGGTTGGGGTGGTGCGATCCAGGCGTACCCGATCGAGAAAAGCGCC
>JANOCL010000157.1:0-17054 GCA_031412135.1 Variovorax sp. | reverse complement strand
TACGACGGCTTTACCGTGACGCTGGCCTCGACGCCGCTCGCCTGCTCCTTCGCGCCCACGCTGAGCAACCCGTCCGCGTCGACCGTGAAGGTGACGCGGATACGCGCGGCACCTGCGACCATCGCGGGAATGCCACGCAGTTCGAACCGGGCGAGGCTTCTGCAATCGGCGACCAGGTCGCGCTCACCCTGCACCACATGCAGCGCCAACGCGGTCTGCCCGTCCTGGTAGGTCGTGAAGTCCTGGCCCATCGCCGTCGGAATGGTCTGGTTGCGCGGCACGATCCGCTCGACCAGGCCGCCCATCGTTTCGATGCCGAGCGACAGCGGAATCACGTCGAGCAGCAGCAGGTCGTCAGCCCCGCCGTTGCCGGCGAGTTGGTTCGCCTGGATGGCCGCGCCGAGCGCAACGACTTCATCCGGATCGAGATTCGTCAGCGGCTCGCGGCCAAAGAATTCGGCAACGGCGCGGCGAATCTGCGGCATGCGCGTGGCTCCGCCGACCAGCACGATCCCTTGCAGCTCGTCCGGTTGCAACCGGGCGTCGCGCAACGCCTTGCGCACCCCTGCAATGGTTCGCTGCGTCAGGTCGGCGGTCGCGGAGTCGAACTGTTCGCGCGTAAGTTCAATGCGCAGTTCGGTGCCGCCAAGTGGCGCCAAAAACATCGTGGCAGGCGCGTCGGAAAGTGCCTCCTTGGCGGCGCGTGCGGCCATCAGCAGCAGGGCCTTGTCCGTGTCGCTCTGCGCTTCGATGCGGGCTTGCACCAGCACGAAGTCGACCAGCGCGTGGTCGTAGTCGTCGCCGCCGAGCGCAGAGTCGCCACCCGTGGCGATCACCTCGAACACGCCCTTGGTCAGCCTGAGGATAGAGATGTCGAAAGTGCCACCGCCGAGGTCGTAGACCGCGTAGACGCCCTCGCTCGCGTTGTCGAGGCCGTAGGCGATGGCGGCGGCCGTGGGCTCGCTGATCAGGCGCAGCACGTTGAGGCCGGCGAGTTGGGCCGCGTCCTTCGTGGCCTGGCGTTGGCCTTCGTCGAAGTAGGCGGGTACGGTGATCACCGCTCCAAAGATCTCGTCGTCGAAACTATCTTCGGCACGGAAACGCAAGGTCGCAAGAATCTCGGCGCTCACCTCGACCGGCGATTTTTCTCCCGCCGCCGTCTCCACCTTGACCATGCCCGCATCGCCGGCGAGGCGGTAAGCCATTGCGTCCCGGTTGCCGATGTCGTGAATGCCGCGTCCCATCAGGCGCTTGACAGACGTGATCACATTGGACGGGTCGAGCGCTCGGGCGTCGAGCGCATCGAAACCGATATGGCGCCGCTCCTTGTCGATGTAGCGAACCGCGGACGGCAGCAGCACGCGGCCCTGCGCATCCGGCAGACATTCGGCCACGCCGCTGCGCACCGCGGCGACCAGTGAATGCGTGGTGCCGAGGTCGATGCCGACCGCTATGCGGCGCTGATGCGGATCAGGCGCATGGCCCGGTTCTGAAATCTGGAGCAATGCCATGACGCTATTGTCCCCACTGGCCGGCCCGGGCCTCGATGTCTTCGGCAAAGCGCTCTATGAACATGAGGGCTCTCACCTGCGCCACGGCGGCGGGATAGTCGACCTTTTCGTCGATCAGCCAATCGAGCGACGAAAGCGCGCGCGCGCGGCCGTCGTCGACCTCGGCGCGCAATTTGTCCAGTGCAACGGCGTCATGCGCATCGTCGAGTTCCTCGCGCCATGCCATCTGCTGCATCAAGAAGTCAGACGGCATCGCGGTATTGTTCTCGGCGTCGACGGGTGAGCCATTCAGCGCGCAAAGGTAGCTTGCACGCTTGATCGGGTCCTTCAGCCGCTGATAGGCCTCGTTGATGCGCACCGACCATTGCATCGCGATGCGCTGCGCCGCCGGACCCTGCGCAGCGAAGCGGTCGGGATGGGCCTCGCGCTGCAGTTCTTTCCAGCGCGCGTCGAGTGCCGTGCGGTCCTGCGCAAATCGCGCCGGCACGGCGAAGAGTTCAAAGTCGGTGTCGTTCAGATTCATGGCGATAAAAAGCCGCCAGCACATCACATGGTGGCGGCTCGGGCACGAGGCCTGTCAGTCTCAGATGCGGAAACTTTCGCCGCAACCGCAGCGGTCGCGTTCGTTCGGATTGTTGAACTTGAAGCCTTCGTTGAGGCCCTCGCGCACAAAATCCAGTTGCGTGCCGTCGATGTACGCGAGGCTCTTGGGATCGACCAGCACCTTGATGCCGTGATCCTCGAACACCACGTCTTCGGGCGCGAATTCGTCCACGTACTCGAGCTTGTAAGCCAGCCCGGAGCAGCCTGTAGTCTTGACGCCCAGTCGCACGCCCACGCCCTTGCCCCTCTTGCCAAGGTAGCGGGTAACGTGGCGCGCGGCCGATTCGGTCAGGGTCACAGCCATGTCAGTGGACGGCTTCCGTCTTGGCCGCCGCGGCGCCGTGCTTGGCCTTGTAGTCGCTGACCGCCGCCTTGATGGCGTCTTCGGCCAGGATCGAGCAATGGATCTTGACCGGCGGCAGCGCAAGTTCTTCTGCGATCTGCGCATTCTTCAGCGCAGCCGCCTGGTCGAGCGTCTTGCCCTTGACCCACTCGGTCACGAGCGACGAGGACGCGATCGCCGAACCGCAGCCGTAGGTCTTGAAGCGCGCATCTTCGATCACGCCCGTTTCCGGATTGACCTTGATCTGCAGCTTCATAACGTCGCCGCAAGCCGGCGCACCGACCATGCCGGTGCCCACCGAGTCGTCGCCCTTTTCGAACGAGCCGACATTGCGGGGATTTTCGTAGTGGTCAATGACCTTGGATGAATATGCCATGGGGTACCTCTTTGATCGTTAGTGCGCCGACCACTGGATCGTGCTGATGTCGATGCCATCCTTGAACATTTCCCACAGCGGGCTCAGTTCGCGGAGCTTGGCGACGTTGTGCTTGATGGTCGAGATCGCGTAGTCGATTTCTTCCTCGGTCGTGAAACGGCCGATCGTCATGCGCAGGCTGCTGTGCGCGAGTTCGTCACTGCGGCCGAGGGCGCGCAGCACATAGCTGGGCTCCAGACTGGCCGAAGTACAAGCCGATCCGCTCGACACCGCCAGGCCCTTGATGCCCATGATCAGCGATTCGCCCTCGACATAGTTGAAACTGATGTTGAGGTTGTGCGGCACGCGGCGCTCGAGGTCGCCGTTGATGAACACCTGCTCGACATCCTTCAAGCCATCGAGAAGGCGCTGCTGCAGGGCGTGGGCCTTGGCAATGTCTTCCTTCATCTCGAGCTTGGCAATGCGAAAGGCCTCGCCCATGCCGACGATCTGGTGCGTCGGGAGGGTGCCCGAACGCATGCCGCGCTCATGGCCACCGCCATGCATCTGCGCCTCGAGCCGCACGCGCGGTTTGCGCCGCACATACAGCGCGCCGATGCCCTTGGGGCCGTAGGTCTTGTGGGAGGCAAGGCTCATGAGGTCGATCGGCAGTTTGGTGACGTCGACCTCGACCTTGCCGGTCGCCTGCGCGGCGTCGACGTGAAATATCACGCCGTTTTCCCGGCAGATGTTGCCCAACGCCACCACGTCCTGAACCACGCCGATCTCGTTGTTCACGAACATGACGCTCGCGACGATGGTATCGGGACGGATCGCAGCCTTGAAGACGTTCAGGTCGAGCAGCCCATCCTCCTGGACGTCCAAGTACGTGACTTCGAAACCTTGCCGCTCGAGTTCCCGCATCGTGTCAAGCACCGCCTTGTGCTCGGTCTTGACGGTGATCAGGTGCTTGCCCTTGCCCTTATAAAACTGCGCCGCACCCTTGAGTGCGAGATTGTTCGACTCGGTGGCGCCGGAGGTCCAGACGATCTCGCGCGGATCGGCACCAAGCAGGCTGGCGACCTCGACGCGAGCTTTTTCTACCGCTTCTTCAGCTTCCCACCCCCATGCGTGGCTGCGCGATGCCGGGTTGCCGAAATGCTCGCGCAACCAGGGAATCATCGCGTCGACGACGCGCGGATCGACCGGCGTCGTGGCGCCGTAGTCGAGATAGATCGGGAAATGAGGAGTGACGTCCATGGCTGGCTCAGGCTGGCTTGAGGTTTATCGTTGTCGAAGCATCGTCAATCGAATCGATCGGCGCCCACAGGCGCCAACTATCACGATTTGGCAAAGACGTTGCCGAGCGCAAAAACGGAATTCGGCGCATTCACCCGGATCGGCTTCACCACGGGCTGGCTCGAAATCGCGCGTTTGACAGCCGGCTTGTTCTCGATCTGGACGCCCTTGGCGAGTTGGTCGTCGACCAGCTTTTGCAAAGTCACCGAATCGAGGAACTCGACCATGCGCTGGTTCAGCGATGCCCAGAGCTCGTGCGTCATGCAGCGCCCTGCTTCGCCAAGGCAGTTTTCCTTGCCGCCGCAGTGCGTGGCGTCAATCGGCTCGTCGACCGAAACAATGATGTCGGCGACGGTGATATCTGCCGCCTTGCGGCCCAGCGAATAGCCACCCCCCGGCCCCCGGGTCGACTCGACCAGTTCATGGCGGCGCAACTTGCCGAACAACTGCTCAAGGTACGAAAGGGAAATCTGCTGCCGTTGGCTGATCGCGGCCAGCGTGACAGGACCGGTGTTCTGACGCAGTGCCAGATCGATCATGGCTGTGACCGCAAAACGGCCTTTGGTAGTGAGACGCATCGCAAGCTCCTAAAGAGTGCTTACCGTTGAAAATGACACCGCGGCTGCAGGGGCTGGGGTGACGCCGTCTCCGCCTTCCCGACCCTGTTCCGCTGGCAACCCAGTGGTAAGAGCCGGTCCTTCATCGCGAAGTTTCGTTTTCTTGAGTAATTCACTCAAGTATATCCGAAGTCCCTTGGGCTTGCTCGGGTAAACCCCCTCCAAACCGTCCATTCAGGGTTCAACCGCGCGCGCCATCCGCGGGCAGGATCACGATGTTGTCGCGGCCTGCCGCACCGAACGCCTGTTCGCGCAGCAGCGCGAGTTGGTCCCGCACACGAGCCGCCTTCTCGAACTCCAGGTTTCGGGCGTGTTCAAGCATGAGCTTTTCCAGCCGCTTGATCTCGCGCGCCACGTCTTTTTCGGACATGTCCTCGACCTTTGCACGCTCGAGATCGCGCTTGGCGGCCTCCTTGTTAGTTTTTTCGCTGTAAACGCCGTCGATCAAGTCGCGAACTTCTTTCACGATGCTGCGCGGCGTGATGCCATGCGCCTCGTTGTGTGCGATCTGCCGTTCTCTTCGCCGATCGGTTTCTCCGATCGCCTTTTTCATCGACTCGGTCATGCGGTCGGCGTACAGAATCGCCTTGCCGTTCAGGTTGCGCGCAGCCCGCCCGATAGTCTGTATGAGCGAGCGTTCTGCGCGCAGGAAGCCCTCCTTGTCGGCGTCGAGAATCGCCACCAAAGACACCTCCGGAATGTCCAACCCTTCGCGCAGCAGATTGATGCCAACCAGCACATCGAATGCGCCTAGCCGCAAATCGCGCAGGATTTCGACCCGCTCCACCGTATCGATGTCGCTGTGGAGGTAGCGCACCTTGACGCCGTTGTCGGCGAGATAGTCGGTCAACTGCTCGGCCATCCGCTTGGTCAGGGTGGTGATGAGCACGCGTTCGTTCTTGTCGACCCGGATGCGGATTTCCTGCAGCACGTCGTCGACCTGGTGGGTGGCAGGCCGAACCTCGACTTCGGGATCGATCAGACCGGTCGGCCTGACCAATTGCTCGACGACATTGCCGGCGTGGTCCTTCTCGTATTGCGCCGGCGTGGCCGAGACGAAGACGCATTGCCGCATGCGGGTTTCGAATTCGTCGAACTTGAGCGGGCGGTTGTCGAGCGCGGACGGCAGCCGGAAGCCGTACTCGACCAAGGTGGTCTTGCGGGCGCGGTCGCCGTTGTACATGCCGCCCAGCTGGCCGATCATCTGATGGCTCTCGTCGAGAAACATCAGCGCATCCTTGGGCAGATAGTCGGTCAGCGTCGACGGCGGCTGGCCCGGTGCTGCACCGGAGAGATGGCGCGTGTAGTTCTCGATGCCCTTGCAGTGCCCGATCTCGGCCAGCATCTCGAGGTCGAAGCGGGTGCGCTGCTCGAGCCGCTGGGCTTCGACGAGCTTGCCCTGCCCGACGAATTCCTTGAGCCGCTCGGCAAGTTCGATCTTGATGGTGTCCACGGCACTCAACACCTTGTCGCGCGGCGTCACGTAATGGCTCGACGGATAAACAGTGAAGCGCGGGATCTTCTGGCGGATGCGCCCGGTCAGCGGGTCGAACAGCTGAAGCGACTCGATTTCATCGTCAAACAACTCGATGCGAATCGCGAGTTCGCTGTGCTCCGCCGGAAACACGTCGATGGTGTCGCCGCGCACACGAAAACCGCCGCGTGAAAAGTCCTGCTCATTGCGCGTGTACTGCATGCGAATCAAGCGGCCGATGACATCGCGCTGGCCGATCTTGTCGCCGACCCGCATGATGAAGCGCATCTGCGTGTAGTCCTCCGGCGTACCGATGCCGTAGATGGCGCTCACGGTCGCGACGATCACCGTATCTCGCCGTTCCAGCACGCTCTTGGTTGCCGACAGCCGCATCTGCTCGATGTGCTCGTTGATGGAGCTGTCCTTCTCGATGAACAAATCGCGCTGGGGTACGTAAGCCTCGGGCTGGTAGTAGTCGTAGTAGCTGACGAAATACTCGACGGCATTCTTCGGAAAAAACTCGCGGAATTCACTGTAGAGCTGCGCGGCCAGCGTCTTGTTGGGCGCAAAGACGATCGCTGGCCGGCCCAGTCGGGCGATCACGTTGGCCATGGTGAACGTCTTGCCCGAGCCGGTCACGCCGAGCAGTGTCTGAAACACCTCCCCGTCGCGCACGCCCTCGACCAGTCCGTCGATGGCGCTCGGCTGGTCGCCGGCCGGCGGATAGGGCTGGTAAAGCTCGAACGGGGAATCGGGAAACTTGATGAATTCGCCCTGCTTTGCAGGACCCACGGTATCGGCGTGCAGCCGATCCGGAATGACTTCGTAGATTTCAGGCATGGCGGTCCAGTGCAGTTAAGGCTCGGCCGGTAAAATTCAAGCGAACTCGATAGGCTAACCGAGCCGCGAGCAAATGCGCAGACCGGCCGGCCCGGTACGCGAATCGCATCACCTGAGGACTTTTCCAATGTCAATGTTCACTGCCGTCGAGATGGCGCCACGCGACCCGATCCTGGGACTCAACGACCAATTCGCAGCCGACGGCAATCCCAACAAGGTCAATCTGGGCGTCGGCGTCTATTACGACGACAACGGCAAGCTGCCGCTGCTGCAGTGCGTGCAGGCGGTCGAGCAAGGTATGAGTCGAGCGCCGAAGGCTCGCGGCTACTTGCCCATCGACGGCATCGCCGCATACGACAACGCTGTCAAGGGCCTGGTGTTCGGCATTGACAGCGAGCCCGTCACATCAGGGCGGGTCGCCACGATCCAAGGGCTGGGGGGCACCGGAGGCCTGAAGGTCGGGGCGGACTTCCTGAAGAAGCTCGATCCGAACGCCAAGGTACTGATCAGCGACCCGAGCTGGGAAAACCACCGCGCGCTTTTCACCAACGCCGGCTTCAAGGTCGAGAGCTATCCGTATTACGACGCCGCAAAGCGCGGCATCGACTTCGACGGCATGCTGGCTGCTCTGACGGCCGCGGCGCCTGGCACCATCGTGGTCCTGCACGCCTGCTGCCACAACCCGACCGGCTACGACATCACAGCCGCACAGTGGGGGCAAGTAGTCGCAGCGGTCAAGGCGAAGAATCTCGTGGCCTTCCTCGACATGGCCTATCAGGGCTTTGGCTATGGCATCGAGGAAGACGGCGCGGCCATCGGCAAGTTTGTTGCGGCAGGTCTCACCTTTTTTGTATCGACCTCGTTCTCCAAGAGCTTCAGCCTGTACGGTGAACGCGTCGGCGCCCTCTCGGTCCTGTGCGAGAGCAAGGAAGAAGCCGCACGCGTGCTGAGCCAGCTCAAGGTGGCGATTCGCACGAACTACAGCAATCCGCCGACCCATGGCGGCGCGGTGGTCGCGGCCGTGCTGGGCACGCCGGAGCTGCGCGCGCTGTGGGAAAAGGAACTGGGCGAAATGCGGGTTCGCATCAAGGCGATGCGCCAGAAGCTGGTGGACGGCCTGAAGGCCGCGGGCGTCAAGGAAGACATGAGCTTCATCACCGCGCAGATCGGCATGTTCAGCTATTCGGGCCTCAGCAAGGACCAGATGGTGCGGCTGCGCGACGAATTCGGCGTCTACGGCACCGACACCGGTCGCATGTGCGTGGCAGCGCTCAACAGCAAGAACATCGATTACGTCTGCCAGAGCATTGCCAAGGTCACCTGACGCACAACTGCAACACCAATTCTGGGTGTTTGCGCCTACCACATCTGGGCCGCGCTGCTGATATATTGCACCGCAACATTTCAAAAAGGCGGCTCGATGCTCTACCAACTCTATGAAGCGCAACGCTCCCTGATGGAGCCGTTTGCCGACTTCGCCCAAGCTGCTTCCAAGCTGTACGGACAAGGCGCAGTCTTCGGTCAAGCGCCGATGGCCCAAAGAATGGCCGCGGGGTACGACCTCCTGTACCGGCTCGGCAAAGACTACGAAAAGCCGGAATTCGGCATCAAGACCGTCAAGGTCGATGGCAACGACGTGGTCATCCAGGAAAGCGTCGAGGTCGAGAAGCCGTTTTGCCAGCTGCGGCGCTTCAAGCGCTTTACCGACGAGCCCCACATTCTGCAGACGCTGAAAAGCCAGCCCGTGGTGCTGATCGTCGCGCCGCTCTCGGGCCACTATGCGACGCTCCTGCGCGATACCGTTCGCACCATGCTGGAAGGCCACAAGGTCTACATCACCGACTGGACCAATGCGCGGCTCGTTGCGCTGTCCGACGGCGAATTCCACCTCGACGACTACGTCAACTATGTCGAGGATTTCATTCGCCATCTGCAGGCCGAGTACGGCAATTGCCACGTGATCAGCGTCTGCCAGCCCACGGTGCCGGTGCTGGCGGCGGTTTCGCTGATGGCCAGCCGCGGCGAGAAAGCGCCGCTGTCCATGACCATGATGGGCGGCCCGATCGATGCGCGCAAATCGCCAACGTCAGTCAACAACCTGGCGATGAACAAGAGCTTCGAGTGGTTCGAGAACAACGTGATCTATCGCGTCCCCGAGAACTTCGCGGGTGTCGGCCGCCGCGTTTATCCGGGATTCCTGCAACACACCGGCTTCGTCGCGATGAACCCGGACCGCCATGCAAGCAGCCACTACGACTACTTCAAGGACCTGATTAAGGGTGACGATGCGGGTGCCGAGGCGCACCGCAAGTTCTATGACGAGTACAACGCGGTGCTCGACATGGATGCGGACTACTACCTCGACACGATCCGCACCGTGTTCCAGAAGTTCGAACTCGTGAACGGCACCTGGGAAGTGAAAAACCCGGAAGGCGTACCCGAACTCGTGCGTCCGCAAGATATCCATACGACCGGCCTCCTGACCGTCGAAGGCGAGCTGGACGACATCTCCGGCTCGGGCCAGACCCGCGCCGCGCATCAGCTGTGTACCGGCATCGCGCCCTCGAACCAGCATCACTACGAAGTGAAGGGCGCCGGTCACTACGGCATTTTCAGCGGACGGCGCTGGCGCGATCTCGTCTATCCCGAAGTCAAGGCTTTCATCGCGGCACACGACAAGCCACAGAAGCGCGCAACGCGATCGAACCTGCCGGCTGAAGACGCCATCAAGGCCGGCCCCTTCGCCATCAAGCGCCCCGCCGCTGCCCGCAAGGCTGCACCGGCACGTCGGGTGCGTAGCGCGGCGCGATAAATCGCGGGTTCCGGTGGACGCGCTGGCTGCACGCATTCTCGAGGCGCTGCCGCAAACGCAGTGCACGCGCTGTGGCTATTCCGACTGCGCAGGCTACGCACAAGCCATTGCTGCCGGCGATGCCGGCATTCACCAATGCCCACCGGGCGGCGCAGAAGGCGTGGCCCGCCTTTCGCTGCTGACGGGAAAGCCGGTGCAGCCGATCGGTGTCGAGTTCGGTGCGGAAGGCCCGCGCGCCATGGCGGTCATCGACGAGGCCTGGTGCATTGGCTGCACGCTGTGCCTGGATGCGTGTCCCACCGATGCCATTCTGGGCATCCACAAGCGCATGCATACCGTGATCGAGGCGCACTGCACCGGCTGCGAACTCTGCATCCCGGTCTGCCCGGTCGATTGCATTTCTCTCGAAGTAGCGACGCCGGGCCGCAGCGGCTGGCAGGCCTGGTCTCAGCCGCAGGCCGACCAGGCGCGAAAGCGTTATGACGCGCACATCCGGCGCCGCGGGCAGAACGAGCCCGCGGCCGCCGCGCCGTCGGAGGCTGCACCCGACCGCAAGCGCAACGTGGTCGAAGCAGCATTGGCGCGCGCACGGGCCGCCGCCGCATCGCGCGGCGACGAAAAAAAAGCGTGAACGTCCACACGCTGCAGCTCTGTCGGCTGCCTCGATCGCGCAGGCGATCGCCCCCGGGGTGTGGCTCGGCATCAGGCTCCGGCTGAGCCCGCCGCGAGCGCCGAGAAAGCCATCGCTACTTCCGGCGGCGCCTGTACCAACTCGATCAGCACGCCCTCGCCGGCGATCGGAAATTCGTCGTTGCTTCGCGGGTGCAGAAAGCAGATGTCGAAGCCGGCCGCGCCTTTGCGGATGCCGCCCGGCGCAAAGCGCACGCCTTGTGCAGTGAGCCACTCGACGGCCAGCGGCAGGTCGTCGATCCACAAGCCGACGTGGTTGAGTGGCGTGGTGTGCACTGCCGGTTTCTTGTCGGGGTCGAGCGGCTGCATCAGATCGACCTCGATCTTGAAAGGCCCGCTGCCGATGACGCAGATGTCTTCATCGACGTTCTCGCGCTCGCTTCTGAAGGTGCCTGTCACTTCGAGTCCGAGCATCTCGACCCACAGTTTCTGCAGGCGCGTCTTGTCGACTCCGCCGATGGCGATCTGCTGGACGCCCAGCACCTTGAAAGGCCGCTGCGGGGCGCTCATGCGAACTCCCCCTGCACGGCGCCCCGACGGGCCTTGAGCCCGAGCTTGCCGAGCAACTGCACGTCGGCTTCGACGTCGGGATTGCCGGTTACCAGCAGCTTGTCGCCATAGAAGATCGAGTTGGCACCGGCCAGGAAGCAAAGCGCCTGTACCGCATCGCCGAGCTGCTGCCGACCCGCCGACAGCCGCACGCGCGCAGCAGGCATCGTGATGCGGGCCACCGCTATCACCCGCACGAAGTCGAAGGGATCGATCGGATCGGCGTCGGCAAGCGGCGTACCGGGTACCCGCACCAGGCTGTTGATCGGCACGGATTCGGGATACGGATCGAGGTTGGCGAGCTGCGCGATGAGCCCGGCACGATGGACCGGCGTCTCGCCCATGCCGACGATGCCGCCGCAGCACACGCTGATGCCGGCAGCACGCACGTGAGCCAGCGTGTCGAGCCGGTCCTGGTAGGTGCGCGTATCGACGATGTCGCCGTAGTACTCGGGCGCGGTGTCGAGGTTGTGGTTGTAGTAGTCGAGCCCCGCCGCCTTCAGCTGCGCGGCGTGCTGCGGCTCCAGCATGCCGAGCGTTGCGCAGGTTTGCATGCCGAGCCCCTTCACTGCCTCGACCAGCATCGCAACCTTCTCGACGTCACGGTCCTTGGGCGCACGCCACGCGGCACCCATGCAGAAGCGAGTGGCGCCCGCATCCTTGGCGGCTTGCGCGGCACGCAAGACTTCGTCGACGGCCATCAGCTTCTGCGCCTCGACGCCGGTGTCGAACGCTGCCGACTGTGGGCAGTAGCCGCAGTTCTCGGGGCAGCCGCCGGTCTTGACCGAGAGCAGCGTGGCAAGTTCGATATCGCCATCCGGGAAGTGCGCTCTGTGCACGGTCTGCGCGTCGAACAGCAGGTCGTTCAGCGGCTTCTCGAACAGCGCGTGGATGGCCTCTACTGACCATCGTCCGCCGGGCACGGCAGGCCTTGTCGGCGGGCGATGGAGGGTTACGGCTTTCACCGAAGACAGATCGTTTGCGCCCCTCATGCGAACTCCATGATCACCTGGTCGACCGCGAGCGATTCGCCCTTGGCCGCAGAAATGTTGCCGACCCTGCAGTCCTGCGTTGCGAACAGCACGTTCTCCATCTTCATCGCTTCGATCACTGCGAGCTTCTCGCCCGCCTGCACCTGCTGGCCCGGCTTCACGGCGATCTCGACCAGGAGCCCGGGCATCGGCGACATCAGGAACTTGCTGAGATCCGGCGGCGCCTTGTAGGGCATGAGCTTCAGCAGACTCGCGCCCAGCGGCGACAGCACCATCGCATCGATCTGCGTGCCGTTGTGCGACACGCGCAGGGCCAGCGGACTCTTGCCGGCACCACGCTCCACCTGCGCGACGAACGCGTGGTCGTTCACCATGCCTTCGACCCGGATGCTGCCCAGCACCACGCGGCTTTCGATCCGGTAGGTGTTCGCACCCACCGCGACCGCGCTGGAGCCTGGCTGGCTTTTGAAGTCCGTTACCGTCACCGGCGTGTGCACATGCTCTCCCGCGGCGTCCAGCACGACCACGGTGAACTGCTCGCCGACCTTCACGCCGTGCCCTTCGAGCTGACCGCTGATTCCCGACGCCCGAGCCCGGTACCGGCGGTGCATGAAAGCTGCGAGCGCGACCAGGAAATCGGGATCGTCATGCGGCACGTCCTGGGCACGAAAACCCTTGCCGTAATGCTCGGAGATGAAGCCGGTGTTGAAGTCTCCCGCGACGAACTTCGGATGCGCGAGCAGCGCAGCCTGAAAGGGGATGTTGCTGCCGATACCACGGATCACGAAGCCGTCGAGCGCCTCGCGCATCAGTGCGATCGCATGGAGGCGATCGCGGCCGTGCACGATCAGCTTGGCGATCATCGAGTCGTAGAACATCGGAATCTCACCGCCATCGTGGACGCCGGTGTCGACGCGCACGCCGAAGAGATGCTCGGTGTCGGCGGAGAACATGCTCTCCTTCGGCGGCTGGAACCGGACCAGGCGACCGGTCGAAGGCAGGAAGTTGCGAAACGGATCTTCCGCATTGATGCGGCACTCGATCGCCCAGCCGTTTCGTGGCACCTCGGCCTGCGTCAACGGCAGCTTCTCGCCGGCCGCGACGCGGATCATCAGTTCCACCAGGTCCAGGCCGGTGATGCATTCGGTCACCGGATGCTCAACCTGCAACCGCGTGTTCATCTCGAGAAAATAAAAGCTCTGGTCCTTGCCGACCACGAACTCGACCGTGCCGGCGCTCTGGTAGTCCACCGCCTTGGCGAGCGCCACCGCCTGCTCGCCCATGGCCTTGCGCGTCGCCTCGCTGATGAAAGGCGACGGCGCTTCCTCGATCACCTTCTGGTGGCGCCGCTGGATCGAGCACTCTCGCTCGTTCAGGTAGATCACGTTGCCGTGCGCGTCGCCGAGTACCTGGATCTCGATATGACGCGGCTCCTCGACGAACTTCTCGATGAACACGCGGTCGTCGCCGAAACTGTTGCGCGCCTCGTTGCGGCACGAGGTGAAGCCCTCGAACGCGTCCTTGTCGTCGTACGCCACCCGCAGGCCCTTGCCGCCGCCGCCGGCCGAAGCCTTGATCATCACCGGGTAGCCGACATCGCGTGCGATCTCGACCGCGCGCTCCGCCGTCTCGATCGCATCGTTCCAGCCCGGGATGGTGTTGACCTTGGCCTCGTTGGCCAGCTTCTTCGAGGCGATCTTGTCGCCCATGGCGGCAATCGAATAGTGCTTGGGACCGATGAAGACGATGCCCTCCTCCTCGACCTTCTTCGCGAAGCCTTCGTCCTCCGACAGGAAGCCATAGCCCGGATGCACCGCCTGCGCGCCCGTCTGCTTGCACGCGGCGATGATGCGGTCGGCCTGAAGGTAGCTCTCGCGACTGGGCGACGCGCCGATATGCACCGCCTCGTCCGCCATCTCGACATGGCGCGCATCCTTGTCGGCGTCGGAATAGACGGCGACCGTCAGGATGCCCATCTTCTTCGCGGTCTTGATGACGCGGCAGGCGATCTCGCCGCGGTTGGCGATCAGGATCTTCTTGAACATGTTGTTGTCTCCCGGACTCAGAGAGGAATGTTCCCGTGCTTGCGCCACGGGTTCTCGAGCTTCTTCTCGCGCAGCATCACCAGGCTGCGGCAGATGCGCTTGCGCGTCTCGCTCGGAAGGATCACGTCGTCGATGTAGCCGCGGGTGCTGGCGACGTACGGATTGGCGAAGCGGGCCTTGTATTCCGCCTCTCGCGCCGCCAGTTTTTCGGGATCGTTCTTGTCCTCCCGGAAGATGATTTCCACCGCGCCCTTGGCGCCCATCACCGCGATCTCGGCGCGCGGCCAGGCAAGGTTGACATCGCCGCGCAAATGCTTCGATGCCATCACGTCGTAGGCGCCGCCATAGGCCTTGCGCGTGATGACGGTGATCTTCGGCACGGTGCACTCGGCATAGGCGTACAGCAGCTTGGCACCGTGCTTGATGATGCCGCCGTACTCCTGGCTGGTGCCGGGCATGAAGCCGGGCACGTCGACGAAGGTGACCACCGGGATGTTGAACGCATCGCAAAAGCGCACGAAGCGCGCCGCCTTGATCGAGGACTTGATGTCCAGGCAGCCGGCCAGCACCAGCGGCTGGTTGGCGACGATGCCGATGCTCTGGCCTTCCATGCGCGCGAAGCCGATCACGATGTTCTTCGCATAGTCGGGCTGCAGCTCGAAGAAGTCGCCGTCGTCGACGGTCTTCACGATCAGCTCCTTCATGTCGTAGGGCTTGTTCGGCTTGTCGGGCACCAGCGTGTCGAGCGACAGGTCGGTGCGCTCTGCCGGGTCGCTGCTGGGGCGTACCGGCGCCTTCTCGCGGTTGTTCAGCGGCAGGTAGTTGAAGAAGCGGCGCAGCATCGCGAGCGCGTCGACATCGTTCTCGAACGCGAGGTCGGCGACGCCGCTCCGGGTCGTGTTGACAGACGCGCCGCCGAGGTCTTCGGTCGACACTTCCTCGTGCGTCACCGTCTTCACGACTTCCGGGCCGGTGACGAACATGTACGAGCTGTCACGCACCATGAAGATGAAGTCGGTCATCGCCGGCGAATACACCGCGCCGCCGGCGCACGGGCCCATGATCATGCTGATCTGCGGCACCACGCCCGAGGCCATCACGTTGCGCTGGAACACCTCGGCGTAGCCGCCGAGCGACGCCACGCCTTCCTGGATGCGCGCGCCGCCCGAATCGTTCAGGCCGATCACCGGTGCGCCGACCTTCATCGCCTGGTCCATCACCTTGCAGATCTTCTCGGCGTGGGCCTCGCTGAGCGCGCCGCCGAACACCGTGAAGTCCTGGCTGAAGACGAACACGAGGCGGCCGTTGATCATGCCGTAGCCGGTGACGACACCGTCGCCCGGCGGCCGGTTGTCCTGCATGCCGAAGTCGTGGTTGCGGTGCTCGACGAACATGTCCCATTCTTCGAAGGTGCCGTCGTCGAGCAGCAACTCGAGGCGCTCGCGCGCAGTCAGCTTGCCCTTACGGTGCTGCGCTGCGATGCGCGCCTCGCCGCCGCCCAGGCGCGCGCGGGCGCGTTTGGCCTCGAGCTGCTGGATGATCTCGTGCATGGTGTCGTCTACCTCGTTTTCTGCTCGAACAAATTCAGCAAACCGCGCGCGGCCGACGAGGGCGCAATGCGTGCCTCGGTCACGTCTCGCACGGTGGTCGAAAGCACATCCCGCACAGCCGGATGGCGGCGAAAGTCGGCCTGCAGCCGGGCGTGCACGATGTCCCACATCCAGGCCAGCGCCTGCGTCTTGCGGCGCGCATCGAACTCGCCGCTGGCACGGCGCTTCGCATGGAATTCTTCGACGGCCGACCAGAACGTGTCCACGCCCTGCCCCTTCAAGGCGCTGAGCTGCATCACGCGCGTCACCCATTGCTCTGGCGCGGCATGCGCACCGAACAGGCGCAGCGAGCCGCTGATATGGGCTTGCGCGCGGGTCGCGGCATCGGGGTCGAGGTCGGCCTTGTTGATCACGACGAGATCGGCGAGCTCCATCACGCCCTTCTTGATCGCCTGCAGGTCGTCACCGGCGTTGGGGAGCTGCATCAGCACGAACATGTCGGTCATGCTCGCGACCGCCGTTTCGCTCTGGCCGACGCCGACGGTCTCGACGATGACCACGTCGTAGCCGGCGGCTTCGCAGACCAGCATCGCCTCGCGTGTTTTCTCGGCCACGCCGCCGAGCGTGCCCGAGGCCGGGCTCGGGCGGATGTAGGCCGCCTCGTCGGCCGAGAGCTGCTCCATGCGTGTCTTGTCGCCGAGGATCGATCCCCCGGAGATGCTCGACGACGGGTCGATCGCCAGAACTGCCACGCGGTGCCCTTTCGCGATCAACGCCAAGCCGAGCACCTCGATGAAGGTCGACTTGCCGACGCCGGGCACGCCGGAGATGCCCAGGCGCATGGCCTTGCCGGTGAGCGGGAGCAAGGCATCGAGCAACTGATCGGCTTGTGCACGGTGATCGGCGCGGGTCGATTCGAGCAGCGTGATCGACTTGGCGAGCGCGCGCCGTTCGCCGCTGCGCACACCGGCCACCAACGCCTCCACGACGGAATCGAGGGCCACGGTTCTCAGGCCTTGACGACGTTGGCGCGAATCTGTTCGAGCACGTCCTTGGCGCTCGCCGGGATCGGCGTGCCGGGCCCGTAGATCCCCTTCACACCGGCCTCGTACAGCATCTCATAGTCCTGGCGCGGAATCACGCCGCCGACGAAGACGATGATGCCTGCGCCCCCCTGCTTGCTCAGCTCGTCGATGATGGCCGGCACCAGCGTCTTGTGGCCCGCGGCGAGCGTCGAGACTCCGACAGCATGCACGTCGTTCTCGATCGCCTGGCGCGCGCACTCTTCGGGCGTCTGGAACAACGGGCCCATGTCGACATCGAAGCCGAGATCGGCGAAGGCCGTGGCAACCACCTTGGCGCCGCGGTCGTGGC
>JANOCL010000156.1:0-14482 GCA_031412135.1 Variovorax sp. | reverse complement strand
GCTGCCTCATGGACTGACGCCGCCGCACTCGACGAACTGAACGTCGACGACGTGACCGGCCTCGAGGTGCAGGGGCGGGACATCGCCTTGTACCGCGTGGACGGCGAGGTCTTTGCCACGAGCAACACCTGCACCCACGGCGACGGCCGGCTGTGCGACGGCTTTCTGCTGGGCCACGAGATCGAATGCCCGCTGCATCAAGGCCGTTTCGACGTGCGCAACGGCCGCGCGCTGTGCACGCCGGTGACGGAGGACCTGCAGGTGTACCCGGTGAAGATCGAGGCCGGCCGCGTCTGGGTGGCGCTCGACTGAGCCGGCGGAAACTCAGGCCCGTTCGAGCGTGACGAAGCTGAACGGAATGCCGTTCTGGGCCACATGCGACTCGCGCGCAGTCTCGTGCCACGTCGCCCCGTCGAAGCCTGGCGCCCAGGCGTCGCCCTCGTAGTCGCGCGCAAGTTCGGTCACGATGGCCCGCTGCGCCAGCGGCTCGGCCTCGGCATAGATCTGCGCCCCGCCGATCACCCAGGCCTCGGGCGCCTGCGCCGCTTCGCACAGCGACAGGGCCTCGCGCAGGCTGCCTGCGCGTTCGGCGCCTTCCGCCTGCAAGTCGGACTGCCGGCTGACGACGATGTTGCGGCGGCCGGGCAGGGGCCGGAAGCGCGGTGGCAGCGAGTCCCAGGTCTTGCGGCCCATGATCACCGGCGCACCGGCGGTCATCCGCTTGAAATGCGCCATGTCCTCCGGCAGATGCCAGGGCATCGCGCCGTCGCGCCCGATCACGCCATTGGCGGCGCGCGCGAGGATGAGGTTGATGCGCGTCGCCATGCTCAGACCGCCACCGGCGCCTTGATGGCCGGATGGTGCTGGTACTCGAGCACTTCGAAGTCTTCGTATGCGTAGTCGAAGATCGTTGGCGGCTTGCGCTTGATGGCGAGCGTGGGGTACGGGTGGGGCGCCCGGCTCAGCTGCAGCGCCACCTGCTCGGCATGGTTGCTGTAGATGTGGCAGTCGCCGCCGGTCCAGATGAAGTCGCCGACGTCGAGATCGCATTGCTGCGCGACCATGTGCGTCAGCAGCGCATAGCTCGCGATGTTGAAAGGCACGCCCAGAAAGATGTCGGCACTGCGCTGGTAGAGCTGGCAGCTCAGCTTGCCGCGTTCGCCTTCGGCCTGCGGCGGCGCCACGTAGAACTGGAAGAAGGCATGGCAGGGCATGAGCGCCATCTTCGACAGCTCGGCCACGTTCCATGCGCTCACGATGATGCGGCGCGAGTCCGGGTTCGACCTGAGCGTGTCGATCACCTGCTGGATCTGGTCGATGTGCCCGCCGTCGGGCGTGGGCCAACTGCGCCATTGCACACCGTAGACCGGACCGAGATCGCCGTCCTCGCGCGCCCATTCGTCCCAGATCGTGACGCCGCGCTCCTTCAGCCAGTTGTTGCTGCTGGAGCCGGTCAGGAACCACAGCAGTTCCTGGACGATGGATCGGACGTGCACCTTCTTCGTGGTGACCAGCGGAAAGCCTTCGTTCAGATCGAATCGCATCTGGTGGCCGAACACGCTCCTGGTGCCGGTGCCGGTGCGGTCGCTCTTGTGCACGCCCGTCGCGTCGACGTGGCGCATGAAGTCTTCGTACTGGGAGCGGAGGGGGCGGGTGGTCATGTCAGTAGGAGCCGAAGAGGGTATCGAGCGCACCGACGATCACGTCGCTTTGCGCCTGAAGGCTGAGTACCGGGGTGCGCAGGTCGGCGGCGGGAAATGCGGCAAGCGCGGCAATGTCGAGGACGACCTGCATGCCAGTGATCTCGAATGGAGGGTTCAAGTCGCGCATCGGAGGGCCGAACAATCTGGCAGCCCGCATTGGCGCCACGATGCGGGTATCGACGTTGCTGATGTAGTTGTTCTGCAGGTCCAGCAAATACGGTGTGCTCTTGCGAAGCGTGGCATCGGGGTGCCGGTAAACGTCGAAGCGAGCCATATCTCAGAAGGTACGGTACTTGGCCAGTGGCAGGCCTTCTTTCGCCATGCGGGCGTTGTACGCTGCGATGCCTTCCTTGTTGTCCTCATTCCATTTCTCCCAGTAACGCCGCTTCACCTCTTCGGCAAGCAGACCGTCCACCGTCTGCGACACGTTCATGCCGAGCTCTCGCGCCATTTCGAGCACTTTGCTGTTGAGCGAAAGGTTGGTGGGTTTCTTGGGGGCATTGTCGAACCGAAGCATGGCGACTCCTGCGGATGGAATGCGCGCATTTTATGCGCATGAATCATGTGAGGCGAATCACCCGCCCCGGATTCAGCAGGTTCTGCGGATCGAGCCCGCGCTTGATGGAGCGCATCATCTCGAGCGCCACCGGCGACTTGTGTTTTTCGAGCTTGTCGATCTTCAGCGAGCCGACGCCGTGCTCGGCCGAGAACGAGCCGTCGAACTTTTCGACTGCGTCGTAGACCAGCGTGTTGATGCGGTCCTCGTAATCGCGCAGAAAAGCCTTGTTGTCGCTGTCCGCCGGGGCTTGCACGTTGTAGTGCAGGTTGCCGTCGCCCAGATGGCCGAAGTTGACCAGGCGAACGCCCGGAACCTCGCGCTGGAGCAGCGCGTCGGTGTCGGCGACGAACGCCGGAATGCGCGACACCGCAATCGAGATGTCGTGCTTGATGTTCAGGCCTTCCTCGGCCTGCGCGAGCGGAATGGTTTCGCGTACATGCCAGAGCTGGTGCGCCTGCGTCAGGTTCTCGGCCACCACCGCATCGCCGACGCAGCCGGCCTCGAATGCGGTCTCGAGCAGCGCCTCGAAGCGGCCGCGGGCATGGTCTTCGGATTCGCTGTCCGAATTTTCGAGCAGCACGCAATAGGGTGCGCGCTCGTCGTCGATGAAGGGCACCCGCATCGCGGGAAAGTGCTTCGCCACCAGGCCGAGAGCGAACTTGCCCATCACTTCGAAGCCGGTGAGCCCCGAACCCAGGTGCTTGTGCGCCAGCCCGAGCAGCGCGACCGCCTGGTCGAGCGACGGCACGGCGGCCCAGGCGGTGAGCCGCGCGGCCGGCAGCGGGTAGAGCTTGAGCGTGGCTGCGGTGATGATGCCGAGCGTGCCTTCGCTGCCGATCATCAGGTCGCGCAGGTCGTAGCCGGTGTTGTCCTTGCGCAGGCCGCTGAGGCCTTGCCACACGCCCCCCTGCGGCGTGACGACTTCGAGCCCGAGGCACAGGTCGCGCGCATTGCCGTAGCGCAGCACCTGCGTGCCGCCGGCATTGGTGGCGAGATTGCCGCCGATGGTGCAGCTGCCCTCGGCCGCCAGGCTGAGCGGGAACAGGAAGCCGGCCTGCTCGGCGGCTTCCTGCAGCGTCTGCAGCACGCAGCCTGCCTCGACCGTCATCGTCAGGTTGGCGGCGTCGATGCTGCGGATGGCTTTCAGGCGCTGCAGGCTCAACAGCACCTGGGTGCCGCTCTCGTCCGGAATCGATCCGACCGCCAGGCCGGTGTTGCCGCCCTGCGGCACGATCCCGGTGCCGGCCGCGGCGCAGGCCTTGACCACCTCGGCCACCTCCTGCGTGCTGCCGGGCCGCACCACGGCCAGCGCCTTGCCGCGCGAGCGCTTGCGCCAGTCCTGCTCGAAGGCGCCGAGGTCGCCGTCTGTCAATACGTTCGCCTCGCCGACGATGGTGCGGAGCGTTTCGATCAATGGACTCATGTGGCGGCTCCGTTCGAAGCGAGTGCCTGTGCCGCATGACGCAGCCGCAGGCGGACATGCAGGGCGCAGGCGACAAAGAGCGCCAGGCACAGCGCCACCTCGACCAGCGCGAGGATCTGCCCGATGCCGTTGGTGTCGCTCCAGGCGCGCACCGCGCCTTCGGTGAAGTACAGCCACACCATCAGGCTGACCCATCGGTAGGTGTACATGCGGTTCTTGAGCAGCCCCGCGAGCGGCACCACGAGCGGCAGCACCTTGAGCGCAAGCCAGGAACCCCCGGGCCGCAGCGGTGCCAGCCACAGCTCCCAGGCCAGCCCGAGCACGATGAGCCCGACCAGGCTGCCGACTGCGAGCAGGCGGGTGGCGGAGACGGAGGCGGGAGGAACGTTGGATGCGGTCACGGCAATCAGGATCAGCGGGCAGCGCGGGTGCGGCAGAGGCCCGATGGCATGATACCGGCCATGAATCGCCGGCAGCTCTGGAGGGATCTCTCGCACTTCCCCTGGGGCAACACCGCCGCCGTGCTGGGCGAGCGATTCCGCGAAGACCGGCTCGGGCTGACCGCCAGCAGCCTGACCTTCACCACCATGATCGCGATGGTGCCGTTCTTCACCGTGGCGCTGGCGCTGTTCACGGTGTTCCCGATGTTCGCGGCGATGCAGCGGCTGGTGCAGCGCTGGCTCATCGAGAGTCTCATCCCCGAGAACATCGCGCGCCAGGTGCTGGGCTACCTCAACCAGTTCGCCAGCAAGGCGAGCGGGCTCGGCGTTGCCGGCCTGGTGGTGCTGCTGGTGACGGCCATCGCGCTCATCCTTACCATCGACAAGACGCTCAACAACATCTGGCGCGTTCGCACGCCCCGGCCGTTCGCGCAGCGGGTGCTGATCTACTGGGCCGCGATCACGCTTGGCCCGCTGGTGCTGGCCCTGAGCCTGAGCACCACGGCCTATGTCTTCTCGGCCTCGCGCGGCGTCGTCGGAGGCCTCATGCTGAAGCTGGCCTTCGACACTTTCGAATTCCTCCTGCTCGCGGCCGGCATGGCTTCGCTCTACCACTTCGTGCCGAACACGCGGGTGAAGTGGTTGCATGCGTGGGCCGGTGGCTTGTTCGTTGCAGCGGCCATCGAGATCGCCAAGCGGGTGCTGGCCTACTACCTGAGCCTGGTGCCGACCTATTCGGTGCTCTACGGCGCCTTCGCGACCGTGCCGATCCTGCTCGTGTGGATCTATGTCGCATGGGTCATCGTGCTGCTGGGCGCCGTGATTGCGGCCTACCTGCCCAGCCTGCTGAAAGGCGTCTCGCGGCGCGGCGGCGCGGCGGGCTGGCCGCTGCAGCTCGCGGTTGAAGCGCTGCAGCATCTGGCCCGGGCGCGAGATACCCCGGACCGAGGGCTGGGCGCGCTGCAACTGGTGGCGCGCATGAGGGTCGATCCCCTGCAACTCGTGCCGGTGCTGCAGACGCTGGTTGTGCTCGACTGGATCGCACCGATCGCCGAGGACCCGCTCGACGAGGACCCCCGCTTCGTGCTCCTGGCGGACCCCGGCACCACGTCGCTCGAACCCTTGCTCCAGGCCTTGCTCCTGCCGCATGCGCCGCCGCTGGACAACCTTTGGCGGAAAGGCCCGTTGTGCACGCTGCGGCTGCAGGACGTGCTGTCGTGACGATAATTGACGCCGACTCCCGATCCACCAGCAACCCACCGACCTTGGCTTCGAGCGACACCACCGTTTCCGCAAGCAGCGCCGCTGCAGGCGACGCGATGTGGGTCGTCTGCCTTTGCGCAGAGTGGTGCGGCGCATGCCGGGAGTACCGGCCCGTGTTCGAGCAGGTGGCGCGCGCGCATCCGCGGTTGCGCTTTGCCTGGGTCGACATCGAAGACCACGCCGAACTGGCGGACGATTTCGATGTGGAGACCTTCCCCACCATCCTCGTCGCGAACGGTGCCGGCACCCGCTTCCTCGGGCCAATGCTGCCGCATGCGGAAACGCTGGCGCGCATGCTCGGTGCGCTGCAGCCGGCGCAGCCATCGGAGCCCCCGGTCGCGCTGCTGCTCGACGCGCTGCGCCGCGAACCCGCCGCCTTCCGCGTCGGCTAGCGCCATGAAAGTGCTGCTCTTCGGCGCGACCGGCATGGTGGGGCAGGGCGTGCTGCGTGAATGCCTGCTCGCTGCGGACGTGGCATACGTTCTGAGCGTGGGGCGCAGCCCCGCGGGCGCCACGCATCCGAAGCTGGGCGAACGCATCGTCTCCGACATGCTGGACTACAGCGCCGTCGAGTCCGACCTCGAAGGCTACGACGCCTGCTTCTTCTGCCTCGGCGTTTCTTCGGCCGGCCTGGGCGAAACGGCCTACCGCCGCATCACCCACGACATCACGCTGGCCGCCGCGGAGGTGCTGGTCCGGCTCAATCCGCAGATGACCTTCATCTACGTGTCGGGCGCCGGCACCGACAGCAGCGAACGCGGGCGCAGCATGTGGGCGCGCGTGAAGGGCACCACCGAGAACGCGCTGATGCGCATGCCCTTCAAGGCGGCCTACATGTTCCGCCCCGGCTTGATCCAGCCGCTGCACGGCGTGCGCTCCAGGACTGCGCTCTACCGTTGGGCCTGCGTCCTGGCAAGCCCGTTCTTCGCACTGATGCACCGGTGGACGCCGAACGGCATCACCACCAGCGAACAGGTCGGCAGGGCGATGCTCGTCGTCGCCCGGCGCGGTGCGCCTACACCGCTGCTCGAAACGGCAGACATCAACGCACTGCGCTAAGGCGCGCGGCGGTCAGTTCTCCAGAAAATCCCGGAGCGCGAAGAGAACGGCGTCTGGCGCCTCGCTCAGCAGTGCATGGCCGGCGTTGACGGTCACGACCTTCGCGCTGCCCGCTTTCCCGATCAGCGTGCGGGTGGCGCGCGTCGGCGTCATCTGGTCGGCCTCGCCGAGCAGGAACAGCGTGGGGCACTGCACCGAGGCCATTGCCGCTTCCCCGTTCGCATAGTCGTTGCAGGCCTTGAACCCGATGTGGAACACGTTGGCATCCCGGTTGCTCGCAAGCACGCGCCGCATGAGAGCGCGAGAACTGCCGTGGACCCAGGTGCCGGGCCCGAGCGACGAAGGCGGCGGCGCCATCAGCGCGTGCGAGAAGGTGTTTACCATCTCGATCGCGCGTTGCGGATCGTTCTGCGCGCCGTCCAGCAGAGCGGGCGAGACGGTCATCGGGTAGGCGGTGCCGACCAGTGCGAGATGCGTGACCCGCCCGGGCGCGCGCGCAGCGGCTTCGAGCGCGATCAGCGAGCCGAAACTGTGGCCGACCAGAGCTGCCTTGTGGACGCCGGCCGCGTCGAGCAGGGCGACGACGAAGCCGGCGGCCGCCTCGACGCTCGCGGGCGGCGGGCCGGCGCTGCGGCAGTGGCCGGGCAGGTCCACTGCCAGCACGTTCCAGCCGTGATTGGCGAACCAGCGGCTTTGCAAAATCCACACGCTGTGGTCGTGGAGCACGCCGTGGATGAACGCCACCGTCGGCTTGGCTGCGTCGAGCGCTTTGCCGGCGGTGTAGCAGTAGGTCGAATGACCGTTGACGATGAACTCCATCACGCCACCGCTTTCTCTGCCGCCTTGAGCGCGCGCTTCAGATCGTCGATCAGGTCGGCCGGATCTTCGAGCCCGATCGACAGCCGGATCGTGCCCTGCGAAATGCCCGCGCCCGCCAGTGCTTCGTCGGTCATGCGGAAATGCGTGGTGCTCGCGGGATGGATCACCAGGCTGCGGCAGTCGCCCACGTTCGCCAGGTGGCTGAACAGCTTCAGTGCCTCGATGAACTTCTTGCCCTGATCCCGGCTGCCCTTCAGGTCGAAGCTGAAGACCGCGCCTGCGCCCTTCGCGCCGTGTCGCAGCAGCCGGCCGGCCAGCGCATGGCTCGGGTGCGATTCGAGCAGCGGATGCCCGACGCGCCCCACGAACGGATGCGCCACCAGGAACTCCACCACCTTCTGCGTGTTGTCGATGTGGCGCTCCATGCGCAGCGGCAGCGTCTCGATGCCCTGCAGGATCAGCCAGGCGGTGTGCGGGCTCATCGATGCGCCGAAGTCGCGCAGGCCTTCGCGCCGCGCGCGCAGCAGGAACGCGCCGACCGTGCTTTCCTCGCTGAACACCATGTTGTGGAAGCCGTCGTAGGCCTGCGTCAGTTCGGCGAACTTGCCCGATCGTTCCCAGTCGAAGCTGCCACCGTCCACCACCACGCCGCCGATCACCGTGCCGTGGCCCGAAAGGAACTTGGTGGCCGAGTGATAGACCAGGTCGGCCCCCCAGTCGAAGGGCTTGATCAGGTAGGGCGAGGTCAGCGTCGAATCCACCAGCAGCGGCACGCCGGCCGCATGGGCGATGTCGCTCACCGCCGGAATGTCCAGCACATCCAGTCCCGGGTTTCCGACCGTCTCGCCGAACAGCAGCTTGGTATCGGGCCGGATCGCGGCACGCCAGCCGTCCAGGTCGCCCGGCTGCACGAAGGTGGTCTCGATGCCGAAGCGCCGCATCGTGTAGTGCAGCAGGTTCTGCGAGCCGCCGTAGAGCGCCGTGCTTGCAACGATGTGGGAGCCCGCGCCCATGAGCGTGGCGATCGACAAATGCAGCGCCGCCTGGCCGCTGGCGGTCGCGATGGCGCCGATGCCGCCTTCGAGGGCGGCAACCCGCTGTTCGAGCACCGCGTTGGTCGGATTGCTGATGCGCGAGTACACATGACCGGCGCGCTCCAGATTGAACAGCGCCGCCGCATGGTCGCTCGATTCGAAGACGAACGAGGTGGTCAGGTGGATCGGCACCGCACGCGCGCCGGTGGCGGGGTCGGGTGCCGCGCCGGCATGCAGTGCCAGGGTGTCGAAGCCGGGGTCGGAGTAGCCGGGCATGCGGTGCTTTCGAGGTCGTTGTGCGATGCCCCGGACGGTGCTATGACTGCAACACCGACGTGGGCCTGTGGACGGCCGATCATTGTGGGCTATATTCAATTCGGCACCCCGCCGAGCAAGTGAGGAGCAACCGATGAAAGTCAGCGACATCCTTCGCGTGAAGGGCAACACGCTCTACACCGTCACCCCCGACGAACCCCTCGCCGATGCGGTGAACACGATGGCCGACAAGGACATCGGCTCGCTGGTCGTGATGGAGCATGGCGACCTGGTCGGCATGCTCACCTTTCGCGAAGTCATCGTCGCCATCGTCGCCAACGGCGGGCAGGTGGGCGGCACGCTGGTGCGCAAGGCAATGGACGACCATCCGGTCACCTGCACCATCGAGACCGACCTCGACGAGACCCGCCGCATCATGCTGGAGCGCCATGCGCGCTACATGCCGGTCATGGACAAGCGCATGCTCATGGGCGTGATCAGCTTCTATGACGTGGCCAAGGCCGTGGTCGACAGCCAGAACTTCGAGAACAAGATGCTCAAGGCCTACATCCGCGACTGGCCGACCGAAGAATAGGCTCCCCCCCAAGCTGCGCGCACTTCGTGTCGCTTGCCTCCCCCTACCGGGGGCAACACCAGCGGCCCGGCGAAGCCGGTTCCGCGGTGTCACTTGGCTCGCCCCCAGGCTGCGCGCACTTCGTGTCGCTTGCCCACCCCCTGCCGGGGGCAACACCAGCGGCCCGGCAAAGCCGGTTCCGCGGTGTTTCACGTTCGGGCCTGGCTGCGCCGGCCGAATCGTGGAATACTGGGTTTTTATACAGTTTGTCTGGGGTGTTCCATGGCCGATACCTTCATCCCTGTCCATGCTCTCAAAGGTCGCGGTGCGGCGACCCGCCTGCCGCATCGCTTCGAGCGGGACGTTCGCGATGAGTTCGACGACGGCTGGGGCACGCTCGAGGACGGCGCGTCCGAGCCGCTGGCGCCGCTTGCCACCGAGGTGCGCTTCGAGGACGTCAAGTCGGCACTGAGCCAGAACGACTCGCCCGACATTCCGTTCGACCGCTCCATCAACCCGTACCGCGGCTGCGAGCATGGCTGCATCTACTGCTTCGCGCGGCCGACGCACAGCTACCTCAATCTTTCCCCAGGCCTCGACTTCGAGACCAAGCTGATCGCCAAGCGCAACATCGCCGAAGTGCTGGCTGGCGAACTCGGCCGCAAGAGCTACCGGCCGGGCCATCTCGCGATCGGCACCGCGACCGATTGCTATCAGCCGCTGGAGCGTGAACTGCGGCTCACGCGCGCGGTGATCGAGGTGCTGAAAGAGGCGCGCCATCCGTTCGGGCTGGTCACCAAGTCGAGCGCGGTCGAGCACGACCTCGACCTGATCGCGCCGATGGCGGCCGACCGTCTGGCTGCGGTGTACGTGACCGTCACCACGCTCGACGCCGAACTCGCGCGCAAGCTGGAGCCTCGGGCTGCCGCGCCGCACCGCAGGCTGCGCACCCTGCGCACGCTGGCCGATGCCGGCGTGCCGGTCGGCGTGAGCCTCGCGCCGCAGATTCCGTTCGTCACCGAAGACATGGAGCAAGTGCTCGAAGCGGCCTGGGAGGCCGGCGCCCGCAGCGCGTTCTACACGGTGATCCGGCTGCCCTGGGAAGTCGCGCCGCTCTTCAAGCAGTGGCTCGAACTGCACTATCCGCAACGCGCCGGCCGCATCATGGCGCGCATCCGCGAGATGCGCGGCGGCAAGGACTACGACGCCGACTTCGCGACCCGCATGGAAGGCACCGGCCTGTGGGCCGACCTGATCCGCCAGCGCTTCGAAAAAGCCTGCCGGCGGATGGGCTTCAACCGCGAGCGCATCCAGCTCGACCTCAGCGCATTCCGGCCACCCGGCGCGGCGGGGCAGGGCTGCTTGTTCTAGCGACAATCCACGCCATGCAGGAGCTTCGCTTTTTGGTGGTGATGGGCGTCTCGGGTTGCGGCAAGTCCAGCCTTGCAGCCGCGTTGGCGCGCGAACTTGCGCTGCCGCTCATCGAGGGCGACGACTTCCACGCGCCCGAAAGCGTGAACAAGATGCGCGCCGGCATCGCACTCGACGACGCCGATCGCAGCGGCTGGCTGGCGACGCTGGGGCGGGAGCTTGCCACCCGCCAGCAGGGCGCGGTGCTGAGCTGTTCCGCGCTCAAGCGCGACTACCGCGACCGGTTGCGCGCGGCGGTGCCGGACTTGCGCTTCGTGTTCATGGACTTGTCGCGCAAGGAGGCCGAGCGACGTGTTGCCGCGCGTGCAGGCGCGCACATGTTTCCGGCCAGCCTGGTCGCCAATCAGTTCGCAACGCTCGAATCGCCGGTCGGCGAGCCCGGCGTGCTTGCAGTGGATGCGTCAGCCGCAACGGACCGGCTGGTTTCGGAAACCCTGCTCTGGCTCCGCAGCAAACCTCCGCTTGAGCGCTGACCCGGTCAGCGCGGCTGCCGCAGGCCCAGCGCGTCGTACACGCGGATCGCTGCATAGGCATCGTTGGCCGCATAGCGCAGCTGGGCATCGGTCAACTGACGGTTGGCCCAGTTCGATGTGGTGGCCTTGCGCGACTTCACGAAGCGGCGGTCGAACACCAGCGCCACGGCCGTCTTGACACCGACCGACTTGCGATAGCCGCGCCGGCGAAACTCGGCGTCGACGTCGACCACGGCCTGCGGCTCGACCCCGAAGCGCTGCCGGATCAGGCTCAGGTCGCTGGAAAGGCCGAAGCCCGCCTTGATCAGCCCGGTCGATTCGAGCAAGCCGGCAACGATGCCGTGGAACTCGGTGCGGTGCAGTTGGAACAACCATGCCGCGTCGAGCGTGGCGAACTGCAGCACATGCGGGCCGCCGGAGATCTCGTTCTTCACGAAGGTGGGTTTCGACTCGGTGTCGAACCCGGCCACGCCGGCCCCCATCAGCGCCGCCACCGCGCGAGCCGCCTCCTGCGGCGTATCGACCACATGGATGGCCGGCAGCGACAGGCCTTCGAAGACTTCGAGCAGCGCGATCTGCTCGCGCTCGGGCAGCGGCTGCAGCATGTCCCGTCGATCTTCTTCAGCGGTAGCTTGCGGCACTGATGAATTCCTTGAAGGTTTCGCACCACACGATCGCGGTGGTGTAGGCGGCCACGTCGATGCCGCTGGGCACCGGCACGACGAAGTTGTCGAATGTCTTGACGTCGCCGACCCGCACCATCTGCGGCTTGAGCCGCATGAACTCAGCCTCGGTCTCGACGAACACCGGCGACAGGTAGAGCTTGTAGTCGGGCCCGGGCGCGATCTTGCCTTGCAGGGCGATGGCCCGCGGCCCGACCGAGAGCTCGCCGTCGCCCCAGTGGAACATGTCGCTGTCGGCAAGGTCGCGCTTGAAGCGGCCCTTGAACGGAGCGGCCGCTGCCGTGTCGGCGAGTTCGGCCACCGTGGGCGCCGCGGGTGCGATGAGGATCGGCAGCAGGTAAATGCCCAGCGCCACGCCGAACGCGATGGCGACCGCGTGCGTGAAGGCGAGCAGCAGCAGCTTCATGTGCCGTCGATCAATGCCGCCGCGTGATGGCGCAGATGGTCTGCCATGAAGCTCTGTATGAAGTAGTAGCCGTGGTCGTAGCCCGCATGCCTGCGCAAGGTCAGAGGCTGGCCCACGGCGCTGCAGGCGGCTTCGAGCAGGTGCGGATGCAGCTGCTGGACCAGGAATTTGTCTGCCTCTCCCTGGTCGACCAGGATGCCGGCGGGGTAGGGCGGCGCGGTCTGCGACTGCATCAGGGCGCAAGCGTCGTGCGGGAGCCAGGCGCTGCGATCGTCGCCGAGATAGCCGCTGAACGCCTTCTCGCCCCACGGGCATTGCGTGGGCGCGCAGATCGGCGCCAAGGCCGACAGCGACGCGAACCGGCCCGGATGTCGCAACGCGAGCGTGAGCGCGCCGTGGCCACCCATCGAGTGGCCGAAGATGCCGATGCGCTGGCCGTCGATGGGTAGCGCCCGCGAGATCAGCGGCAGCAGTTCGCCGACAAGGTAGCTCTCCATCCGCCAGTGCGGCGCCCACGGCGGCTCGGTGGCATCCAGATAGAAGCCGGCGCCGATGCCGAAGTCCCAGCTCGCCGTGGCGCCGGGCAGGCTCTCGACTTCGGTGCCGCGCGGGCTGGTGTCGGGCGCGATCAGCGCGAGGCCCAGTGCGGCCGCAATGCGCTGCGCGCCGGCCTTGACCATGAAGGTTTCTTCGTTGCAGGTCAGGCCGGCGAGATACATCACGGCCGGCACCGGGCGCTGTTGCGGCTGCGGCGGCAGGAACACCGAAAAACGCATCGGCAGCCCGATCTCGCGCGACGGGTGTTCGTAGAAAGCCTGCACGCCGCCGAAGCAGCGGTGTTCCGAAAGGGTCTTCAGGCTGTGTGTCATGGACCGATCGTGCCATGCAGGAGGTCGCGCACGGCGTCGACGAAGACCTGCGGCTTTTCCTGGGGCAGGTTGTGTCCGGCACCTTGCACGACGCGGTGCTCGTGCGGTCCGGTGAAGTGGTGACCCAGATTGGCCGTGCCGCCGACAGGCATGACGCCGTCGTCCGCACCGTCGAAGGTGATGGCCGCAACGCCGATGTCCGGCTGCTGCGCGAGACGCGCCTCGAAAGCCGCATACGCCGGATCGCCCGCGACCATGCCATGGCGATGGCGGTAGGAATGGATCACGATGTCGACGAAGTCGGGATTGTCGAATGCCGCCGCGGTCCGTTCGTACGTCGCGTCGTCGAAGCGCCAGGTCGGCGACCACATGCGCCACAGCAGCTTGCACAGGGCGTGCCGATCCTGCGCGAGGCCGGCACGGCCGCGTTCGGCATGAAAGTAGTACTGATACCAGTACCGCATCTCGTTTTCTGGCGAAACGGGCTGCTGTGCAGCCGCGATGTTCTGGACCTTGTAGCTGTTGAGGCAAACAAGGCCGGTGCAGCGCTCTGGCCACAGCGCCGCGACCACGCAGGCCGCGGTTCCGCCCCAGTCGTAGCCGGCGAGTATCGCGCTCGGGATAGCAAGTGCATTGAGCAGATCACGCACGTCGGCGCCAATGGCGGCCTGCTCGCCCGATCGCGGCGTGCCGGCATCGGCGAACGTGGTTGGCCCGAAGCCGCGCAGGTAGGGCACCACGACGCGGCAGCCTTGCGCGGCGAGCTGCGGCGCGACTTCGACATAGGATTGCACGTCGTAGGGAAAGCCGTGAAGCAGCAGCACGGGCGGGCCGTCGGCCGGCCCGCTCTCGTGAAAGGCGACCTTGAGCACGCCGGCCTGCACGCGGCGCAGGCCGCCGAGTGCGGTTTCAGTCATACAGCACCACGCCGCGAATCGACTCTCCGCGCTTCATCAGCTCGAAGCCCTTGTTGATGTCTTCCAGCGGCATGGTGTGGGTGATCAGGTCGTCGATGTTGATCTTGTTCTCCATGTACCAGTCGACGATCTTCGGCACGTCGGTGCGCCCGCGCGCGCCGCCGAAGGCCGAGCCTTCCCACTTGCGCCCGGTCACCAGCTGGAACGGCCGGGTGCTGATTTCGGCACCGGCCTCGGCCACGCCGATGATGATGCTGCGGCCCCAGCCCTTGTGCGTGCATTCCAGTGCCTGGCGCATCACCTGCGTGTTGCCGATGCATTCGAAGCTGTAGTCGGCGCCGCCGTCGGTGAGCGCAACGATCGCATCGACCACGTTCGGCGTGTCCTTCGGATTGATGAAGTGCGTCATGCCGAACTTGCGTGCCATCGCCTCGCGCGCCGGGTTCAGGTCGACGCCGATGATCTTGTCGGCACCGACCATCTTCGCGCCCTGGATCACGTTCAAACCAATGCCGCCGAGGCCGAACACCACGACGTTTGCGCCGGCTTCCACCTTGGCGGTGAAGATCACCGC
>JANOCL010000155.1:0-9354 GCA_031412135.1 Variovorax sp. | reverse complement strand
GGCCAAGCAGTTCGTCCAGCAGGGCCTCGGCGGCGACCTGTTGAACTGCGACCACACGCATCGCAGCGCGCAGGCGGTGATCGGCCTGGTGAACGCAGCCATGCAGGACGCGCAGCAAGCCGGCGAATTCAGCGGCTTTCGCAGCCACACGACCGAATCCCGCACGCCCGGCGGCGTGCGCAAGCTGCCGTTGATCGAGCGCGACGCGCCGGGCGCCGCCGATGCCGGCCATCCCGCGGACGCGCACGGTCTGCTGCCATGGCGCGACAGCCTTGTCACGCCGCGCGTGCTGCCGGAAGAACGGCTGCTGCAGAAGGAATGCGAGCAGGCCGCGGGCTGGATCGCCGAGCGCATCGCCGGCGGACTGGCGCCGAGCCGCATCATGGTGCTGGCGCGACGCCGCAGCCGGCTGGCCGCATTGCAGGATGCGCTGCGAAAGCGGCACATCGCGGTGCAGCAGCCCGAGAAGAACGAACTGAACGATGCGCCTGAAGTGCAGGACATGGTTGCGCTGCTCGATGCGCTGGTGTCGCCCGACCATGACCTGTCGCTCGCACGCGCGTTGAAGTCGCCGCTCTGGGGCATCGGAGACGAGGCACTGGTTGCGCTGGCGCTGCGCCGGCGGGCAGGGTCCGGCAGTTGGTTCGAGGTGCTGCAGGCCGACGATCTGCCAGCACCGCTAGCGGGCATCGGCCCACGACTCGCGCAATGGCAGCAATGGCTGGCTGAACTGCCGCCGCACGATGCGTTGAACGCGATCTATCACGATGCCGATGTGCTTTCGCGGTTTGCCGCCGCCGCACCTGCCGCGTTGCGCGCGGGCGTGCTGGCCAACCTGCGCGGCCTGCTGGCCGCCTCGCTCGAACTCGACGGTGCGCGCTTTGCAACCCCCTATGCGCTGGTGCGCGCGCTGCGCACGGGCGGCATCCGTGCGCCTTCGATCGCCGCTGCCGATGCGGTGCAGCTGCTCACCGTCCACGGCGCCAAGGGGCTCGAGGCCGAGCTGGTCCTGCTGCTGGACACCGATGCCTCCGCGAGACGCGCGCAGACCATGGGCGTGCTCGTGAAATGGCCTGGGCATGCGGTCGCACCGGAGCGATTCGTCTTCGTGGCGAGCGAGAAGACGCCGCCTGCCTGCACGGTCGACGATCTTGCGCAGGAGCAGGCGGCGCGGCACCGCGAAGAAATCAACGCGCTCTACGTTGCCACCACGCGCGCCAGGACCGAGCTGGTCTTGTCGGCCGTGGCTGCCGCAAGGCCCGACGCGCAAAGCTGGTGGGCCCGACTTGCGGCGCGCTGCGAGCCGATCGGCGCCGAGACGGACGCAGTACCGCTCAAGTCGCCGAGTCCGCCGGCCAGCTTCGAAATGCTGACACTGCCTGCAATATCGGCAACCGGCTTGGCGCTGCCGGCCGAGCGCTCGCAGCGCCGTGCCGACACGCGCGCCTCGGCCCTGGGTCAGGCCATGCACCGCCTGCTCGAATGGGCACAGCCCGGCGCGCCTTTGCCGCCGGCCCATGTGCGCGCGGCGGGCCGCGAGTTCGGACTTGACGCCGAAGCGGCGCGCGCTGCAGCCGCGATTGCGCAGCGCATCCGGTCCGGCGCCGGCGCCTGGGCCTGGGATGCGGCGGCGCTCGACTGGCATGGCAACGAGGTTTCATTGATCCATGGTGGGCAGACGCTGCGCATCGACCGGCTGGTGCGCCATCGCGAGACCGGCGCCTGGTGGGTGCTCGACTACAAATCCGCCGCGCGCCCCGAACATGACGCCGAGCTGATCGCCCAACTCCAGCGCTACCGCGACGCCGTGCAGGGCGCTCACCCCCATGAGACGGTGCGCGCCGCATTCCTCACTGGCAACGGCGAGCTGGTCACGCTCGGATGAAGCAGCGGCAACACGCAATCGGGGTTGCAGTGGTCGGCGGCGGTCCCGCAGGACTGATGGCCGCGGATGTGCTCAGCGCGCATGGCGTCGAAGTGCACTTGTACGACGCCATGCCCTCGGTCGGGCGCAAGTTCCTGCTGGCCGGGCGCGGCGGCCTGAACCTCACGCATTCGGAACCGTTCGCCAGCTTTGCCGGCCGCTTCGGAGAGCGCCGCGACCGTATCGAGCCGCTGCTGCAGGCCTTCGGCCCCGAGGCGCTGCGCGAATGGGCGCACGGACTCGGCACCCAGACCTTCGTAGGCAGCTCCGGACGTGTGTTTCCGACCGACATGAAAGCCGCGCCGCTGTTGCGAGCCTGGCTGCACAGCTTGCGTGCGGCGGGTGTGCGCTTTCACATGCGTCATCGCTGGCTCGGCTGGCCCGATGCCAGCATGCCGGCAACGGCGCTGCGTTTTGCGACGCCCGAAGGCGAGACTGAAATTCAGGCCGACGCGGTGGTGCTGGCGCTCGGAGGTGCAAGCTGGGCGCGGCTGGGTTCGGATGGCGCCTGGGTGCCATGGCTGGCTGCGCGTGGCATCGATGTGGCGCCGCTGGTGCCGGCCAACTGCGGCTTCGATGTGGGTTGGAGCGCGCACTTCGCCGAGCGTTTTGCGGGCGTGCCCTTCAAGTCCGTCGCGATCTCGTTCGCCGACCATCAAGGCCGGCGCTTCGCACGCCGGGGCGAATTCGTCGCGACGGCCGGCGGCGTGGAGGGCAGCCTGGTCTATGCCGCCTCAGCATGGCTGCGCGACGAGATCGCCGCCAAGGGCAGCGCAACCTTCCAGCTCGACCTGCTACCGGACCGCAGTGCCGAGCAGGTGCGTGCCGCCGTCCGCCATCCGCGTGGCGCGCGTTCGCTTGCGAGCCATCTGAAGAGCCGGCTCGGGCTTGACGGCATCAAAGCCGGCGTCTTGCACGAGATGCTCACGCGCGAGCAGATGCAGCTGCCCGACAAGCTGGCCGAAACGATCAAGGCAGTGCCGGTGAGGCTGGTCGCGCCACGGCCGATCGACGAGGCGATCAGCAGCGCGGGTGGCGTGCGCTTCGAGGCGCTGGATGCCCAGCTGATGAGCGCCATGCTGCCGGGTGTGTTCTGTGCCGGCGAGATGCTTGACTGGGATGCGCCCACCGGCGGCTACTTGCTGACCGCCTCGATGGCCAGCGGCATCGCCGCAGCGAAGGGCGTTCTGTTGCGGTGCGGCGGTTAGCGGTTTGATCGACTGCGTACTTCCGGCTGACGTGCAATTGTTGGCCGCCACGCGGACAATCCGACGCTCCCCCGAGGGTCGCACCAACCTATGCATCCGCAAGTCGACATCCAGAAAATCAGAGACCGGTACTTCAACTACAGCGTGAGCATGGGCGGCGCCGATGGGTGTTATGCCCGTCAGGGGCTGCGGTCGATTGCGGAGTGCGTGCACGACGCGGCGACGGCGCTGGGTCAGCATTTTCCGGTGGCGGCACTCAGCTACGAAGGGCGTCCTCTCGGTCGCCATCAGGTCGCCGACATGGAACACAGGACAGTGGCGCTCGTTCAGACGCTGCTGGAAAAGCTCGACCTGCCGGAACATACGGTGGTCTGAAGACGGAGCCTGCGTCGAAACGCTCGGCGGCGCCTGATCCGACAAGCTAGCGCGATCTTGTCCAGCAGCAGTGCGCCATCTGCTTGATGTAGTCATAAAGTTGTAACTATCGACCACCCGCCGGCGCGACCCGCGCTGCACTTTCGCAGACATTTGGTGGTCCCTTCGACCTGCGCGCCGGAGCTATCCTTTCCTTCTGTTACCTCGCGAATGGGCGAATCATCCGTTTACGCTCCATGACGGCATGGAACATGCATCGCCGCCTAGACTTGATTTCGCGTTTCGGTGGATGCTTTTCCGATCTTCAGTTGCACCGCCGTAGTGTCTAAATAGTCGCACCGTCAACGCTGCGATTTCCCGGAATCAAATCACATGCACATTACTCAGGAGCTTGTCTTGGAGTTCGCCCGTTTGGGCGTCGTCTTCATCCACCTGATCGCTTGTTGCGTCGCCGTCGGCCTCGTGGTCACCAGCGACATCGCAATGGTCAAGCAGTTGTTCGGGCGCGACCCGTCGGCCCGCGCGGACATGCAGCACATGAGGCAGCTGCAAACGAGTGTCGTGGCGAGCCTGATTGCTCTCTGGATCACAGGAATGACCGTGGTCGCGATCGACGTCTCGTCCAATGGGCTGCAGTATTTCGACAACCCCAAGATCCAGGCCAAGATCCTGATCGTTGCGCTGCTGACGCTCAACGGTGTGTTTCTGCACCACGCTGTGTTGCCATGGATGCAGAAAGCAGGCTCGCTGCTCGAGCTGCCGATGAGTCAAACCATGTTCGCCATCTTTTCCGGCGCCGTATCGGGCGTGTCGTGGCTCTACGCGGTCATGCTCGGCGTCGGCAGACCGCTGTCGTGGAAGTATTCGCTGTTGGAACTGATGGCTGCATACCCCATGCTGATTGCGGCGGGTTTCATGTCGATGCTCTTGCTCACCGCCTACGGCAAGCGCCGCAGCGCCGAGCAGTCCTCGAATTACGTCGCACGTTCATTTGGAGTCCAGGGAATTTCCGCGTGAAGCAGCCGTCCTGAGGAACGACGACTCGCAGGCCGTTCACTGTCAGTGATCTCGAACGACGATAGGCGGCTGCGTCGGTTCGAGGTAGATACCGTCAGCCGCTCATGGCGAACCAAAAAGGAGATGACATGGTTACCTATATTGGCTTGATGAGTTTCACCGACAAGGGCGTGCAAGCGCTCAAGGACACGACCAAACGCGCCGCTGCCGCCAAGGAGGCTGCGAAGAAGGCTGGCGTCAACATGCGCGAACTGCTCTGGACGATGGGAGAGTACGACCTAGTGTGCGTGCTGGAGGCCGAGGACGAGCATGCATTGGCGGCATTCAGCCTCGCCACGGCCATGCAGGGCAACGTGCGTTCGCATTCGCTTCGTGCGTATTCCAGCAGCGAGATGGACGCGATCCTGGCCAAGATTCCGTAGGCTTGTGCCGGGAAGCGACGGCAACCCTGAACCCACCATCTGCGTGGTCGCATGTCCAGCGGGTTCTTGAGAACCAAGGCTGCTCTGAATTAGGTTGACGAGCCTTACCCCCGGCACTGACTACGCAGTTAGGGCTGCTTGGTTCCCCACCTGACCCGGTTGGCCACTTCACCATGCGAGGAGGCCCGTCAACCGCTGATTGTAGGCGAGTGCATTCCTCAAGCCGGGAGTGAGGTCTCGAGCGTGATCGATGCGCGCACCGAAGCCGTGACTGTTGCGGCGCCGACCTAAAATGCGCCGATGGCCTATCTCGTGCTCGCTCGCAAACATCGTCCGAAAACCTTCAGCGAGATGGTGGGGCAGGAGCATGTGGTCCAGGCGCTGGTGAACGCACTCACGTCACAGCGGCTGCATCACGCCTACCTCTTTACCGGCACCCGCGGCGTCGGCAAGACCACCGTCTCCCGCATCCTCGCCAAGTCGCTCAACTGCCAGGGCGTCGATGGTCAGGGCGGCATCACCGCCGCGCCATGTGGCGTATGCCAGGCGTGCAGGGACATCGATTCGGGCCGCTTCGTCGACTACACCGAACTGGATGCGGCGTCGAACCGCAGCGTCGACGAGGTGCAATCCCTGCTGGAGCAGGCGGTCTACAAGCCGGTGCAGGGCCGCTTCAAGGTCTTCATGATCGACGAAGTGCACATGCTCACGGGTCATGCGTTCAACGCAATGTTGAAGACGCTCGAAGAGCCGCCCGAGTACCTCAAGTTCGTGCTCGCCACGACCGACCCGCAGAAGGTGCCCGTCACCGTGCTGTCGCGCTGCCTGCAGTTCAACCTGCGGCCGATGGCGCCGGAAACGGTGCTCGAGCACCTGACGCAGGTGCTGGGCACCGAGGCAATCCCTGCCGAGCCGGCCGCGCTGCGCCTGATCGCGCGCGCCGCACGCGGGTCGATGCGCGACGCACTGTCGCTCACCGACCAGGCCATCGCCTTCGGCAACGGCGAACTGCTTGAAAGCGGCGTGCGCCAGATGCTCGGCAGCGTCGACCGCGGCCATGTGTTCCGCCTGATCGAAGCGCTGGCGCAGGGCGATGGCAAGACGGTGGTCGACACGTCCGAAGCGCTGCGCCGCGACGGCATGTCGGCTGCATCCACCCTCGAAGAGATGACCTCCGTGCTGCAAGGCATGGCGGTGCTGCAGGCGGTGCCGTCGCGCGTCGACGTCAGCGATGCGACCGACCCCGATGCGGCCGAGATCGCGCGGCTGGCGGCTGCGATGCCTGCCGACGAGACGCAGTTGCTCTACAGCCTGTGCCTGCACGGCCGCGGCGAGCTGGGCCTGGCGCCCGACGAATACGCGGCACTCACGATGGTGTTGCTGCGCCTGCTGGCGTTCAAACCCGGTAGCACCGAAGGCACGGAAAAAAAAACTCTGAATGAAGCGCCGCTGGCTTCGGCGGCGCCGGCTGCGTCCATAGCACCGCCCGGCCACCGCCTGCCGGTTCGCAGCGCGCCGTCGCTCATGTCGTCGACGCCACCCAAAGCGCCGGCAGCTGCCGACACGACCCATGCGCCCGCCAAGGTCCTGGCGATGCAGGTGCGCGTGCAACCGCCACCCGGTGCGCGCGAGGCTGCACGCGACAGCGCATCGGCGGCCGCTGCTGCGCCGATCGTGCCCAGCGAGGACGGCGACTTCTGGCATGCGACTGTCACTCGGCTGGTGACGGCCGAAGCAGTTGGCGCGTTGGCGCGCGAACTCGCGCTGCAGTCGCAGTTGGTCGCGCGCGACACCGATCAATGGCTTCTGCGGGTCGAGCGCGAGTCACTCAACCAGGCGAGCAGCCGCGACAAGCTGCAGGCCGCGCTTTCCGGCATCGGCCATGGCGTGAGGATTTCCATCGAGATCGGCACCGTGCTCGACAGCCCGGCACGCCGGAACAAGCAGGCCGCCGACGAACGCCAGCACATTGCCGAGGAAGCGATCCGCAACGATCCTGAAGTGCAGTCGATGATGCGGGACTGGGACGCCAAGGTCGTTCCGGGTACGCTGCGGCCCGCGTGAACGCTTTCTTTCTTCTTTTTCTTCCAATCAACGACCACAGGACCAACGATGTTCAACAAAGGACAACTGGCCGGCCTCATGAAGCAGGCGCAGGCAATGCAGGACAACCTCAAGAAGGCGCAGGAAGAACTGGCCACCATCGAAGTCGAGGGCGAGTCCGGCGCCGGCCTGGTGAAAGTGGTGATGACGTGCAAGCACGACGTCAAGCGCATCACGATCGATCCGAGCCTGCTGGCCGACGACAAGGACATGCTCGAAGACCTGGTGGCCGCGGCCTTCAATGCGGCGGTGCGCAAGGCCGAGGAAACCAGCGAGCAGAAGATGGGCAAGCTGAGCGCCGGCATGCCCGGGCTGCCGCCGGGCATGAAGCTGCCGTTCTAGCCGGATGGCGGATTCGAGCTCGCTCGAGGCGCTTGTCCAGGCGTTGCGCCGCTTGCCGGGCGTGGGCGCCAAGTCGGCCTCGCGCATGGCCTTTCATATGCTGCAGCACGACCGCGAAGGCACCCAGTTGCTCGCGCGCGCGCTGCAGCAGGCGGCCAGCGAGGTGCGGCATTGCGAGCGCTGCAACACCTTCACCGAGGCGCAGGTCTGCAGCGTCTGCCTCGACGCGCGGCGCGACGCCACCACGCTGTGTGTCGTCGAAACGCCTGCCGACCAGGCGGCGCTGGAACGCACGGGCGTCTTTCGCGGCTACTACTTCGTGCTGATGGGCAAGCTGAGTCCGCTCGACGGCATCGGGCCCAAGGACATCGGCCTTGCGCGGCTCTTCGAGCGTGCGCTCGATGGCACCGTGAGCGAGGTGATCCTCGCCACCAACTTCACCGCCGAAGGCGAGGCGACGGCGCATGCGATCGGCGACGCGCTCAAGCAGCGCGGGCTCACCGTGACCCGGCTCGCACGCGGTGTGCCCGCCGGAAGCGAGCTCGAATACGTCGATCTCGGCACGATCGCCCATGCGCTGGTCGATCGGCGTTGACACCTCCAACGGAGCAACGCAGCCATGGAATTCTCATCACTGACGCTCGCCTATTGGTGCGTGCTGGCAGCCGCGCTGCTGCCCTACGCCTCGGCCTACGCGGGCAAGGCGGGCGCGTTCAAGCCGCGCGACAACGAAGCGCCGCGCGAGTGGAGCATTCGCCAGAGCGGTTGGCGCGCAAGGGCCCTGGCCGCTCAGGCCAACAGCTTCGAAGGCCTCGCCTTCTTCATCGGTGCGGTGGTCATCGCTCATCAGCTGGGCGCGGCGCAGGCACGGCTCGACATGCTCGCCGCGGCTTATGTGCTGCTGCGCATGGCCTATGTCGCGCTCTACATCAAAGGCTTGTCTACCGCGCGCAGCGCGGTCTGGGCGCTTGCATTTCTCGTCAATATCGCCATTCTTTTCGCCGGGCGATAGTGGTCTTCGGGTTTACGTGAAAACCCGCACGGGATGTTCCCGATGCAGTTGCAGGGGGGCGCCCCTAAGCTCGATTCGATTCACAAGAAACGAATAGTTGCGGGTTCACTTCATGCTCAATCGCCGTACTTTTACCGCCGCTGCAACGTTCGGCGCGGCTTCCATCGCGGCGCCGCTGGTCTACGGGCAGGTCAAGCTCGAGAAGTCGAAGATTTCCATCGCGGTGGGCGGCAAGGCGGCGTTCTACTACCTTCCTCTCACCATCTCCGAGCAGCTCGGTTACTTCAAGGCAGAAGGCCTGGACGTCGAGATCTCCGACTTCGCCGGCGGCGCGCGCGCGTTGCAGGCAGTGGTGGGTGGCTCCGCCGATGTCTGCTCGGGCGCCTACGAGCACACCATCAACCTGCAGGCCAAGAACCAGTTCTTCCAGGCGTTCGTGCTCGAAGGCCGCGCGCCGCAAATCGCCATCGGCGTGTCGACCAAGAACATGGGGGGCTACAAGAGCATTGCCGACCTTAGGGGCAAGAAGATCGGCGTGTCCGCACCGGGGTCGTCCACCAACATGGTGGCCAATCTGGTCCTGTCGCGCGGCGGCCTGAAGGCCAGCGACGTGAGCTTCATCGGCGTCGGCGTGGCGGCCGGTGCGCTGACGGCGCTGCGCTCGGGCCAGATCGACGCGATCAGCAACACCGATCCGGTGATGACCATGCTCGAGCAGAAGGGCGACGTGAAGATCATCAGCGACACCCGCACGCTCAAGGGCACGCAGGACGTGTTCGGCGGCCCGATGCCGGCCGCTTGTCTTTATGCGCCGATGGACTTCGTCCAGAAGAATCCGAACACTTGCCAGGCGCTTGCCAATGCCATCGTGCGAGGCCTCAAGTGGCTGCAGACCGCGGGGCCGGGCGACATCATCAAGACCGTGCCCGAGACCTACCTGCTCGGCGACCG
>JANOCL010000154.1:0-6415 GCA_031412135.1 Variovorax sp. | reverse complement strand
AACGGTGAAGCCCTTGGAAAAGTCGAGCTCGAGCGCGCGCACGATGACGAAGTCGCGCAGCGCGATGCGTTGCAAAGCCATCTCAGGAACCCCCCTCGTTCCAATGCAGCTTCTTGCGCAAGGTATCGAAGTAGCTCCAGCCTCGTGGATGCAGGAAGCGCACGCGGTAATCGGAGCGGCGCACCACCACGCGGTCGCCGATGGCCAGCGAGGCCAGCGATTGCATGTCGAAATTGGCGCTGGCATCGCGGCCGCTCACCAACTCGATCGAGACCTCATCCGCGTCGGGCAACAGGATCGGCCGGTTCGACAGCGTATGCGGAGCAATCGGCACCAGCACCCATCCCGGAACTGCCGGATGCAGCAACGGACCGCCGGCCGACAAGGCATAGGCCGTTGACCCGGTGGGCGAGGCGATGATCAGTCCGTCCGCGCGCTGGTTGGCGACGAAATGGCGCCCGACCGATACCCGCAACTCCACCATGCCGGAAGTTGCGCCGCGATTGACGACCACGTCGTTCATCGCAAGCGCATCGAACACGGACGCGCCGTCGCGCATCACCTGTGCGTGCATCAGGCTGCGGTGGTCTTCCTCGTACTCGCCACCCATCATCGGGATCAGCGTTGCCTGGTAGTTGTCGAGCGAAATGTCGGTAATGAAGCCGAGGCGGCCGCGGTTGATGCCGATCAGCGGAACCCCGTACGGAGCCAACTGACGCCCGATGCCGAGCATGGTGCCGTCGCCACCGACCACAAGCACCAGGTCGCAGCGCTGGCCGATTTCCTCGACTGTCAGTGCCTCATAGCGGCTTTGCTCCGCGTCGTCGGCATGCGACTGCTCGACGAACACTTCGCAACCTTGTGATTCGAGGAATGCGCCGATGCCTTCCATCACGCCGTCCAGCGCGCCGGCTTGCGCCCGCTCGCCCGAAGCCTGGTATTTACCTATCAGGGCGACGTGCCGAAAGCTGGAGGTCATCTACAAATTACAACATTAAAATCGACCGATGCTGGACGACCGCGCCAAGTTGCTGCTCAAGACTTTGGTTGAGCGCTACATCGCTGAAGGACAGCCGGTGGGATCGCGTACGCTGTCTCGGGCGTCGGGACTCGAGCTCTCGCCCGCGACCATCCGCAACGTGATGTCCGACCTCGAAGGGCTCGGGCTGATCGCCAGTCCGCACACTTCGTCTGGCCGTATCCCGACTGCTCGTGGCTACCGGCTGTTCGTCGACACCATGCTGACGGCGCGGCGCGAGCAATTCACGGCCGCGCATCTCGCGCCCGACCAACCGCAGAAGGTGATCGCGAACGCGGCGAATCTGCTGTCGAACCTTTCGCAGTTCGTGGGCGTGGTGATGGCGCCGCGCCGGACAACGGCTTTTCGGCAGATCGAATTTCTGCGGCTTTCCGACCGCCGTTTGCTGGTGATCATCGTGTCGCCCGACGGCGACGTGCAGAACCGCGTGATATTTCCTGAAGCCGACTATTCGCAGTCGCAACTGGTCGAGGCCTCGAACTACATCAACACGCACTTTGCGGGGCTGTCGATAGAGCAGGTGCGTGATCGCCTGCAATCCGAAGTCGAGCAACTGCGTGGAGAAATCGCAGCGCTCATGCAGGCTGCGGTGCAGGTGAGTTCTGAAGTCATGACGGAAGCGCAGGACGAGGTGGTGATCGCGGGTGAACGCAACCTGCTCGCGGTGACCGACTTCTCCGGTGACATGGGTCATCTGCGGCGCGCGTTCGAGCTGTTCGAGCAGAAGGCGCAGCTGATGCGCCTGCTCGATGTCTCGAGCAAGGCAGAGGGGGTGCGCATCTTCATCGGCGGCGAGAGCCAGGTGGTGCCGTTCGATGACCTGTCGATCGTGAGCGCCAGCTACGAGGTCGATGGCGAAGTGGTTGGCACGCTCGGCGTCATCGGCCCGACGCGGATGCCGTACGAGCGCATGATTCAGATCGTCGACATCACATCGCGCCTGGTCAGCAATGCGTTGAGCAAACGCAAGTAGTGCGAGCCGCAGGCTGGGTTGCGGGCGCCTACTAGAATCGCATCGGTGTGGGCCGTTAGCTCAGCTGGTTAGAGCAGCGGACTCATAATCCGTTGGTCGATGGTTCAAGCCCATCACGGCCTACCACCCGAATCGCATCTGCCTCGCGGACGAGTGAGTCGCGAGGCGATGCTATAATCGCAAGCTGTGCGGCTGTAGCTCAGTTGGATAGAGTACTTGGCTACGAACCAAGGGGTCGTGGGTTCAATTCCTGCCAGCCGCACCACTCTTCAAATGGCCTGGAAGATTTTCTTCCAGGCCATTTTCTTTTCTGCGACGGCTTCCGGTGGTCATGAACGCCGATGTCCGAACGCTCTTTTGCGCGCCCGCTGCAATGAGATCGCGACCACGCATCGCGCGTAGCCCGCTCTGGCTTGCTGCTCGGCCTTCTGCAAGACAGCAGTGCGTCAACTTCGGCTTGTGTAGGTCCAGACCCGCTTGCGCAGAGTCGATCGCCCACTGACTCGACGTGAAGCAGTTGTATGTGGCGGAAGCCTTTTTGCTCGCGGTGCGACGCGTCGTGGGCGGAGGACGGCGCTGTTACTACTGGAGGCTGCCTGCGAAGGTCGATTCACCGCGGTACTCATTGCTCTGGGCAGAGGCGGTGCGATCGCGCTCCCCTGCAGACAGAAGCAACGTACACAGTGCAATGGCGAAGCACACGAGTACGGCGTAGATGCCGAGCCAGTACACGAGCCCGAACGTGAATAGGGGGCTCAGGAGGAGTGCGAGGCGTTTGTGCATACGTCCATCGTGCGCCGTGCATCCAGAAAGGTCAGTGAAAAACCTCACGGTTCTACGAAGGACGGTCGAACAGCGATCGGACGGAGAATGGAATCCACCATGAGCAAGGCATTCACCAAAGAAAACGAGGCCGAGACCGCGGACGACGACCTGGCGGCCGGCGAATTGCCGCCGCTGCCCGCCGGAGGCAAAAACTACATGACGCCCGAGGGCTATTCGCGTCTGCGGACTGAGCTGCTCGAGTTGATGGATGCCGAGCGGCCCAAGGTCGTGGAAGCGGTTCACTGGGCGGCCAAGAACGGTGATCGATCCGAAAACGGAGACTATCTCTATGGCAAGAAGCGGCTGCGCGAGATCGATCGTCGCATTCGTTTTTTGACCAAGCGACTCGAGATCGCCCAGGTGACCGACCCGTCAGTCCATTTCGGCAGCGACCAGATCTTCTTCGGTGCAACAGTGCGTTATGCGGACGAAAACGGGGAGGAGCGCGTCGTCACGATCATCGGGATCGACGAGGCCGACAGTGCGCAGGCGCAGGTCAGCTGGATCTCTCCCATCGCCAGAGCGTTGCTGAAGGCGCGGGAAGGCGACTCGGTCAAGCTTGCGACGCCGGGCGGCGTGCACGACATCGAAGTGCTGGCGGTCAGTTATCCGCCGGCTTCGTCCGCTCCGGTCTGAGCGACGATCAAGACGCGGGAATCATCCGAGCGGCAGCGAGCACCGAAGACGTCCGTCGTGCCGCCCGGAGTACCGCGTCGAGGTGGATGCGGTCGCGCACGGCAATCACAAAGCGCAGGTCGGTGGAGTCCTGCGGCGTTTCATCGGCCATCTCGACGTGCGTGATGTCGGCCTCGGCATCTGCGAGGGTCGCGGCGACGCGTGCCAGCACGCCCTTGTCGTTTCGCACCGTGATGATCACGCCGGTCTCGAAGGCCCGCACCGGGTCGTCACCCCATTCAACAGCAAAAAAGCGTTCGCTGTCCTTGTGGCGCAATCGTTGCCCGACGCCGCACGCATCGGTGTGAACGACGAGGCCCTCGCCATGCCCAAGGTATCCGACGATCGGGTCGTCGGGGATCGGTCGACAGCACAGCGCAAAGCGCACCGACGAGTTCTCGCTGCCGTCCAGGGTGACCGCACCTTGCGATACGCCTTCATGCGCGGTGAAGCGCTCGCGGCTCAGCATGAGCGCATCGGGTTTTTCGCCGCGTTCTGCCATCAGCGCCATGAGGCGTTTGGCGACGATGGTGGCGATGCGCTTACCCAAGCCGATGTCCGTCAGCAGTTCTGGACGCGTGCGATTGCCCGTGAATCGCAAAAGCTTTTCCCATAGCTGTTGGTGTTCCGCGTCGTCGTCCGGTAGCTTGCCGAGGCCTTCGGCGCGCAGAGCCTGGGCAAGCAGCTTCTCGCCCAAGCCCTCCGACTCGGCGTGCGCCAAGGTTTTCAGATAGTGGCGAATCTTGGAGCGCGCCCGTCCAGTCCGAACGAACCCGAGCCATGCGGGATTGGGCGTCGACACCGGCGCGGTGATCACCTCGACGACATCGCCATTCTTGAGTTCGGTACGCAACGGAACCTGGTCGCCATTGATCCGGGCGGCCGACGTGTGGTCGCCGATGTTGCTGTGGATGGCATAGGCGAAATCGACCACGGTGGCGCCGCGCGGCAGCGCCATGATTTGGCTCTTTGGCGTGAAAACGTACACCGCGTCGGGGAACAGGTCGACCTTGACGTGGTCCCAGAATTCGGCGGCATCACGGGTCTCATCCTGGATGTCCAGCAGCGATTGCAACCACTTGACGCCGAGCCGGTCGCTGGCGGGGCCACTGGGCTCGGACGCCTTGTACAGCCAATGGGCCGCGACTCCGGATTCCGCAACCACGTGCATCGCCTCGGTGCGTAGCTGGAACTCGACGTTTACGCCTGCGGGGCCTACCAGCGTGGTGTGCAAGGACTGGTAGCCGTTGAGCTTCGCGATCGCGATGTGATCCTTGAACTTGCCGGGCAAGGGTTTGTACATCTGATGCAGGATGCCCAAGCTGGTATAGCAGGCGATCACCGACGGCACGATCAAGCGAAAGCCGTAGATGTCGGTGACCTGCGCGAAGCTCAAACGCTTCTCGTCCATCTTTCGATAGATCGAATAGAGCGTTTTCTCGCGACCCGCGAGCCGCACGCCCATGCCCGCACCGGCGAAGGCGGTTTCGAGTTCCTGCTGCACCTTCTGGATCAGATCGCGGCGTCGCCCGCGCGCCTTGGTGACGGCTTTTGAAAGAATGGCATAGCGCCACGGCCGCAAGTACCGGAACGAAAGATCCTGCAGTTCCCGATAGGTCTGGTTCAGGCCGAGTCGATGGGCAATCGGCGCATAGATTTCAAGCGTCTCGGCCGAAATCCGAGCCCATTTTTCGCGCGGCGCGTCGTCCAGCGTGCGCATGTTGTGCGTTCGGTCGGCGAGCTTGACGAGGATGACCCGCACGTCCCGCGCCATGGCGAGCAGCATCTTGCGGAACGACTCGGCCTGGTTCTCTTCGCGCGTATTGAAATGCAGCTTGTCCAGCTTCGTGAGCCCGTCCACCAGCTCGGCGACCGGCGCGCCGAACCGTTCGATCAACTCCGATTTGGTCACGCCGCAGTCTTCGATGGCGTCGTGCAGCAGGGCGGCCATCAGCGCCTGCGCGTCCAGCTTCCACTCTGCGCATTGCGCCGCGACCGCGATCGGGTGGGTGATGTAGGGTTCGCCGCTGTTGCGCAGTTGTCCGAGGTGCGCTTCGTCCGCAAAGCGGTAGGCGCGGCGCACCTGTTCAACATCGTCCGCGTCCAGATAGTCCAACCGGTCGGTCAACGCGGCGAAGCTGGCGGCGGCCGCATTCAATGCCGCCGGGCTCGGCCGTGGCGTCCCGCGAGGGATATTGGAATGGGACTTGACTACCGCGCTCATGCTTCACTTTAGCTCGGCAGCCAGTGAGACGCGTTCAGCCATAAAAAAAGCACCGCAATGCGGTGCTCCTTTGTCGTCGACTCACGGCAACTCAGCCGGGTACCTTTTTGAGCATCTCGATGCCGATCTTGCCTTCGGCGATTTCCCGCAGCGCCGTGACGCAGGGCTTGTTCTTGCTCTCGATCTTCGGTGCATGGCCCTGGCTCAACATGCGGGCACGGTAAGTGGCAGCCAGCACGAGCTGGAAGCGGTTCGGGATGTGTTGCAGGCAGTCTTCGACGGTGATGCGGGCCATGAGGATCTTTCGGCTTTCTGGGCGGACAGGTGAGCGGGATCAGGGAATGTTCAGCGCGGCGAAGGTGTCAGCACGCGCCCGGCGCTGCGCGGAATACCGAAGCCGCTGAGCGTGAACAATTGCTTTGAGGTCGAACAGCGCGCGCTCAAATAACTCGTTGATTATAACGAAGTCGAATTCGCTCGCACGCGCCATCTCGTCGGCTGCGTTCTGCAACCGGAGTTCGATGATTGCGGCGCTGTCTTCCCCGCGCCGCTCGAGCCGGGAGCGCAGCTCTTCCCAGCTGGGCGGCAGAATGAAGATCAGCACGGCGTTGGGGAAGATGCGTTTGACCTGGATCGCGCCCTGGAAATCGATCTCCAGCACCACGTCGGCACCTTGCGC
>JANOCL010000153.1:0-1866 GCA_031412135.1 Variovorax sp. | reverse complement strand
CTGGAACATATGGGTTTTCGGCCGGTGGCACGCCACCGTTCGCGCGAGGTGCTGCTGTACCGCCAGGGCGAGATGAACGTGATCGTCAACGCGCACGCCGGCACGCTGGCCGCACCTGCGGTGCCCACGTTGGCCGCGGTGGCGCTGCGCGTGCGTGACGCTGCTGCGGCCCATGCGCGTGTGCTCGAGCTCGGCGCCTGGGACGTGCCGGTGCAGGTGGCCCCGATGGAGCTGCACATCCCCGCAATCCATGGGCCGGGTGCGAGCCGCATTTACTTCGTCGACCGGCATCGCGAGTTCTCGATCTACGACGTCGACTTCGTGCCCATCCCCGGCACCATTGGCACCGCTGGCACGGGCCTCGCTGCGCAGGCTCCGCCCGCCCTGGCCGGCCTGCACTGGTTCGGCGTGGTGCAGTACATCGGTGCCGAGCGGATGGACGACTGGCTGCACTTTTACCGAACCCTGTTCGGCTTCCGCGTGCTGGCCGACGACGAGCGCTTCGGCATCCTGCCGCGCGGCCGCGTGCTACAGAGCCCCGACCAAAGTTTCTATTGGCAGCTGATCGAACCCGATCCGGACGTGGAAGCCGACAGCGACGAGCGCCTGCAGCGGGTGGCCTTTGGCGTGCCCGATGTGCTGGCGGCCGTGCAAGCGCTGCAGCCACGCGGTGTGTCCTTCATCGAAACCGCCAGTCTGCACGTCGAGTCGCGGGGCGCGCTGACGCAGAACTGGTTCGGCAGCCTGATGTTCGAGCTGGTGCACCACGAGGGCGCGTGATGCTCAACATCGACGACTTCGGCATGGACACGATCACGCTGGCTGGGCCGCTGGAGGCCAAGCTGCGCGCGGTGCGGGAAGGCGGCTTCGGCCAGGTCATGCTGGCCGCTCGCGACATCGTCGGCCATCCGCAGGGCATCGACGCCGCGGTGGCCGCCGTGAAGGCCAGCGGCCTGCGCGTCACCGGCTTCCAGGTACTGCGCGACTTCGAGGGCTTGGACGGCCACCTGCACGGCTACCGCGTCGACATGGCGAAGTCGATGATCGAGATGTGCAAGGCCCTGGGCAGCCCGCTGCTGCTGGCCTGCTCCTCGACCTCGCAGCACGCCAGCGGTGATCTGGACCACATCGCGCGCGACCTGCGCAAGCTGGCAATGCTCGCGCTGCCGCACCGCATCCGTATTTGCTACGAGGCGCTGTCGTGGGGTCGGCACATCAACGAGTACCCGCAGGCCTGGGCCGCGGTCGAGGCGGCCGACTGTCCGAACCTGGGCCTGTGCATCGACTCGTACCACGTGTTCGCCACCAACACGCCGCTCGGCCCGCTGGCCGAGATCGACCCCGACAAGATCTTCTTCGTGCAGCTCGCCGACTTCATGTGGAGCCAAGTGCGCACGCCCGAGGAGCGGCGCGACGTGGCGCGGACCTTCCGCGTCTTTCCCGGCGAAGGCGTGCACAACGCGCAGATGGCCGAGCTGGCACGCTGCCTGGCCCGCATGGGTTACCGCGGCGACTACAGCTTCGAGGTCTTCAACGACGACTACCAGCAACTGCCGCTGCCCACGGTGGCCGCCCGTGCTCGCCGCGCGGCCGTCTGGCTGGCCGAAGACATCCTGCGCCGCTCGACCCCCCTGCCCGGGCAGATGCAATTGCGGGGCGGGTCGGTGCACACTGCGGCCTGAACGAACTGACGGGCAGCAGAAGAGGCAAACGAGCACCGATGAACCCCACCGATTCCCGACTTCCCGCCACAGCGGGCCTGCACCCGCGCTCGCTCGAACGCGTCCCGGAGCTGGCCCAGTCGGCCACCGACCTGTTGCGCAAGCCGCCCGCGTTGCTGGGCCTGAGCGAAGCCGATGCGCGCTG
>JANOCL010000152.1:0-11219 GCA_031412135.1 Variovorax sp. | reverse complement strand
GCGCGAGGTGTGGGGGCCTTCGCATGCCGAGCAGAGCCACTACCTGCGCATCTACATGGGCCACCTGCGCCAGAAGCTCGAAGCCGATCCCGCGCAGCCGAAGCATCTGCTCACCGAAACGGCCGTGGGCTACAGGCTGGTGCCCTGAGGCTTTTTTTCACCGTCCCGTCATGCGCGGTTCCTAGCATTTGCCCCTTTCACCAGGGGTTCGGGATGAGCATGTTCTGGAACAAGGCGATGCCCACGGGCATCGTCATCGCGCTGTCGATCGCAGCCTGCGGCGGCGGAGGAAGCGGCAGCTTCGTGCCGCCCGTCGCGAATCCGCCCGCCGGCGCAACCCCGGCGCCCGACGTGATCAACGTGAAGCTCATCGCCTTCAACGACCTGCACGGCAACCTGGAGCCGCCGAAGATATCGATCACCGCGCCTGCTGCGGCAGGCGGCAACGTGGCGGTGCCCGCGGGCGGCGCGGCCTACATGGCTTCTGCCATCGCATCGCTGAAGGCGAAGAATCCGAACAACGCGGTGGTTTCCGCGGGCGACATGATCGGCGCCTCGCCGATGGTGTCGGCGCTGTTCCTCGACGAGCCGACCATCGAGGCGGTGAACGCGATGAAGATCGATTTCAACGCCGTCGGCAACCACGAGTTCGACAAGGGCCAGACCGAACTGCTGCGCATGAAGAACGGCGGCTGCGGCAAGAACACGGCACTCGAACCCTGCCAGGTGAACAAGGCATTCCCCGGCGCCAACTTCGGCTTTCTGGCCGCCAACACGGTCAAGGGCGACGGCACCACGCTGTTCCCCGGCACCGGCATCAAGACCTTCGTGCAGGGCGGCGCGACGGTGAAGGTCGGCTTCATCGGCATGACGCTCAAGGGAACGCCCAGCATCGTGACGCCGTCGGGCGTGGCCGGCTTGACTTTCAAGGACGAGGCCGACACGGCGAACGCGCTGATCCCGGTGCTGAAGGCGCAGGGCGCCGATGCCATCGTCGTGGTCGTGCACGAAGGCGGCACCACCACCGTGGGCTACAACGACAAGAGTTGCGCCGGCCTGAACGGCGACGTCCTGCCGATCCTGAACCGGCTGGACGCGGCGGTGGACGTGGTCATCTCGGGCCACACGCACCGCGCCTACATCTGCGACTACGGCAAGATCAATCCGGCCAAGCCGTTCCTGCTGACCAGTTCCGGGCAGTACGGCACCGTGCTCACCGACATCGAGCTCGCGATCGACACGCGCACCCGCAAGGTCACGTCCAGGACGGCCGACAACGTGATCGTCCAGGGCGAGGCGTTCACGAGCGGCGCCACCACCGTGGCATTGACCGACCAGTATCCGAAGTTCGAGAAGAACCAGGAAATCGCGGCCCTGATCTCGCAGTACGCGGCCGTCGCTGCGCCACTCGTGCAGCGCGTCGTCGGGCAGCTCACCGCGCCGGCCACGCGCACGTCCGCACCCTCCCGCGAGAACGCGATGGGCAACCTCATCGCCGATGCGCAGCTCGCGGCGACGGCTGCTGCGGCCAAGGGCAGCGCGCAGATCGCCTTCATGAATCCGGGCGGCGTGCGGGCCGACCTCGCGCCAGCCGCCGGCGGCGACGTGAGCTATGGGCAGATCTTCAGCGTGCAGCCCTTCGGCAACAGCCTGGTGGTGAAGACCATGACCGGCGCGCAGATCAGGGCCTTGCTCGAACAGCAGTTCGCGAGCGGCTCGAACACCGTTGCAGCGCCGCGCGTGCTGCTGCCATCTGCAGGGTTCGCCTACAGCTACAACCTCGCAGCCGCCGCCGGCTCGCGAATCAGCGGCATGACGCTCGCCGGCGTGCCGCTCGTGGATGCAACGCAGTACCGCGTGACGATGAACAGCTTTCTGGCGACCGGCGGCGACAACTTCACCGTCTTCAACCAGGGCACCGGCACCATCGGCGGCGACCAGGACATCGATGCCCTCGAGGCCTACATCAAGGCGAACAGTCCGATCGCGCCGCCGGCCACCAACCGCATCGCGAACCTGACGCCGCCGTGAGCGGCCGACGTGTCGCGCGCCCGCGTCATGTCACGCACCGGTCACCGGACCGCCGTGCCGACGTCATGCGGCTCGACGACGCTCTGGAACCATGCAACGCGACGAAGCTTTCCTGCGCGCATGGCGTGACACAGCGCTCCAGCAATCGCCTCCCGAAGGTGACGAGGCGACACGCCCCAAGCGGCACTACCGCACGCTGTGGATCTCGGACCTGCACCTCGGCACGCCGGGCTGCCAGGCAGGCGCGCTGCTCGACTTTTTGAAGCACACCGAGTGCGAGACGCTGTTCCTGGTCGGCGACATCATCGACGGCTGGCAATTGCGCCGCCAGTGGTACTGGCCGCAGGCACACAACGACGTCATACAGAAGCTGCTGCGAAAGGCGCGCAAGGGCACGCGCGTCATCTTCATCCCGGGCAACCACGACGAGTTCGCGCGCAAGTACCTGAGCCACAACTTCGGCGGCATCGACGTGGCGGATGACTGGATTCACGAGACGGCCGATGGCCGCAAGCTCTGGGTGATGCACGGCGACCTGTTCGACGGCGTCATCCAGTGCGCCAAGTGGCTCGCGCATGTCGGCGATTCGCTCTACGAGTTCACGCTGCGCCTCAACCGGCACCTCAACTCGATGCGTGCGCGCATGGGGCTGCCGTACTGGTCGCTGTCGAAGTACCTGAAGCAGAAGGTGAAGCGCGCCGTGAGCTACGTCGGCGACTTCGAGACCGCCGTGGCGCGCGAAGCACGCAAGCGCGGCGTGCAAGGCGTGGTGTGCGGCCACATCCACCATGCCGAGATGCGCGACATCGACGGCATCCTCTACTGCAACGACGGCGACTGGGTCGAGAGCCTGACGGCCCTGGCCGAACATGCCGACGGAACGCTCGAAATCGTCGAATGGACGCAGCACCTGCCGGCCGGTGCAAAAAAACCTGCCGCGGCCCGCACCGCCACGACTGCGTGAGGGCGAGGCAGCTCCTGATACTGAGCGTGAGTGCAGGCAACGGCCATGTGCGGGCCGCGCAGGCGCTCGCCGCAGCGGCCGAAGAGACGCAGCCGCCCTGCACCGCCACCCACATCGATGCCATGCAGTACGTGGCCAGCGGCTTCCGAAAAATCTATACCGACTGGTACATCGGCCTGGTGAACCGTGCGCCCGAGGTCTGGTCGTACATCCACCAGAAGACCGACAGCACGCCGCACAGCGCGACGTCGCAGCGGCTGCGGCGCGGCATCGAACGGGTGAGCGCCGGCGGGCTGCTGCGCGAGGTGCGCCGCGCCGCGCCCGATGCCATCGTCTGCACCCATTTCCTGCCGGCCGAACTGCTGATGCGCGAGCGCAGCAGCGGCCGCCTCGACTGCCCGGTGTGGCTGCAGGTGACCGACTACGACCTGCACAACATGTGGATCGTGCCCGGCATGGCGGGCTACCTGGCCGCGACCGGCGAAGTGGCCTTCCGGATGGCGGCGCGGGGGCTCGCGTCCGACCGCATCCATGTCACGGGCATTCCGGTGATGCCGCGCTTCTCGCTGCCGGATGCGCCGGCGCTCGGGCGCGATGCCTGCGTTGCGCAGCTGGGGCTGGACCCGGCGCGCCACGTGGTGCTGATGGTGTCGGGCGGCACCGGCACCGGCGACCTGGCGAAGAGGGTCGAACGCGTGCTCGCGCTCGGGGGGCCGGGCAGCGACTTCCAGGTCATCGCGGCGGCCGGGCGCAACGCGCGGGCGCACGAAGCGCTGAGTGCGCTGGCCGCGCGCATTCCGGGCCGGCTGCTGGCGGTGGGTTTCACCGACGACATGGCCACGCTGATGGCCGCGGCCGATCTGGTGGTCACCAAGCCGGGCGGACTCACGATTGCCGAATGCCTGGCGCTCGGCAAGCCGATGCTGCTGGTGTCGCCGATTCCGGGCCAGGAAGAGCACAACGCCGGCTTCCTGCTCGAAGAAGGCGCCGCATGGCTGGCCCACGACGGCATCGGCCTCGAATACAAGATCGCGCGCCTGCTGGCCGCGCCCGACAAGCTGGCGCTGATGGCGCGCCGCAGCCGCGCACTGGGCAGGCCCGATGCCGCGCGCCGCGTGCTCGAGCGCGTGCTGGCCGGATGAGCACGGGAAAGAACCGCGAGGCCGCCCGCACGGCCGGCTACCTGGCCTGGGTCGCGGTCATGGCGTTCTTCTTTGCCCACGCCGAGGTGCAGATCGAAGGCGGCGCCGGCTGGGCCGCTGGCTTGCCGACCTGGCGCATCGAGCAGCACTGGCTGCTCGACATCTTCTGGGGCGGCCGTGCGATGACGGGCTACCACGCATGGGTCTTCAGCTTCATGGCGCTGGCGTTCTGCGCACCCCTGGCCTTCAACGGTCGCTGGCGCTGGTCCGATGCGGCGCTCGCGCTCGCCGGGTTGATGGTGTTCTGGATCGTGGAGGACTTCATGTGGTTCATCGTCAATCCGGCCTGGGGATGGGCACGCTTCGACCCGGCGCTCGTGAGCTGGCACAAGCACTGGATTGGCGGTGCGCCGGTCGAATACTGGGTCGGGCTGACTGCCGCCGGGTTCATCCTCTGGCTGCGCCATCGCCATGCCTGAAGGGGAACGCTTCAATGCCGCAAGCCACCTGCTCGGGCTGCTGTTCGCCGTCGGCGCGTCGGTGGTGCTGTTCGAGCGCACCCAGGCATCGGGCGATGCCGGCCGCCAGTTCGGCGCCGCCGTCTTCGCGCTTTCGCTGCTGGTGCTGTACGCGGCGTCGACCCTGTTCCACGCGAGCCGCGGCGCCGCCCGGGTTTTCTGGCAGCGCGCCGACCACTGCGCCATTTATCTCCTGATCGCAGGCACCTTTACTCCCTTCGCCACTGCCGCGCTGCAGGGCGGATGGCGCTGGGCGGTGCTGGCACCGGTGTGGCTGTTCGCTGCATTCGGCATTCGCCGCGAGCTGCGGCCCGATGCCGATGCGGCCCCGCCACTCGGGCTCTATTTGGCGATGGGCTGGTTCGGCGTGCTGGCCGCCGTGCCGCTGGTGATGCACCTGAGCGCCGGCGGGCTTGCGTGGCTTCTGCTGGGCGCGGCGTTCTACTCCGCCGGCACGGTCTTCTACCGCAACCCGCGCAGTTGGCCGCATGCACATGGCGTGTGGCACCTGTTCGTGCTGGCCGGCAGTGCGAGCCACTTCGTGGCGATCGGCTGGTTCGTGCTCTGAGCGTCATTCGGGGCGGGATCGCGCCGACGGGGTGCCCTGCTCCGCGAATGTCCCCCGGCGCGGCCTAGGGCCGCAAGCCTCCTCCTTTATTTCGCTGCGCAGGGCACCCCATCGGCGTGATCCACAAGCGTGGTGGTCTATCGACGGGCACCGTCAAAGACTTGGGGCAGGAGCCTCCCCCTGCAGCTTTCTTGTCATCAAAGCTTAATTCTCCATCAATCTTGTCATAAACTTGTTTGAATGATAAGATTAAGGCGTATTCTTGTCGTCATGACGAGATTAATGCCCTAATCTCCTCAGCCGACAAGATTCCTACTCGTGCCCACCTCTACCTTGTCGTCCCGTCACGATGCGTTGCTGCGCTTGGTCGTTGCCGCCGGGGAACCGGTACAACCTGGCTCACTGAAGCAAGCCTTCAAGGCTTCTCGGCCCACGCTCAACCGGGCGTTGCGGGACCTGTTGGCCTCCGGCTTTCTGGAGAAACTGGGGGCCGGCCGGTCCACCCGCTACGTGGCCACAGACGCCGGCAAGGCTGCACTTGGGGCCTTGCCTTCAGCCGCATCCACGTCAGCGGGGTTGCTGCAGTGGTCGCCGGCTGTCCTGCCCCTGGTCGAAACGCTTCGCGCGCCTCTGGGAACTCGCACCCCGGTAGGCTATGAGCGCAGTTTTGTCGACAACTACATACCCAACCAGTCCAGCTTGCTGCCACCGCAGCTGGCCACGGACTTGTTCCACGCCGGCCGAAGCCGAGACCAGCAACCCGCGGGAACCTATGCCCGCGAGGTTCTGGAGCAGCTGCTCATCGACCTGGCCTGGTCGTCATCGCGTCTAGAGGGCAACAACAAGAGCTTGCTCGACACGAAGGAACTCTTCGAGCTCGGGGAGCAAGCAGTCCCCCTCGACGAAGACACCCTGATGCTGCTCAACCACAAGAACGCCATCGAGTTCATGGTCGACGCTGTGCCGACAGAGGGCATCACGGTGCCCGTGATAGTCGACATGCAGGCCAAGTTGATGAAGGACCTCTTGAAGGACGCGCGAGACATCGGCAGCATTCGTCGGCGCGTGGTGAACATCGACGGCTCTGTCTACTCCCCGACCAACATCCCCGCGCTCCTGGAAGAAACGCTGAAGTCAATCATCGACAAGGTCCGCCACATCCGAAACCCGGTGGAGGCCGCATTCTTCCTTTGGGTCAACCTGGCCTACCTGCAGCCCTTTGCGGATGGCAACAAGCGCACGAGTCGTCTGAGCGCCAACATGCCGCTCATGCTGTACAACTGCGCACCCCTGTCCTTCCTGGATGTGGAGCGCCCGGACTATGCGACAGCCATGCTCGGCGTCTACGAACAGCGCAACGTCGCCGCGGCAGTAGAGCTGTTTGAATTTATCTACCGTCGCTCCATTCAGAAGTACAGCGTGCTGCGAGCCTCCCTGGGCGTACCCGACCCGCTTCGAGCCCGGTACCGACGGGCCCTGAATGAACTCATGCAGTTCGTCGTCTTCTACGGCCGAAAGCTGGATGACGCATTTTCGGAGGTGCCCGTCGACGCCGCTGACTTGGCGGCGTTGCGCGTCATCGCAAACATCGAACTGGACCACCTGGAGCAATACAACTGCGCCCGCTACAACCTTGCGCGAGGCATGACGCAAAGATGGATTGACGCCGGGCGGCCCAGGTAACTTACCAGCGACCTGTGTGAGAACTCGGCGGCGATGTGGCCGCCACCCACTAAGACGATGCGGGACGGCAACGCGTCCAGCGTGTTCACTCCTGTGAACTTCGCTCGACCGTGAAAAGTGTCGATTCCCTTCTCTCGGTAAGTGGCCTCTTGCCGCTCAGGGACCGGGTCCGTGAAGGTCCGCTTGAACGCCATCAACTGGGGCCAATCGATGCGGACCTCGCCGGCGACACCGTCGGGATGCATGCGCCGCACTTGATCGATGACGGAAGTGCCTCTGATTCGCATCTTCTTGGGGTCGCAGCCGCGCAAAGCGCAAGTGCCGCCGAAAGGACGGAAATCGATGACGGCGACCTTCCAGCCGGCCGCGCGAACCCGGGTCGACGCGCCCATGGCCGCCGTGCCGGCGCCGATCACGATCAGGTCGTACTGATGCGCCATGGGATTTCTTCTTGCAGGGCCCGCAGGCTGTCGTTGCGCGAGGATGCCGTCAACGCGAGCAGCAAGCGGTCGCGTCAGCCTGGATCGGCGGGCACTTTCGGGTGCCATAGGAACAGAACACGCAGCAGTCGCCGGGCAAAGGCCGCAATACGGTCTGGCACCCTTGGCACTCGTATAACCACTGGCAGGAGTCAGTCGGCATCGTCTCTTCCTTGGCGTGGCCGCACTCGGGGCACGAGAGGGTCGATTGCAGAACAATGCTGCTCATGTCACTGCAGCTGCTTCACCGTCGACGGAAAGCCGGCATCGGCAGTCGCCTTGGTCAACAGCTGGGGCGTCGTCTTCGCCGGATCAAAAGCGACGATGGCACGATGCGCCCTGAGATCGATCTTGGCCGAGGCCACGCCTGGCACTTTCTCGAGGGCCTTGCGAACCGTGATCGGGCAAGCGGCGCAAGTCATGTTGGAAACGTCGAGCGTGGCGGTGCTGGTCCCGCCCGCGAACGCCGAAGACGCGACCACCGTAGCAGCCAAGAGAAATGCGAATGACTTCATGACAGGTCCTCAGTAAAAGAGCGGGGCATACAAGGGAAACGCCATCAGCGCCGCGGCACATGTCGAGACGATCCAGAAGATGGCCCGCTGGCGACGACGAACCGCGGGCAAGGCACAGACCTCATCCGGCGCGCACGCTTCCTGGCTGCGGTACAGCCGGGAGAAGGCAAAGCCGAAGAAGACCAGCGCCAGCGCAATAAAGTAGGGCTGCAGAGGTTCCAGGGCTATCAGACGAGAGCCCCATGCGCCCCCGACACCCAGCATGACGAGCACGAGCGGGCCGGCGCAGCAGGCCGACGCGCCGACTGCGGCCGCGGCGACTGCGAGGATCGAACCGGGGGTTGTCCAGGGCGTCGTCCCGGAATTTGTTGTATCAGGCATTTGAGGTAGTCTAGGTACGTACCTGAGTACGGAGTCAAGCCCACTATGCAACCAATGACCATCGGCCAGCTTGCTGAATCGGCAGGGGTCAACGTCGAGACGATCCGGTACTACCAGCGGCGCGAATTGCTGGCACGGCCGGAACGCCCGTCCGGTGGCATTGGTCGTTACCCGCTCGAAGCTCTTACCCGGCTGCGCTTCATCAAACGCTCGCAGTCCCTTGGCTTTTCACTTGAGGATGTGCACGCGCTGCTGTCGCTGGACGACGGCCAGGCCTGCTCCGCAGCTAAGGAAATCGGGCAACACAAGCTTGCAGATGTGCGAGCGCGCATCCAGACGCTGCAGGTCCTCGAGTCTGCGCTGCAGCAATTGGTCTCTCAATGCACGAGCTCGAAGCGCAAGGTGAGGTGTCCTTTGATTGAGGCCCTGGCGCGCCCTGAGAGGCCGTAGCATGTTGGCGCCGACCGAAAATTGACCCCCCTGTGAGGGTTGTGCCGATTCAAATTTGACCCGGGTGTTCAGCCTACCCTGCTGCTTTTTTAAGCGGTGGGGGTATGAGGAGTGATCACCATGGCCATGATTGGCAAGGTCCTGCGGATGCACCACCGCGAGAAGAAGTCGGTGCGCGAGATCGTGAGGGCCACGAGCCTGTCGCGCAACACGGTGCGCAAGTACCTGCGCACGGACTTGGCCGAGCCGCCGCAGTACCGCCGCCGCACCGTGGCGACCAAGCTGGCGCCGTTCGTGGAGGTCGTGAAGATGGCGTTGCTGGCGGACGCGCGGCGACCCAGGAAGGAGCGGCGAACGGCCAAGGCACTTCACAAGCAGATTGCCGAGGCGGGTTATGAAGGCGGCTACACGCGCCTGACGGACTTCATTCGTGACTGGCGGGCGCAGCAAGGCGGTGTCGCGGTCGGCAAGGCGTTCGTGCCGCTGGCCTTCGAGCTCGGCGAGGCGTTCCAGTTCGACTGGAGCGACGAGGCGCTGGTGATCGGCGGCATGTACCGCAAGCTGCAGGTGTCGCACATGAAGCTGTGCGCGAGCCGCGCGTTCTGGCTGGTGGCGTATCCGAGCCAGGGTCACGAGATGCTGTTCGATGCCCACACGAGGTCCTTCGCCGCGCTGGGCGGCGTGGCCCGGCGCGGCATCTACGACAACATGCGCACCGCCGTCGACAAGGTGCACAAAGGCAAGGGCCGCACCGTCAACGCGCGCTTCGCCGTCATGTGCGCGCATTACCTGTACGACCCCGACTTCTGCAACGTGGCCTCGGGTTGGGAGAAGGGGGTCGTCGAGAAGAACGTCCAGGACAGCCGCAGGCGCATCTGGATCGATGCACGTGAGCAGCGCTTCGCCAGCATGGAGGCGCTCAATGCCTGGCTGGGCGAGCGCTGCCGGGCGCTGTGGCAAGAGGTCAATCATCCCGAGCACAAGCAGTTCAGCGTCGCAGAGATGCTCGAGCACGAGCGGCTGCAGCTGATGCCGATGCCGACCGCCTTCGACGGCTACGTCGAGGAGGTGGCCCGGGTGAGCAGCACCTGTCTGGTGTCGGTGGCGCGCAACCGTTACTCGGTGCCCTGCGAACTGGCCGGCCGGATGGTCAGCACGCGCCTGTACCCGACGCGGGTGAGGATCGCGGCCGACGACATCATCGTGGCCGATCATGAGCGACTGACGGACAAGGGCAAGACTCGGTACGACTGGCAGCACTACATCCCGTTGGTGCAGAGAAAGCCGGGAGCGCTGCGCAACGGGGCGCCGTTCACGGAACTGCCGGAGGCATTGCAGCGGCTGCGCCGCGGCTTGCTGCGCGAGAGCGGTGGCGATCGCCTGATGGCCAAGGTGCTGGCGCTGGTGCCGATGGCGGGCCTGGAGGCGGTGCTGGTGGCCGTGGAGCTTGCACTGGAGAGTGGTGCACCGTCCGGGCGCGTGAGCGTCGAGCATGTGATCAACGTGCTGGCGAGACTGAACGCGGCGGCGCGCCCGGACAACGTCGTCACCGCGCTGCAGGTGCTGACGCCGCCGATCGCCGACATGGCACGCTACGACCGGTTGCGCGACATCCGGGAGGTCGGCCATGACGCGTGATGTCATTGCCGAACTCAAGGCGCTGCGTCTGCACGGCATGGCCGGGACCTGGGCCGATCTGGTCGAGCAGAACAATGCCGAGCTGGACCGATCGCGCTGGCTCGTCGAGCAGATGCTGCGCGCCGAGACGACGGAGCGCGCCACGCGCTCGGTGAGCCACCAGATGAACGCCGCCAAGTTCCCAGTGCACCGGGACCTCGCGGGCTTCGAGTTCGAGGTCTCGGCGGTGGACCGCAAGCTGGTGCTGCAATTGGCGGTGATGGACTTCACCGACGCGGCGCACAACGTCGTGCTCGTGGGCGGACCCGGCACCGGCAAGAGCCACCTTGCGACGGCAATCGGTATGGCGGGCATCACGCAACACGGCAAGCGCGTGCGCTTCTTCTCGACGGTGGATCTGGTCAATGCGCTGGAGCAGGAGAAAGCGCAGGGCAAGGCGGGCCGCATTGCTGCAAGCCTGCTGCGCCTGGACGCGGTCATCCTGGACGAGATGGGGTATCTGCCCTTCAGCCAGGCCGGCGGGGCGTTGCTGTTCCACCTGCTGTCCAAGCTCTACGAACACACCAGCGTGGTGGTCACGACCAACCTGGACTTCGCCGAGTGGTCCAGTGTGTTCGTGGATCCGAAGATGACGACCGCATTGCTGGACCGGCTCACGCACCACTGCCACATCGTGGAGACGGGCAACGAGAGCTACCGCATCACGCACGCCACGGCCAACACGAAGAAGCGCATCCGCGCCCGTGAGCAGGAGCGCAAGGAGGCCAAGGCACCGCCTTCAGGCGCGGGCTGAAACACGATGCCACGCGCGGGGAAAGCCGCTACGGGCTACGCCCTTCGCGTCTTCCCC
>JANOCL010000151.1:0-77469 GCA_031412135.1 Variovorax sp. | reverse complement strand
TCTCGGCCGACAGGCGGGTCTCGAAGGCGGCGTTGTAGAGAAACTCGGTGTGCTCGACCAGCTCGCGCCAGTTGTGGGCCGGATGGGTGTTGACCTCGATCACGCCCGGGTCGGGCGTGACCTGCAGCATCTTCAGGCGCGGATCGCGCGGCGGCGGATAGCCCTCGAGCACGACGCGCAGTTCGAGCTGCTGCGCCGTGGCTTCGACGGCGGCGACCAGGTCGAGGTAGTCCTCCAGCCGGGCGAGCGGCGGCATGAAGACGTAGAGCACGCCCGACGCACTGCCGATCTTTTCTGCCGCGGGGCCGTTGGCGCGGCGCGGGTCGCGCACCTCCACGCAGAGCCCGGTGCGGGTGACCCAGTGCGCCGATTCGCCGCGCAGCGGATGGCGCGTTGCGGGCTCGGGCGCTGCAGCGCTGCGTGCGGCGCCCGCGTTGCCCGCCTCCGCCTGGAAGCGAACCGCCGCCGGCGATTGCTGTGGCGTGCCGAACGCGTAGGGCACGGTGGCGCGGTCGTCCTGTGCCGCAGCGGGCTTGCCGGCCGGCGCACCCGCATGGCGGGCCTGAAAAACCGCAGACGCCGGCAATGCGCCGCGCGGCGCGGTCGGGTCGCGCTCGACCAGGTACGGATAGTCGCCCTTGCTGGCCCAGGGCTGCGAATCGAGCGGCAGCCGATAGCCCATCGGCGAGTCGCCGGGAATCAGGTACATGCGGTCGTCGCGCAGCAACCAGGGGCCGGTCTTCCATCCGGGGCCGGCCAGCGCGGGCGCGTCGGTGTCGGCGTTCGCGGCTGCTATCGGCAGCATGTAGCCGACCACCGCATCGAGCTTCTGGGTGAACACGCGGCGCAGGCGCACGCGTTCCAGTTCATCGTCGAGCTTCGAATCGAAGGGGTCGACGTTGACCGGCAGCCGCCGTTCGCGCCAAAGGTAGTAGAAGGTGTCCTCGTAGCCCGGCTGGACGTATCGGTCGGTCAGCCCGAGCCGTTGCGCCAGCGTGGTGGTGAAGCGGCGCGCATCCTCGCTGGTGTAGTGGGTCGGCTGGCGCTCGTCGGCCAGCAGTTCGGGCCGGTGCCACAGCGTCTGGCCGTCTGCTCGCCAGTAGATCGACAGCGCCCAGCGCGGCAGCTGCTCGCCCGGATACCACTTGCCCTGGCCGAAATGCAGGAAGCCGCCGCGCCCGTACTCGGCCCGCAGCTTGTGGACCAGCTCGGTGGCGTAGGCCCGCTTGGTCGGGCCGAGGGCGTCGGTGTTCCATTCGGGCGCGTCGCGGTCGCTGGTTGCCACATAGGTCGGCTCGCCGCCCATGGTGAGGCGCACGTCGCCGGCCGCGAGCCGCGCATCGACCGCATCGCCGAGCGCCAGCACCCCGGCCCACTGTTCATCGGTGTAGGGCTTGGTGACGCGCGGCGATTCGTGGATGCGCGTGACCACCATCTCGTGGCCGAACTCGACCTCGGCATCGTCGACCACGCCTTCGATCGGCGCCGCGCTCGACGGCGTCGGCGTGCAGGCGAGCGGGATGTGGCCTTCGCCCGCCATCAGGCCCGATGTCGCGTCGAGGCCGATCCATCCGGCGCCGGGGAGGTAGACCTCGCACCAGGCATGCAGGTCGGTGAAGTCGACCGTGGTTCCGCTCGGGCCGTCGAGCGCCTTCACGTCCGGCGTGAGCTGGATCAGGTAGCCCGAGACGAAGCGTGCCGCCAACCCGCAGTGGCGCAGCAATTGCACCAGCAGCCAGCCCGAATCTCGGCAGGAGCCGGAGCCGCTGCCGAGCGTCTCTTCGGGCGTCTGCACGCCGGGCTCCATGCGGATGAGGTAGGCCACATCCTTCTGCACCTGCTGGTTGATGCCGACCAGGAAGTCGATGGTGCGCTGCGTCTTGCGCTCGATCTTGTCGAGATAGGCCTGCACCAGCGGCGTGGCCGGGTCTGCGGCAAGGTAGGGCGCGAGCTCCTGCGCCTGCGCCTCGGTGTAGGCGAACGGAAAGTTCTCCGCCTGCGGCTCGAGGAAGAAGTCGAACGGGTTGTAGACCGCCATCTCGACCACCAGGTCGACCGTGACCTTGAACTCGCGCGTCTTCTCCGGGAACACCAGCCGCGCCAGGTAGTTGGCGAACGGGTCCTGCTGCCAGTTGACGAAATGCTGCTCGGGCTCGACCGTGAGCGAATAAGAGATGACGTTGCTGCGGCAATGCGGCGCCGGGCGCAGGCGAATCACCTGCGGCCCCAATTGCACCGGCCGGTCGTACTTGTAGTGGGTGACGTGGTGAAGCGCGGCGTGAATGGACATTTGTTCTCGGTGCGTCGAGGGTGCTCGGGGTGAGACGCATACTAGCCGACGGGTTTAGCAATTAGCGCGCCACAGAGCGGGCAAGGGAGTGATTGCGATGTCGTCGGGAGTGGTGGATTGAGGCCCCGCAGGGACACTGGCGGCCTCGGATTTTTCGCCGTGCTGGCAGGCTCGGTGCTGGGCGCCGCGCTGCAGTTGCAGCAGGCCGCGCTGTGGCACTGGAGTGTCTATGCCGGCACCCTGCTCGGCGCTGTCGCGGCCTGCCTGCTGCATCTGCGCTGGCGCGTTCGGCGCGGGATGCTGCCGCTCATGCTCATGCTGCTTCTCGGCGCGATGGCCGGCGGCGGCCTCGCCGGTTGGCGCGCCGTGGCCTATGCAGGCGATGCGCTCGCGCCGGCGCTGGAAGGGCAGGACCTGCAGCTCGTCGGCCTGGTCTCGCAGATGACGCAGCCGGACGACGGCGCGGTGCGCTTCCGGTTCGATGTCGAGTCGGCCCGCTTCGCCCGCGAAGGCGCCATCGGCTTGCCGCGCGTGCCGGCACGCATCTCGCTCGGCTGGTATTCGGAGACGTCCGCAGTGCCGGCGCCGGTGCATGCCGGCGAACGCTGGCGCCTGACCGTGCGGCTCAAGGCACCGCACGGCAATCTCAATCCGCATGGCTTCGACCATGAATTGCGGCAATGGGAGCTGGGTGTGCACGCGTCGGGCTACGTGCGAGGCGGCAGCGGCAATGCGCGTCCCGAGCGCCTCGGCGACAGCGGCCGCCACCGCATCGAACGGGCGCGCGAGAAGGTGCGCGATGCGGTGTTCGAGCGGGTGGCCGACCGCAAGCTGGCCGGCGTGATCGCGGCACTGGTGACCGGCGACCAGAACGCGATCGACCGCGCCGACTGGGATGTGTTCCGGGCCACCGGCGTGGCGCATCTCATGTCGATCTCGGGGCTCCACATCACGATGTTCGCCTGGCTCGCCGCGCTGGTCGTGGGGGCGCTCTGGCGCCGCAGCGGGCGGCTGATGCTGCGCTGGCCGGCCCCGCATGCGGCACTCGCCGGCGGCGTCCTGCTCGCGGCGCTCTATGCATTGTTCAGCGGCTGGGGGCTGCCTTCGCAGCGCACCGTGTGGATGCTGGCAACCGTTGCCTTGCTGCGCCTTTCCGGCCGGCACTGGCCGTGGCCTTTCATCTGGCTCTTCACCTGCGCCGTGGTGGTGGCGATCGATCCGTGGGCACTGATGCAGCCGGGCTTCTGGCTCAGCTTCGTCGCGGTCGGCGTGCTGTTCGCCGCCGGCGGGGCGGCACCCGATGCCAACAGCACGCGAATCGCGGCCCGGCTGGCACGCCTGTGGCGCGAGCAGTGGACGGTGACGCTGGCGCTGGCGCCGCTCGGCCTGCTGCTGTTCCATCAGGTGTCGGCCATCGGCCTGCTGGCCAATGCGTTCGCGATCCCGTGGGTCACGCTGGTGATCACGCCGCTGGCGATGCTCGGGGCAGTGTTCGCTCCGCTGTGGGACGTGGCAGCCTGGGCGGTGCGGCTGCTCGCGCTGCTGCTGCAGTTGTTGGCGCAATGGCCGTGGGCGACGTTGTCCGCACCCGCGCCGCCCTTGTGGGCCGCGGTGGCCGGCGTGGCGGGCGGCGTGCTGCTCGCGATGCGGCTGCCGTGGTCGATGCGCCTGCTCGGGCTGCCGCTGCTGTTGCCGGCGCTGCTCTGGCAGGCGCCGCGGCCGGCGGTTGGCGAGTTCGAACTGCTCGCCGCCGATGTCGGCCAGGGCAATGCCGTGCTGGTGCGCACCGCAAGCCACAGCCTGCTCTACGACGCCGGCCCGCGCTACAGCCTTGAAAGCGATGCCGGCCATCGCGTGCTGGTGCCGCTGCTGCGCGCGTTCGACGAGCGGCTCGACGCCGTGATGTTGAGCCACCGCGACATCGATCACACCGGCGGCGCCGCGGCCGTGCTTGCGATGCAGCCGCAGGCGCGGCTTCGTTCGTCCATCGAGACTGCACATCCGCTGCAGAAGCTGCGGCCCGCCGAGCGGTGCGCAGCGGGCCAGCGCTGGGACTGGGACGGCGTGTCGTTCGAGGTGCTGCATCCGCATCCGGACGACTACGCCACCTTCACCAAGCCGAATGCGATCTCGTGCGTGCTGCGCATCGGCAACGGCCGGGCCACGGCGCTGCTGGCCGGCGACATCGAACGCCTGCAGGAAGCCGCGCTGGTCGTGCGCACGCCGGCCTTGCGCGCCGACGTGCTGCTGGTTCCGCATCACGGCAGCAAGACCTCGTCCAGCGCCGCGCTGCTGGACGCGGTGCAGCCGCGCATCGCGTTCGTCCAGGCCGGCTATCGCAACCGCTTCGGTCATCCGGCCGAGGAGGTGCTCGCGCGCTATGCCGAGCGCAGTGTGCGGATGGTGCACAGCGCAAGCTGCGGCGCAGCGCACTGGGCCAGCGAGCAGCCCGATGCGGTGGCGTGCGAGCGCGAGCGCAATCAGCGGTACTGGCACCACCGGCCCTGAGGCGCACCCGCTGCGCGGGTTTTCCCTTGAAAAGTTTCATTGGCAGAAACTTTTTCGGCTTTGCTTGACGATGCAATCGGCAGGTACTGCAATGAAGTGGCCCGAGTTGATGTTCCGCTCATCGGAACAACTCAACCGACAACCCGAGATACACCGATGGCCCTTCGTCCCCGCACCGTTTCATCGCAGCTGGTGAGCAGCGGCACCGAGCCGACCTCGTCGGTCGAGCGCGCCTGCCGCATCCTGCGTGCCATGTCCGACCCGGGCGTGGCGCGCCTGACCGACATCGCGGTTGCCACCGGCCTCGACAAGACCACGGCACTGCGCCTGCTCGAAGTGCTGATGCGCGACGGCTTCGTGGTGCGCGATGCGCAGACCAAGCACTACAGCCTCGGTGCCGAGCTGATGGTGCTCGGCGCGGCCGCACTTGCACGCTTCGATCCGCGTCCGCTGGTGCGCCCCAGCCTGCTGCGACTCACCGGCAGCTTCGAGGACAGCGTGATCCTCTCGCTGCCCAGCGGCGTCGAGTCGCTGTGCGTCGAAGTGGAGGAGGGCCGCTTCCCGATCCGCGCCAACTACCTGTCGGTCGGCAGCCGCCGGCCGCTCGGCGTCGGCGCCGGCAGCCTCGCGCTGCTGGCCTGGATGCCCGAGCGCGAGCGGCAGGCGGCGCTGGTCGCCATCGCACCGCAGCTGATACGCTATCCGCGCATCACGCCCGCACTGCTCGAAGCGCACGCGACGCAGGCGCGCGAGCGCGGCTACGCCGTGCTGCTCGACGTGGTGGTCGAGCGCATGGGCGGCATCGCCGTGCCGATCCTCGGTGTCGACGGCCGGCCGGTCGGGGCGATCAGCATCGCGGCGCTCAACGACCGCATCAGCTCGCGCGAGGCCGAACTGGCCCGTGCGCTGCAGCGCGAATGCGCGACCTGCGAAGTGCTCTGGAGCGGCGCCGCGCACCAGAGCGCCATCGCCGCGCGCAGCGCCGGCAGCCGCGCGCGGGTGCATTGATGGCCATGCCCACCGCCTTCCTCGTCGGCGCGGGAAACACCGCCTTCGGCCGGCACGAGGGCGCAGGCGCTCTCGACCTGATGGCGCAGGCCGCGCAGCGGGCGCTGGACAACGCGGGCGTCCCCCGCGCCGGCATCGACGGCGTGCTGTGCGGCTATGCGACCACCTTGCCGCACCTGATGCTCTCGACCCTGTTCTGCGAGCGCTTCTCGCTGCGGCCGGCCTATGCGCACAGCCTGCAGCTCGGCGGCGCATCGGGCGCCGCGATGCTGATGCTCGCGCGCGACCTGGTGCGTGCCGGCCGCTGCCGCAACGTGCTGGTGGTGGCCGGCGAGAACCGGTTGAGCGGCCAGTCGCGCGACAGCGCCATCCAGACCCTCGCGCAGGTCGGCGAAGCCGACTTCGAAGTGCCCAACGGCGCCTCGGTGCCGGCCTACTACGGCCTGCTCGCGTCGCGCTACATGCACCAGACCGGCACCAGCGAAGCCGACCTTGCCGAGCTCGCCGTGCTGATGCGGTCGAACGCGGCCGGGCATCCCGATGCGCATCTGACGGCGCCGGTCTCTGTGGCCGACGTGCTGGCCTCGAAGCCGATCGCCACGCCGCTCAAGCTGCTGGACTGCTGCCCGATCTCGGACGGCGGCATGGCGCTGGTGGTCTCGGCCGATGCGCGCGGAGAGGGCAGCGTCGTGCTGGCGGGTGCCGGCCAGGCGCACCGCCACCAGCACCTGAGCGCGATGGCCGACGTGATGCAGTGCGGCGCGGCCGAATCCGCGGCGCGCGCGTTCGACCAGGCCGGCGTCGACAGGGACGAGATCGAGTACCTCGGCATCTACGACTCCTTCACCATCACGCTGGCCATGCTGCTCGAGGAGATCGGCTTCGCGCCGCGCGGCGGCGCAGCGCAGCGGGCGCGCGGCGGCGACTTCACGGCCACCGGGCGGCTGCCGCTCAACACGCACGGCGGGCTGCTGTCCTTCGGCCACTGCGGCGTCGCCGGCGGCATGGCCCACACGGTCGAGGCCTTTCGCCAGATGACCGGGCAGGCCGGTGCGCGCCAGCTGCGGCGGCCGCGCCATGCCTTCGTGCATGCGGACGGCGGCGTGATGTCCTCGCATGTGAGCCTGGTGCTGTCGCAAGGGGGTTCGCAATGACTGCCGCGCGCGCGCTCGCCGCGCCGTTCGTCGAAGGCCTGGCGCAGCACGCGCTGCGTTTCCAGCGCTGCGCCGACTGCGAAGCCGCCCAGACGCTGGCCCGCTATGCCTGCACGAACTGCGGCAGCAGCCGGTTGGCGTGGAACACCGCCGCAGGCACCGGCAGCGTGCATGCGGTCACGGTCGTGTCGCGTGCGCCGTCCGATGAATTCCGCGCGCTCGCGCCGTACACGCTGGTACTCGTCACCCTCGACGAAGGACCACGGCTGATGGGCCATGCATTGCCGGGCGTGCAGATCGGCCAGCGCGTGGCGGCCGGCTTCTTCGAGCACCACGGCCGGGTGCTGCTGCGTTTTTCGCCGTTGCCGGCCTGAGGCGCGGTAGCCCTTTCACTCAACCACGAAGCAGGAGACAAACCCATGCATCCGTCGATCCGATTCTTCGCAGCGCTGTGCCTCGCGGCCGTCACCGCGGCGCAGGCGCAGGGCTATCCCGACAAGCCGGTGAAGCTGGTGGTCCCGTACCCGCCGGGCGGCCCGACCGACATCGTCGCGCGCATCATGGCGCAGAAACTGTCGGAGCAGACCGGGCAGCAGTTCATCGTGGACAACCGCGCCGGCGCGGGCGGCAATACGGGCGCGGAGCTGGTCGCGCGCAGTGCCCCCGACGGCTACACGCTGGTGGTGGCCACCACCGCGCATGCGATCAATCCGTCGCTCTTCAAGAACCTCAACTACCAGCTGCTGAAGGACTTTGCGCCGGTCTCGCAACTCACCAGCGGGCCGCTGGTGATCGTGGCCAATCCGGCGCTGCCGGCGAAGAACGTGGCCGAACTGATCGCACTCGCCAAGTCGAAGCCGGGCGAACTCAACTTCGCCTCTTCGGGCAACGGGCAGTCGACGCATCTGTCGGCGGAACTGTTCGCCGCCACCGCCGGCGTGAAGATGAAGCACATCCCGTACAAGGGCAGCGCGCCCGCGCTGACCGATGTGATCGCCGGCCAGACCGACCTGATGTTCGACACCATGCTGTCGGCCATGCCGCATGTGAAGGGCGGCAAGCTGAAGGCGCTGGCGGTCACCAGCGCGAAGCGTTCGCCGGCGGCGCCCGACGTACCGACGGTTGCCGAAAGCGGCCTGCCGGGCTACGAGGCGATCGCCTGGAACGGCCTGCTCGCGCCGGCGGGCACGCCGCCCGAAGTGGTCGCGCGGCTCAATGCCGAATTGAAGAAGGCGCTCGCGCTGCCCGAAGTCAAGGACAAGTTCGATGCGCAGGGCTTCGCGGCAAGCTGGAACACGCAGGAGGCTTTTGGCACCTTCCTGCGCGCCGAGGTCGACAAGTGGGCCAAGGTGGTCAAGGCCTCCGGCGCGACAGTCGATTGAATACCGTGATCGATCCGGCGCGCCTGAAGGCCTGGCCCTTCGCCGACATCGTGCACCGCTACACCGCGGACGACACGATGCGCTATGCGCTCGCCCTCGGCGTCGGCAGCGATCCGATGGACGAGGCGCAGTTGCGCTTCGTGAACGACACCGCGCCCGGCATGCCGCTGGCACTGCCGACCATGGCGGTGGTGCTCGGCTATCCGGGTTCGTGGATGCAGGATGCGGCCACCGGCATCGACTTCGCGCAGATCGTTCATGGCGAAGAGAAGGTGGTCTGGCACCGGCCGCTGCCCGCCGCCGGCACGGTGGTGGCCCGCCATCGGGTGACCCGCATCGTCGACAAGGGGCCGGGGCGCGGCGCCACCATCAGCTACGACAAGAACCTGTTCGACCACGCGACCGGCGATGCGCTCGCCACGGTGACCCACACCACCTTCGCGCGCGGCAACGGCGGCTTCTCGAGCGAGGCAGGGCCCGGCGATGCGGCCCCGTCGCCGCCGCCGCCGATGCCGACCGGGGCGCCCGACGAGGTGATCGACATACCGACGCTGCCGCAGCAGGCCTTGCTCTACCGGCTGTGCGCCGATCGCAATCCGCTGCATGCCGATCCGCAGACCGCGATCGCTGCCGGATTCGAGCGGCCGATCCTGCACGGGCTGTGCACCTGGGGCATCGTCGGCCATGCATTGCTCACGCGCTGCGCCGGTGCCGAGCCGGCCCGTCTCAAGAGCCTGTTCGCGCGCTTCACGGCGCCAGTCTTTCCGGGCGAGATGCTGCGCGTCGAGGTCTTCCGCGAAGGTGCCGCGTTGCGCTTTCGCGGCCGCGTGCCGGAACGCGATCGCATCGTGCTCGACCACGGATATGCGCTCGTGCAGCAAGCCTGAACCACACACCAAGGAGACTTTCATGAAGAACAACGACATCAACCGCCGCGCCTGCCTCGCTGCTGCCGCCGCCGCAGGCGCGACGCTCGCATGGCCGGCGATGGCGCAGCAGGGCTATCCCAACCGGCCGGTGCGCTTCATCGTTCCGTTCCCGGCCGGCGGTCCGGTCGACACCACCGGCCGCGCGGTCGCGCAGAAGCTGTCCGAGCTTTGGGGCCAGCAGGCGATCGTCGACAACCGCGCCGGTGCGGGCGGCATCGTCGGCGCCGACATCGCGGCCAAGTCGGCGGCGGACGGCTACAACCTGCTGGTGTGCAGCATCCACCATTCGGTGCTGCCGAGCCTCAAGCCCAAGCTGCCCTACGACATCGAGCGCGACTTCGTGCCGGTGAGCTTCGGTGCGATGTTCCCGGTGGTGCTGGTGGCGCATCCGTCGGTGCCGGCGCGCAACGTGGCCGAGCTCATCGCGCTCGACAAGCCGACGCCCGGCAAGCTCAGCTTCGGCTCATCCGGCAACGGCGGCGGCACGCACCTGGCCGGCGAGCTGTTCAACATGCAGGCCGGCACGAAGCTGCTGCATGTGCCCTACAAGGGCAGCGCACCGGCGATGACCGACCTGCTCGGCGGCCAGGTGCAGCTGATGTTCAGCGATGCGCCGACCGCGCTGCCTCAGATCAAGGCCGGCAAGGTGCGGGCCATTGCGGTGGCGAGCGCACGGCGCTCGGTGCTGTTGCCGGACGTGCCGACCGTGGCCGAGTCGGGCCTAGCGAGCTACGAGGCCTACTCGTGGGCGGCCTTCGTGGCGCCGGCAGGCACGCCGAAAGACATCGTCCAGCGCCTGAGCGCCGACATCAACAAGGCATTGAACGATCCCCAGGTCAAGCAGCGGCTGCACGAAGCCGGCGCCGAAGCCGCGCCGAGCACGCCCGAAGCCTTCGCGAAGATGCTGCGCGGCGAGATCGACAAATGGACCAAGGTGGTCCGCACCGCCAACATCCAGGTGGACTGATATGAAACACCCCCGAAGCGCCTGCGGCGCCTCCCCCTCGAGGGGGCGATACCAGCGGCCCGGCGAAGCCGGTTCCGCGGTATCCGTGGCATATGCCTGCGCCGGTTTTCATGCCCCTGACGGCACGCACCCCTGACGCCCGCACGCCAAACGATGCGCCGCGCAACGTGCGGCGGCCACTGAAGGACCGAGATGAACGCACAAGAACCTTCGGGCGGACCGCGACTGCTGTCCGAACGTGTCGGCCCGGTGCTGGTGCTGACCATCAGCAACCCGGCGGCACGCAACGCGATGCATCCGTCGCTCTACCGTGCCGGCATCGAACTGATGCGCACGGCGGCGGCCGACCGCGTGGTACGGGCCATCGTGCTCACGGGCGAGGGCGCGCACTTCTGTGGCGGTGGCGACCTGAAGCGGCTGGCCGATCAACGCCAAGGGCCGCGGGAAGAACAGCTGGGCCATCTCGATGCACTGCACGGCTGGGTGATGGCTATGCACGATGCGCCGCAGCCGGTGATCGCCGCGGTCGAGGGCGCCGCGGCAGGCGGCGGCTTCTCGCTCTGCCTGGGCTGCGACCTGATCGTCGCGGCCGAGGATGCGAAGTTCGTGATGTCTTACGTGAAGCTCGCGCTGTCGCCCGACGGCGGCGGCTCCGACTCGCTGGCTCGCGCACTGCCGCCGCAGGCGGCGCTCGAACTGCTGCTCGACGGCGGCACATGCACGGCGCAGCGACTGCATGCCCTGGGTCTGGTGAACCGCGTGGTGCCGCACGGCACGGCACGCGAAGCCGCACTCGACTGGGCGCAGCGGCTGGCCGCCGGCCCCTTCGATGCGCAGGCGCGCATCAAGCAGCTGGTGCATGCGGCGCGCGGGCGCTCGCGCCGGGCGCAGCTCGATGCTGAGCGCGATGCCTTTGTCGAGAGCCTCTACAGCGACGCCTGCGGCGACGCGATCGCTGCCTTCTTCTCTGCGCGCGAGCGCCCCAAATCCTGAAAGCCTGCATGTCCGACCTGCTCGAATCCGCACTCGACCCGAAGTCCGTGGCCGTCATCGGCGCCTCGGAGAACATCCACAAGATCGGCGGCCGCCCGATCCACTACATGCAGCGGCATGGCTTTGCCGGACGCATCTATCCCGTCAACCCGGCTCGCGACGAGGTGCAGGGGCTGAAGAGCTACGCCTCGATGGCGGCGCTGCCCGAAGCGCCCGACCTGGCGATCGTGATCGTCGGCGGCGAGAAAGCGGTGGCCGCGGTGGACGAATGCGCGGCGCGCGGCGTCAAGTCGGTGGTGGTGATCGCCTCCGGCTTCGGCGAGGCCGGCGAAGAAGGCCGTGCGGTGCAAAAGGCGATGGCCGACCGGGCGCGCGCCGCCGGCATGCGCCTGTACGGCCCCAATACGCAGGGCCTGGCGAACTTCGGCAACGGTGCCATCGCCTGCTTCTCGACCATGTTCGTCGAGGTGCCGCCGGCCGACGGGCCGATCGGCGTGGTGAGCCAGAGCGGCGGCATGAGCGCCATGGCCTACGGCCTGCTGCGCAGCCGCGGGCTCGGCGTGCGCCATGTGCATGCCACCGGCAACGAGGCCGACGTGACGGTCTCCGACCTGGCCTGGGCCGTGGCCCACGATCCCGAGGTCCGGCTGCTGCTGCTGTACCTGGAGAACATCGCCGATCCCGAACTGCTCGCACGCACTGCCGCCTATGCCCGCGAGCGCGACCTGCCGATCGTCGCCGTGAAGGCCGGCCGGTCCGAAAGCGGTCAGAAGGCGGCGTCGTCGCACACCGGCTCGCTGGCCAACGAGGACCGCGCGGTCGATGCCTTCTTCAAGCACCACGGCATCTGGCGAGTGCGCGACCCGCATGCGCAGGCGCTCGCGGCCGAGGCCTACCTGAAGGGCTGGCGGCCCCAGGGCAGGCGGCTGGTGGTGATCAGCAATTCGGGCGCGAGCTGCGTGATGGGGGCGGATGCGTCCGAAAAGTTCGGCCTGCCGCTCGCCACCCTGTCCGACCAGACGCGCAAGGACGTTGCCAGCCGCTTGCCCGGCTTTGCGACCGCGACCAATCCGATCGACATCACCGCGGCGCTGCTGTCCAACAGCGGGCTGTTCGGCGACGTGCTGCCGGCAGTTGCGCAGGACCCGTCGGCGGACCTGTTCTTCATCAACATCCCGGTCGCGGGCGCCGGCTACGACGTGGACGCCTTTGCGCGGGACACCGCGCGGTTCGAGCAGAGCACCGGCAAGCCGGTGGTGGTGGCCGCCTGGCAGGACTCGGTTTCTGCGCCATTCAAGGCCCTGGGCATTCCAACCTATGCCAACGAATCGGAGGCGCTCGGCGTGCTGGCACAACTCGCGTCGCACACCGCGTTGATGCGCAAGCCGCGCACGCCCTGGCCGCAAGCGCCGGCGCCCGCGCTGCCGGCGGGCACCGGACAGTTCCTGAACGAGGCCGAGAGCCTGGCGCTGCTTTCATCGCGCGGCATTCCAGTGGTCGCGCACCGGCTCTGCCGCAGCGCCGGGGAAGCGCGCGATGCTTGGGTGGCGGTAGGCGGGCCGGCGGTCGTCAAGGCCTGCTCGGCCGACGTGCCGCACAAATCCGAGCACGGGCTGGTCGCGCTCGGCGTGGCGAGCGCCGATGCGGCAGCCGCGCTGTTCGATGCGCAGTGGGCGAAGCTGGCCGCGCTCGGCGCGGCGCAGGAGGGCGTCGTCGTGGCTGCGATGCACAAGGGCCGGCACGAGTTCATGGTCGGCGCGCGGCGCGACCCGGTGTTTGGCCCGGTGGTGGTGGTGGGCGACGGCGGCAAGTACGTCGAGGCCCTGCAGGACGTGGCGGTGCTGCTGCCGCCCTTCGAAGCCGCGGACGTGGACGCGGCGCTGCGCACACTTCGCATCGCGCCGCTGCTGGAGGGCGTGCGGGGCGAGCCGCCGCTCGATGTCGACGCGCTCTCGGCGGTGGTCGTGGCCATCGGGCGCCTCATCGCAGCGGCGCCTTCGGCCATCGCCTCGATCGACGTCAACCCGGTGATGGTGGGTGCGCGCGGAGAAGGCGCGATGGTGGTGGACGCCCTCGTCGAGCGGGGCTGAAGCACGGCATCGGAGAAAGTACAACCGGGCTTGCGCGGAGCTTTGGCTGCCCGGTGCATGGTCCTGAACTTGCTAAGCTACGGCCAAGGAGATTGGTCGTCCCATGCACAAATTCGACGAAATGTACGAGCAGCTGCCCTACGCCGGCGCGGCGGTTCGAAGCCATTACAAGCGTTACGACCAGTGGCTCGCCAAGCAACCGGGCGAGGTGATGCGGTCCCGGCGCGATGAGGCCGAAATGATCTTCCGCCGGGTCGGCATCACCTTTGCGGTGTATGGCGCCAAGGACGAGGACGGCTCCGGCACCGAGCGGCTCATTCCTTTCGACCTGCTGCCGCGCATCATTCCCGCCCACGAGTGGGAGAGCATGGAAAAAGGCCTGGTGCAGCGCGTGACCGCGCTCAACCGCTTCATCCACGACGTCTACCACGGCCAGGAAATCATCAAGGCCGGCGTGATCCCGGCCGAACAGATCCTGAAGAACGCGCAGTACCGCCCGGAGATGGCGGGCGTGAAGGTGCCGAACGACATCTACGCGCACATCTGCGGCATCGACATCGTGCGCGCGCCCGATGCCCAGGGCAACGGCGAGTACTACGTGCTCGAAGACAACCTTCGCGTGCCCAGCGGCGTGAGCTACATGCTGGAGAACCGCAAGATGATGATGCGGCTCTTTCCCGACCTGTTCAGCCAGAACCGCGTCGCGCCCGTCGCGCACTATCCCGACCTGCTGCTCGAAACGCTGCGCGCCAGCGCGCCGCCGGCGACGGCGGAGCCGACGGTGGTGGTGCTCACGCCCGGCATGTACAACAGCGCCTACTTCGAGCATGCGTTCCTCGCGCAGCAGATGGGCATCGAGCTGGTCGAAGGGCAGGACCTGTTCGTGAAGGACGACTTCGTCTATATGCGCACCACGCGCGGCCCGAAGCGGGTCGACGTGATCTACCGCCGCGTCGACGACGACTTTCTCGACCCCGAGGTTTTCCGCCCGACATCGACGCTCGGCACCGCCGGGCTGATGCGCGCCTACATCGAGGGCAACGTGGTCATCTGCAATGCGGTGGGCACCGGCGTGGCGGACGACAAGTCGGTCTATCCGTACGTGCCGAAGATGATCGAGTTCTACCTCGGCGAAAAGCCGATCCTGAAGAACGTGCCCACCTACATGTGCCGCAACAAGGACGAGCTCGACTACACGCTCTCCAACATGAAGGACCTGGTGGTGAAGGAAGTGCATGGCGCCGGCGGCTACGGCATGCTGATCGGGCCCGCATCGACGCAGGCCGAGATCGAGGACTTCAGAAAAGCCGTGCTGGCCAAGCCCGACGGCTACATCGCGCAGCCCACCCTGAGCCTGTCGACATCGCCGACCTTCGTCGAAGCCGGCATTGCGCCGCGCCACATCGACCTGCGGCCTTTCGTGCTGTCGGGCAAGGACGTGCAGATGGTGCCCGGCGGCCTGACGCGGGTGGCGCTGAAAGAAGGCTCGCTGGTGGTCAACTCTTCGCAGGGCGGCGGCACCAAGGACACCTGGATTCTGGAGGCCGACCGCACGGCGCGGCCGCGCGCGCAGTCGCAATCGCAGTCCCAGTCGTCGTCCTGATCACGGAGCCGCAATCATGCTGTCACGCACCGCCGATCACCTCTACTGGATGTCGCGCTACACCGAGCGGGCCGGCGAGATGCCGAAGGCATTCGCGGGGGCGACTGACAATTGCGCGAAGCGCTTGTCATGTAGCCACCAGAACACGCCAAAGCGCGCCAGCGCTTTCGGGGTTTGAGGCCATTCAGGGAACCGCCATATGCTGTCACGCACCGCCGATCACCTCTACTGGATGTCGCGCTACACCGAGCGGGCCGAGAACACCGCGCGAATGCTCGATGTGAACTACCAGACCTCGCTGCTGCCGCAGTCGGCCGAAGTCGCCAAGTACGGCTGGCAGGGGCTCCTGTCCATCAGCGAACTGCTGCCGCTCTACAACGAGAAGCACGAGCACATCGTTCCGTGGGAGGTGATGGAGTTCATGGTCAAGGACGAGTCGAATCCTTCGTCCATCCTCTCGTGCCTGCGTGCCGCGCGCGAGAACGCGCGGGCCGTGCGCGGCGCGCTCACCACCGAATCGTGGGAGACGCAGAACACCACCTGGCTCGAAGTGAACCGCATGCTGCGCGCCGGCGAATTCGAGCGCGACCCGGGCACCTTCTTCGAATGGGTCAAGTTCCGCTCGCACCTGTCGCGCGGCGTGACGCTCGGCACCATGCTGCAGGACGAGGCCTTCTACTTCGCACGCCTGGGCACCTTCCTCGAACGCGCCGACAACACCGCGCGGCTGGTCGACGTTAAGTTCCATGCGCTCAACAGCGAGTTCTTCGGCACCGCGACCGAGGAAGACCAGGAGTACGACTTCTATCACTGGAGCGCGATCCTGCGCAGCGTCTCGGCCTTCGAGGTCTACCGCAAGGTGTACCGCGACGTCATCAAGCCCGAACGCGTGGCCGAGTTGCTGATGCTGCGCCCCGACATGCCGCGGTCGCTGCATGCCTGCCTGGTCGAGGTGGTTAGCAACCTGGCGAAGGTGCAGAACGACCAGAGCGCCGAGACGCAGCGGCGTGCCGGCAAGTTGCTGGCCGACCTGCAGTACGCCCGCGTCGACGAGATTCTTGCGACCGGGCTGCATGCGTACCTGACGCAGTTTCTCGACCGGGTGAATGAGCTGGGGTGGCGCATCAGCCAGGACTTTCTGGTTCCTGGGCACTGAGCGTTGACAGAGGTCCAGCCGGCGCGGCTGCTGCACCTGGATGCCCTGCGCGGCTTCGCGCTGCTGGGCATTCTGATGGTCAACATCGCGACCTTCGCTTCGGCGTACTACGGCATGGCCGTGCCCGACCCGCTCTTTCCCCGCCCCGTCGACAACGCGGTGCGATGGCTCGTAAGCTTCCTCTTCGAGACCAAGTTCTATTTGCTGTTCTCCTTTCTGTTCGGCTACAGCTTCACGCTGCAGATGAACTCGGCGGAGCAGCGCGGCACGGCCTTCGTGCCGAGGATGCTGCGGCGCCTCCTGGGGCTCTGGCTCATCGGCGCGATGCATGCCGTCTTTCTGTACCAGGGCGACATTCTTTGCACCTATGCCTTGCTCGGCCTGGTGCTGCTCCTGCTGCGCCGGCGCAGCGAGGCCGGCGCCATCCGGCTGGCTTGCATGCTCACCATGGCGCCCGCTGTGGTGCTGATCCTGGTCGGCGGGCTCCAGCTACTTGCCGGCGAAACGGCAGACTTCGCCTTCGCCACGGCGCGCGCCGCCGCTGCGCAACAGGCCTGGGTCGGAACGCCCGCCAGCGTGGTCGCGCAGCGCCTGCGCGAGCTGGGCGACATCTGGTGGATCGTGTTGCTGATCCAGGCGCCGTGCGCCCTGGCCATGTTCATGCTGGGCCTGGCTGCCGGCAAGCGGCGCATGTTCGCGCGACCCGATCGGTACCGCGCCTTCTGGCCCAGACTGGTGCGCTGGGGGCTGCCGGTGGGCCTGCCCGGCGCGGTGTTCTATGCGACGGCCACGGTCTTCGGCATCGGTTCGGGCTGGGAGATCGTGGGCCTCGGCGTCAGCCTCTTGACGGCGCCCTTTCTCACCGCCGCCTACATCGGGCTCGCGCTGATGCTGTTCCACCGCGCAAGCGGCCTGCGCGTCGACCGGCTGCTGGCGCCGGCCGGGCGCATGGCCCTGTCCAACTACCTCCTGCAATCGCTCGTGTGCGCATTCGTCTTCACCGCCTACGGGCTCGGCTGGATGGGCCGCGTGTCTCCCGCGGGCTGCGTGCTGATCGCGTTCTGCATCTTCGGATGCCAGCTCATCGCCAGCCGGCTGTGGCTGCGCCGCTTCAGCTACGGTCCGGTGGAACGGGCGCTGCGCGCGCTGACGGTCGGCGCAACGCGGTAAAGCGCGCACCGATGTGGTTCAATGCCTTTGCTCAACGCTCTCGTGCGGCGCGCACGCAACCAGTCCAAACACGCAGGAATCCTTTGCTCAGCGTCATTGCTCGCGGCGGTGTTCGAGACGGCAATCGCCAGCCGCTCCAAGCAACGAGACTGGCGCCGTGAACGTACGTTTTCTCGAGGCTTTCGTGTGGGTGGCGAAGCTCGGGAGCTTCAAGGCCGCCGCCGAGAAGATGCACACCACCCAGGCCGGGATCTCCAGCCGCATTGCCACGCTCGAGCAACAGTTCGGCGTGCGGCTCTTCGATCGCGAGCACCGCGGCGTGATGCTGACTTACCACGGCACCGAACTCATGCCGCATGCCGAACGCATGATCGAAATGCAGGCGCGGATGATCGCCGCGATGGGTCACACCGATGCCTTCTGCGGGATGCTGCGCATCGGAGTGATCGAGACCGTCGCCCACACCTGGCTGCCGGACCTGTTCTCCCGCTTCGCCGAAAAATTTCCAAACGCCACCCTCGAACTCATCTCGGACATCACGCCGCGCCTGCGCGATGACCTGCTTCGCGGCACGCTCGACTGCGCGATCCTCTCGGAAGAGATCACACCCGGCTTCATCGAGAACCGCCGCATCGCCAACTTCGCCATGCGCTGGGTCACCAGTCCGTCGTTGGCGCTCAAGTTCCCGGCACGCACACGACTGTCTTTTGCCGACATCGCGGAGCAGCCCATCATCTCTTTTCACAGGGATTCGAGCGTCTACCGCAACATCGCGCAGAACGCGAGCGGCTGCGCCAACATGCGGGTCAGCTACTTCTCGTCCCTCGGCGCGATGGTCGACCTGGCGCGCACCGGATTCGGCACGGCCCTGCTTCCGGTGGCCGTCATCCAGCAGGATCTGCTGCTCGGCAAACTCGTGGTGCTTGACGTCGACCCACTCCCCATCGCACTGCCACTCGTCGCCAGCATGCGCCTCGAGCCGGTCTCGCCACTGGCCGAGGCACTGGTGAGCATGGCGCAAAGCGCCTGCGACCAGTTCGTTGCCAGCAGTCGCGAGGACATCCTCGCGCCCTGATCCGGCCCCGTGCGCCCAAAGCCGGGGCAAGCCGGTGCGCCCGAAGCGTGCATCACGGAAACCTATCGGATGACCAAAGAATTTCCCGTTTGACCTTCGGCAAGCGCGCCGCAACACTGGCGCCGATGCAGCAGCTCACGACCCGAAAAAGACACCGCGAATTCTTCGCGATCCGACCCGACGCGACTTCCACCGACTGGTCTCGTGTGCCCTCGGCGGCGGGCCGCATCGATGAGCTGCTGCTTGCCGACAACCTTGACACCCGAGAGCGCACCGGCTCGCGCACCCGGCTGGCGCGCTGGGCGGCCGGCGCCCTGATCGACCGCCCGGTGGTCCATGACTTCCACGAGGAAGTCTTCATCCTCGAAGGGGCGTTGGTGGTCGGTTGCGATGCGACAGGCGAGGGCGGCGAGCGCTTCGACGCCTACACCTTTGCCTGCCGCCCGCCTGGGGCAGTGCACGGCCCCTTCGTCTCTCCTGCGGGCTGCATGTTGATCGAGTTCCAGTACTACGAATGAGCGCCAACGCGTCTTCCCTGTCGACGCGCGCTTCCACCGGCGCCGACGCCCGGCGCCTCGCGCGCAGTGGCGGCTACGACGGTCACACGGCCGGCATGGCACCCGGCCATGTGCAGGGCAACCTGGTGATCCTGCCCAAGGCAGAAGCCGACGACTTCCTGCGCTTTTGCCAGCGCAACCCCAAGCCCTGCCCGCTGCTTGCCGTCTCGGAGCCGGGCGACCCCGCGTTGCCCGCCTTGGGCGACGGCATCGACATCCGAAGCGACCTGCCGCGCTACCGCGTATGGCGCGATGGGGTGCTCAGCGACGAGCCGGTGGATGTGACCGACCTCTGGCGCGACGATCTGGTGAGCTTCGTCATCGGCTGCTCGTTCTCGTTCGAGGAGGCGCTGCTGGAAGCCGGTGTTCCCCTGCGCCATGTGGCCCAGGGACGCAACGTGGCGATGTACCGCACCAGCCTGTCGACCGTTCCCGCCGGCCTATTCCGGGGGCCGCTGGTGGTGTCGATGCGGCCGATGAACGCCGCCGACGCCATCCGCTCGGTGCAGGTCACCTCGCGCTTTCCACAGGTGCACGGCGCTCCGGTGCACATCGGACGCCCCGACCTGATCGGCATCGCCGACCTCGACGCACCGGATTTCGGCGAAGCGGTCGCGGTCATGGACGATGAACTGCCCGTGTTCTGGGCCTGCGGCGTGACGCCACAGGCCGTGGTGATGGCCGCCCGGCCGGCGTTCTGCATTACCCATGCGCCCGGCTGCATGCTGGTCACGGATCTGCTGAATCACCGCATCGCCAGTTTCTAGCCGTCTCGACATTTCTTGCACTGGAGTTCCCGATGAAGCGTTCACTGCCTTCCCTCGCCTGTACCGCCCTGGCCGCACTACTGGCATCCGCACCGAGCCTGGCGCAGGTGCCGCCCGGCCCGAAGATCACCGTGCAGGCGATCACCCAGGTGGCGCCCAACCTCCCCCAATACACCAAGGTCGACCAGCCGCTGCTGCGCGACGGGATCGCCAAGGCCACCAACGGCCGCGTGGAGGTCATCCTGTCCTCGTGGCCCGAGCGCAATGTGAACGGGCCGGAAGTCCTGCGCCTGGTGCGTTCGGGGCAGGTCGACATGGCCGCGGCACCGCTGACCACGGTATCGGGCGACGTGCCGATGCTCGACGGCGTCGACCTTGCCGGCATGAACGCGGAGATCGGTCAAGCGCGCAAGGTGGCAGATGCGATGGTGCCCGTGGCCAACAAGGACCTGGAGCGCCTGGGCATCAAGCTGGTCGCCACCTATCCCTTCTCGGGGCAGATGCTGTTCTGCCGCAAACCCGTACTCAGTCTGGCGGATCTGAAAGGGCTGAAGGTGCGCACCAATGGCCCGTCGGCATCGGATCTGATCAAGTCGCTGGGTGGGCAGCCTGTCTCGCTCGCGTTCGGCGAGGTCTATTCGGCGCTGGAGCGGGGCACCGTCGACTGCGGCATCACGGGCGCGGGCTCCGGCAACGGTGTCAAGTGGCCCGAGGTCACGACACACCTCTACACGCTGCCGGTGTCCTGGTCGACTGCAGGCTACTTCGTGAATCTGGCCTGGTGGAACAAGCTCGACCCCGCCATCCGCAGCCAGTTCGAAAAGACGATGTCCGAGGTCCAGGAGGCGCAATGGAAGCTGGGAGCCGAGGCCACGAATGACGGCGTCGCCTGCAATGTCGGCCGCGCTGCCGACTGCAAGCTGCACACGCTCATGAAGAAGCCCATGGTCGAGGCCAAACCGGAGAGCAGCGTCGCCGCAGCCTTGCAGAAGCATCTCTCCGACGAAGTACTGCCCGGCTGGATCAAGCGCTGTGGCGAACGCTGCGCCACCGTCTATGGCGAGGTGATCGCACCGATCACCGGCATCAAGTACGTGGCCAAGTGACGAGGGCAGGGCGCCTTCACCGCGGCAATGCCATGTTCCGTTCCATCGAGTGGATCAGTGCCAGGGCGATGACGATCGCCGGCTGGTGCTACCTGGCCATCACCCTGCTGATCTGCTTCGACATCGCAGCCCGGCGCCTGCTGGGCTTCTCGACGGAGGCGACCACCGAGGTCACCGGGTACCTGATGGCGATCGGCATGAGCTGGGGGCTGGCCGGTACGCTGCTGGAGCGCGGCCATGTACGCATCGATGTGCTGGTGCAGAAGCTGCCGTTGAAGCTGCGCGTGTGGCTGCACCTGGCTTCGCTCGCGGCGCTGCTGGTGGCGACCGGTTTTTTCGCCTGGGGCGCGTTCTCTCTCGCAAAGGACTCCTGGGATTTCGGCGCGACCGATCTTTCCGCGCTGCACACCCCGCTGGCGATCCCGCAGGGGCTGTGGGCCGCGGGGCTGGTGCTGCTGCTGGTGGCCGGCGTCGCGGTCGGTGCGCGAGCGATCGGCCAGCTCGCGAGCGGCGACGCCGATGCCATGGACCGCATGCTGATGGCCCGGACCTATGTCGACGAGGCCGCCGAAACGCTCGAGGCGGTCGCCGAAGCCCAGCAGGGCATGCGGCATTCCGCAGCGGCGGGAGCGCCGCGATGATCGCGATCGTCTTCATCGTCGCGATCGGCATCCTGATTGGGGGCGCCTCGCTCTTTGGCGTCCAGGGCAGCGCGACGGCAGCCGCCTCCGCCAGCGTGCCGTGGTGGGCGCTGGGCGCCGTTCTCCTTGCCTTCGTCGGCTTCTTCGCCGGCGGCATCTATGTCGGTGCGGCGCTTGCCGTGCTGTCGCTGCTGGCCGGCTTCGGTCTGTCGGACCGCCCGTTCTGGAACTTCATCGGCGAGATGATCTGGGCGCCATCGACCAATTTCGTGCTGGTGTCGGTGCCCCTCTTTCTTCTGATGGGCGAGGTCATGCTGCGCGCAGGCCTGTCCGAGCGGCTGTACCGCGCCCTTAACATCTGGATGGGGCGCCTGCCGGGCGGCCTGCTGCACACCAACATCATCTCCTGCGGCGTGTTCTCCGCCATCGCCGGCTCCAGCGTGGCGACGGCGGCCACCATGGGCTCAGTCGCGCTGCCGTACTTCGAGAAAAGCCACTATCCACCCAAGCTCGTGCTCGGCTCGCTCGCCGCCGGCGGTGCGCTTGGCAACCTGATCCCGCCCGGCATCACCTTCATCATCTACGGGCTCATCACCGAAACCTCGGTGGGTGCGCTCTACCTGGCTGCCATCGGCCCCAGCATCCTGGTCGTGTCGCTGTTCACCGCCGTCATCCTCTACTACAGCTACAAGCTGAAGCTCCATGGCGACGCGGGCGCACTGGCCATCACCTGGAAGCACCGTATCGCGAGCCTGTCGGACCTGGTGCCCACCGCGCTGCTGATCGCCCTGGTGCTCGGCACCATCTATGCCGGCTGGGCCACCCCCACCGAGTCGGCTGCCCTCGGCGTCGCGGGCAGCCTGGTGCTCGCGCGGGTGGACCGCCAACTCACCTGGAAAATGATGTCCGAGTCGATGCGCGCTACGGCGCGCACCACATCCATGATCGCGCTGATCCTGTTCGGCGCCTACTTTCTGAACTACATCCTGTCGTCGCTCGGCATCCCGCAGATGCTGGCGAAGTTTCTCACCGGGCTGCCGTTCCCGGGCTGGGTGATCATGCTGGTGATCATCGGCTTCTACCTCGCACTGGGCACTTTCATGGAGGGCATGTCGATGGTGATCACCACCATCCCGCTGCTGTTTCCGGTGGTGACCGCGCTCGGCTACGACCCGATCTGGTTCGGCGTCGTCATCACCATGCTGGTCGAGATCGCCATGATCAGCCCGCCAGACGGCACCGTGCTGTATGTGCTGCAGGGAATGCGGCGCCAGCCCGGGCCGATCACCGACGTGTTCGCCGGCGTCATGCCCTTCATGCTCGTCTACATGCTGGCCATCATCGTGCTGATGCTGTTCCCGGCAATCGCACTGTGGCTGCCAGCCCATCTGATGTGACTTCCTTCCAGGAGACTTCCCCGATGACAACGACACTCCAGTTCGCCTGCGAATCCGTCGCGACCGACGGCACGCGCTCGACGCAGCTCCTGGGCGTGGTGCCACGCCGACTGGTCATCGCCGGGTGGACCGGGCGGGACGCCGCGGCCATTGCGCACCACATCGAGGAACTGGAAGCCATCGGCGTGCCGCGCCCGTCCAGCGTGCCGCTCTACTACCAGGCCAGTGCCCAATTGCTGACCCAGGCGCCGGTGATCGAGGCGCTCGGGCCGCACAGCTCCGGCGAGGCGGAGCCGACATTCTTCTTCGCTGCCGGGCAATGGTGGCTCACCGTGGCCTCGGACCATACCGACCGGCAGGTCGAGACCTATTCCGTGGCGGTGTCCAAGCAGATGTGCGCCAAGCCGGTCGCAACCTGCGCCTGGCGCTGGTCGGACGTCGCGCCCTACCAGGACGAACTGCTCCTGCGTTCGCGCATTTTCGAGAACGGCGAGTGGGTGAGCTACCAGGAGGGCAGCTTCGCATCGATCCGCGCACTGGACGGACTGCGCGAGGGCGGCTTCGCTGCCGGTGATGCGACGGAAGGCCGCTTCATGACCTGCGGCACCCTGGGCGCAATTCCTGACAAGCGCGGCGAAGGCATTCGCGCCGCCGCACAGATGGAGCTTGAAATCCACGACCCCCGCACCCGGCGCAGCATCGTGCACCGGTATGCCGTCCACGTGCTCGAGGTGGTCGCCTGATGGCGGACCTAACGCCGCGGGTACCCGGCAGCATCGGCTTGCTGCGGGAGCGACTCGCGGCGGGCCGGATTTCGCACGAGGCGCTGGTGGGCCAGGCGCTCGAAGGCATGGCGGGCTCCGCTGCCGCGCACGTGTTCACCCGGGTCTACGCCGCCGCCGCGCTGGCAGCGGCGCGCCATGCCGATGCGGCGCAGCGTGCCGGCGTGATGCTCCCGCCGCTGGCTGGCCTGCCCATCAGCATCAAGGACCTGTACGACGTCGCCGGTGAAACCACCATGGCCGGTTCCGTGGTGTGCCAGGGTGAGCCGCCGGCCCTGTCCGACGCGGCCGCCGTGGCACGCCTGCGCGCAGCTGGCGCCGCCATCGTCGGCAAGACCAACATGACCGAGTTCGCCTTCTCCGGCGTGGGCATCAACCCGCATTACGGTACGCCGCGCAACCCGGCCGATGAAAACGCCGCGCGGGTCCCGGGCGGGTCGTCTTCCGGTGCGGCAGTGTCGGTCGCGCTCGGCCTGGCCGTGGCGGCGCTGGGTTCGGACACCGGCGGCTCGATCCGCATTCCGGCTGCCCTCTGCGGCCTTGTGGGCTTCAAGCCGACGCAGCGCCGCGTGCCGAGAACCGGCGCCTTCGAACTCGCTCGATCGCTGGACACCGTGTGCGCCATGACGCGCAGCGTGGCCGATTGCATCCTGGTGGACGGCCAGATCGCCGATGCGCCGCTGCAGGTGCGCAGGCGCCCGCTCCAGGGCATGCGGTTGGCCGTGCCGCAGGCGCTGATGTTCGATGGCATCGAACCTGCAGTTGCGCGCGCCTTCGAGCATGCGGTCACAAGCTTGTCCGCGGCCGGCGCGGTCGTGGTGGACATTGCGCTTTCGGAACTGCTCGAAATCGCACAGATCAACGCACCCGGCGGCTTCTCGCCGGTCGAGGCATCGGCCGTGCACCGCACGCGCATTGCAGCGCATCGGGCGCGTTTCGATCCGCGGGTCGCGGCCCGCATCGATCTGGGGACGTCGGTCGGCGCGGCCGACTACATCGTCATGCAGGACCGTCGCGGCGAGTGGACCCGGCGCGTCGGGCAGGCGCTCGAAAGTTTCGATGCGCTGCTGTCGCCCACAGTGCCGATCGTGGCACCGACCATCGAATCGCTGTCCAGCGACATCGAGTTCTTCAAGGCCAATGGCCTGCTGCTGCGCAACACCTTCGCAATCAATTTCCTGGACGGCTGCGCCTTCAGTCTGCCGTGCCACCGCCAAGGCGAGCTGCCGGTCGGGCTGATGCTCTCATCGGTGAATGGCAACGACCAGCGGTTGGCAGCGGTGGCTCTGGCCGTCGAGGCCACGCTCTCCGACGCCCTCAGGCGCCCGCCAGGTAGTCCTTGCTGATGCCGGCGCCAACGGTGTACTTGGGATCGACGAAGTTGCCAAGGCGCACCTTGCCGCACTGGCTGAGCATCATGTAGGCGTCCCAGCGGTCGAAGCCGTACTCGGCTTCCATCCACAGGATCAGTTCCTTGTAGGCGATGCGTGTTGCGTCTTCGAGCGGGCGCGCGCTGCCGATGGCCATGATCATGGTTTCTGTCTCGAGCCGTGGCCACGAGAGCTTCCAGCCCTTGATGACGTCGACGCGGATGGTCGTCAGGCTCGGGTACTCGACCGCAGTGCCGCAAACCTCGCCGTCGCCTTGGCAGGCATGCGCGTCGCCGATGAAAAGACGCGCCCCCGGCGTCCACACCGGCAGGTAGGTGATGCTGCCCGGGCCCATGTCGGGCAGGTCCATGTTGCCGCCGTGCTGGTCCGGCGTGAGACTGTTGATCGAATCGATCTCGGGCGAACAGCTCAAGGTACCGATGTGCGGCTTGTAAGGCAGCGTGACCCGCTTGCTCCAGTACACGCCGTCTTCGTCGACATCGATCTTTCGCACCTTCTCCGGCAGCGATTCGTTCAGGAGCGCGGTGAAGGCAGTGCCGCTCAAGGCCCCGAAGTCCGGGATCATGCAGCAGGTGCCACGGGGGTTGTCGCCGCGCGGGGCCATCGATTCGATATGGACTGCCACCGTGTCGCCAGGTTCGGCGCCCTCGATCATGATCGGCCCGTTCTGCGGGTTGACGAACGGCATCGTCAGCACCTTGGACGGCATGTCCCGCTCGGTCTTGATCTTGCCGTTGAAGGCATCGCGCGTCTCCACCACGATTCGGTCGCCGGGCTTGACTGTCATCACCGGCGGCGAATAGGGGCCGATCGTGAAATGGAAGGTGCCCTGTTTCGCCTCGGTGAGTTCGTGCATTGCCATGCTGCTGCCGCGGCCGACGCCGCGCGTTTGCATGATCGATCTATCGAGCCAGCTCATATGTGTTTCCCCAGAGTTGTGCTTGCATGCCGGTCAGATCATCAGGTGGCTGCGCACCGTCGCCGCGTCCATGTGGCCCGCGTCGATGCGTCCCACCACGCGTCCTTTTTCCATGACGTACGCTCGCTCGCCGACGTCGAGGATGGTGTCGAGGTTCTGCTCGACGAAAAGAATCGTGGTGCCGAGATCGCGCCGGATGCCCCGCAGCACGTCGCAGATCAGCTGCACGATCGATGGCTGGATGCCTTCCGACGGTTCGTCGAGCAGCATCAGCACCGGATTGCCGACCAGTGCGCGCCCGATCGCAAGCTGCTGTTGCTCGCCGCCCGACATGGTTCCGGCGAGCTGGCGGCGTCGCTCGGCAAGCCGCGGAAAGTACTGGTAGACCAGATCGGGCTGCTTCTTGCTGTCGCGGCCGCCGACCAGCTCGCCGACCATCAGGTTCTCGGCCACCGTCATGCGCGGGAACACCTCGCGCCCCTGCGGCACATAGCCGATGCCGCGGCGCGCCCGCGCATCGCTGGACAGCGATGTGATGTCGTGGCCGAGCAAGCGGATGCTGCCGCCACGGGCTCGCAGCAAGCCTATGAGGCAGCGCATCGTGGTCGTCTTGCCGACGCCATTTCGACCGATCAGGCTGACGATCTCGCCCTTGCCGACCACGAGGTCGACGCCCTGCAGGATCGGCGTTTCGCCGTACGCGGCCTGCAGGCCTTCCACTTCGAGAACCGGTTCAGTGTTCATTTTTCTGGGTCTTGCCAAGGTAGATCTCGGCCACGCGCGGGTCGGAGATGATGTCGCCGATGGCCCCTTCGGCGAACACCTTGCCGAAGTGCAGCACCGTGACACGCTGCGCGATCTGCCGGATGAAGGCCATGTCGTGCTCCACGACCAGCACCGTCATGCCTTGCGCATTGAGCTTCTGGATCAGCTCGCCGGTCTTGAAGGTTTCTTCCGGCGACAGCCCGGCCGTCGGCTCGTCCATCAGCAGCAGCACCGGCTTCAATGCCAGCGCCATGCCGATCTCGAGCCACTGCTGCTGGCCGTGCGCCAGGACGCCGGCGAGCTTGCCCGCATCGCGCGTGAGATCGAGCAGCTCCAGCAGCCGGTCCTCCTCGCGTGCAAGGTCGGCGCCGGTCACATGGTGCTGCAGCGCGATGTGGATGTTCTGCCGCACCGGCAGCTCCTTGAACACGCTCGGCGTCTGCATCTTGATGCTCATGCCCTGCTTGACGCGCTGGTACGGACGCTCGCGCGTGACGTTCCGGCCCAGAAACTCGATCGTGCCGGCCGATGCCTCGTGCGTGCCGACGACCAGCTTGAAGAGCGTGCTCTTGCCCGCGCCATTGGGGCCGATGAGGCAGTGGATCTCGCCGCGCTTGACTTCGAGATCGACGTCCGACACGGCGGCATGGCCGCCGAAGTGCTTGGAGACGCCGGTTGTCTTCAGGAGCGCGGTCATGCCTTTGCCTCTTCGGCGCTGCCATGGTCGCCTTGTTCGGGGCCGCCCTTGCGGCGCCCGGCCAACGAGCGGCGCACGAGTTGCACCACCCCGATCACGAAGCCCTGCGGCGCGAGCATCACCGTGCACAGCAGCATCGCACCCATCAGCAACAACGCCGCTTGCTGGCTGTAGACCGTGATTGTCTGGAAGGCCAGCAGCACCAGGAAGGAACCCACCATCGTGGCCGTCAGGTCGCTGCGACCGGAAAATGCCACCCAGACGATCGGCATGGAGGCCGCGGGCAGTCCTACGCTCGCCGGTGTGATGAACTGGCCCCAGGACGTGTAGAGCACGCCGCTCAGGCCTGCGAGCATCGAGCCGATGACGAAGGTCGCGAGCTGGTACTTGCGCACGTCGTAGCCGAGCAGCTCGGCGCGCTGGGGGTCTTCGCGGATCGCCACAACGACGTTGCCGAAGCGCGAGTTCAATAGGATGCGCAAGCCCAGGTAGACGATCAGGAGCAGCGCGATGACCAGGTAGTACAGCGGCACGCCTTCGAAGAACAGTGGCTCGCCGCCAAACCACGGGATGTTGAGCGGCGCCATGTCCTTCATGCCGTTGAAGCCGTTCAGCCGCGCCGTTCCGATGTGCCACTCGGGCCCCGCCGTCTGGCCCAGGAAGAAGGACAGCACCAGCGTTGCCGACAGCGTCACGATGCCGAAGAACACGCCGCCGATCCGGCCCCAGATCATGAAGTAGCCGAGCACCGCCGCGACCAGCCCTGCTGCGCCCAGTGCGACCACCAGCGCCAGCACCGTGGTGCCCGACTCTCCGCCCAGATTGATGGCCAGCACGCCGTACCCATAGCCGCCGATGCCGAAGAAGAGCGTCTGGCCGAACGACAACATGCCGCCATAGCCCCAGATGAAGCACAGCCCCATGGCCATGAAAACCCAGATCAGCAGGTAGGCCATGTTGCCCACGCTGTAGGCATCTGCGAAGAGGGGATAGACCAGTACGGCAGCGAGCACCAACACGAAACCGACCCAGAAGCGCCGGTCGGTGCCGAGTGTCTGCGGCCCGTTGATGAGATTGAACATGTTCATTTCGTCGTTTCGGCGCAGCGCGCTGGTTGCGAGATGCTCATCGTGTACGGCGGCCGAACCAGCCGGAAAGACCCTCCGGCAGAAGTCGAATGACGACGATCACGCCCACGAGCATTCCGATCTGCCCGACGATCTGGCCGCCCCAGCCGTTCAGGCCGGTACGCACGACCGCCAGCAGGATGCCGGCCGGCGCCGTGCCGAGCAGCACGTTGGCGCCGCCGACCACGACGGTGACAAAGCTCTCGACCAGAAAGGCGGCACCCATCGTCGGCATCAAGGTCATCGTCGGCGCGTACATCGCGCCGCAAAAGCCCGCCAGCGCCGCCCCGATGCCGAAACTCAGCGCGTAGATGTTGCCGACCTTCACGCCGGTGGCCTGCGCGATCGACGCGTTCTGCATCGTGGCGCGCGCGTGCACGCCGAAGCGGGTGCGCATGAAGACGACGTAGATGAAACCCAGCACTGCCACGGCACATGCGAAGAGCACCAGGCGATAAGTCGAGAAGGTGTAGGCGCCGACCGAGAAGCTGCCTTCGGGCGTTCCGATGCCGGGCAGCGACGAGCCGAAGACGAGCAGCATGCCCTGCGTGACCATGAGGCTCAGGCCCCAGGTCGCAAGCAGCGAATCGAGTGGACGCTTGTAGAGCTTGCGCACCAGGCTCCATTCGACCAGCACGCCGATCACTCCTGCCGCGATCGTGCCGCCGGCCTGCGCAATCGGCAGGGGCAGACCGCCATGCACCAGGCCGACAGTGACGTAAGCCCCGCACATGATGAACTCGCCGTGCGCCATGTTGATGACGCCCATCATTCCGAAGACGATCGCCAGGCCGGCCGCCGCGAGGATCAGGAACGCAAAGACGTCGGCGAACTGGTAGGCAAAAGAAAAGACTTCGGCAAACACCGCGAGTCCCTTACGACTTCTTTGGCAGCTCGGAAGGCGTGTACTGCTTCTTGTCGTTCTTCTTGGTCAGGTCGCAGCCGACCTGGCCAAGCCAGTACGGCTCGATCGTGCCGTAGTCCTTCAGCACCTTGACGGCATGCTTGTCGTCCACCGCGATCAGGCGCATGCGGTGCGAGGTGTGCTGGCTCTTGGGATCGATGCAGACCTTGCCTTCGGGGGCATCGATGCAGGCGCCTCCGGTGGCGATCAGCTTGCGCATGTCCGCCAGCTTGGTCGACTTGGATTTCTCGACCAGTTCCTTGTACATGTAGATGCTGGTGTAGGCGTTGTAGCCCATGTCGTTGATGTACGGCTCGTTCGGGAACTTCGCGTGCCAGCGCTTCTTGAAGTCTTCTGCCTCCGGCGTACTGATCTCCTCGAACCAGTTGGCTGCCGCATGCATGCGGTTGAGCGCGGGCGGTGCGAAGCGCTTGTGCTCGAAGCCCAGCATCACCTTGATCGAGGAGCCCATCGGCAGGTTCAGCTTGGCAGCGGCGGCCTGTTCGAAGAATGAATCCTGTGCAGCGCCCACGTTGATGGTCAGAACCCAATCCGGCTTGGCCTTCTGGATGTTCTGAATGGTCTGGGCGAACTGCGATACGCCGAGTGGAATGAATTCCTCGCCGACCACGCTGCCGCCGAGCTCCTTGAGGATTTTTCGATTCCATTCCGATGAGATCTGGCCGAAGTTGTAGTCGGCCGCGACGACGTAGACCTTCTTGCCGAACTTTTCGACCATGTAGGGAATGAGCGTGGAGAACTGCTGCTCGGGAATCGCACCCATGCTGATCATGTTGGCGTCGCAGACGCCACCTTCGTACTGGTTCGTATAGAAGTAGGGTGTCTGTGTGCGATTCACGATCGGGCGCACGGCTTCGCGCGACGCCGAGGTGATGCCGCCGATGAGCACGTCGACCTTGTCCCTGCTGAGCAGTCGCCGCGTGAACTCCTGGTAGCGCGCGTTGTCGCCCTGCGGGTCGAGGTGAATGAGCTCCAGCTGACGCCCCATCACACCGCCCGCCTTGTTGATCTCTTCCACCGCCAATTGCGAGCCGTGCAGCTTGGGCAGACCGATGACGGCGAGGTCCCCAGAAATGTCTTCCATCAGGCCAATCTTCAGAGGCTCTGCCGCAGTGGCGTTCAACGACAAGGCGACCAGCGTCAGGGCGCAGGCGGCCGATACGAGCGTGTAGCGAAGTTTCATGATGATGTGCTTCCAGTGGTCGAGAAAGAAAAAATGGAGAACCAGGAATGGGCGGCTCAGAGGGGCGGGTGCCTGCGGTGCCAGTCGGTGATCTGCTGGAAGGCGCAGCCGGCGCGCACCAGCAGCGATTCCTCGAAATGCCGGGAGACGAACTGGAACGCGACCGGCATACCGGCCGTCGTGAAGCCGCCCGGCACCGTGATGGTCGGGCTGCCCGTCATGTCGAAAGGGCAGGTGTAGCGCAGCACCGCCGATATCAGCTCTGCGTCGGTTCCCATGCTCGCCATGCGCTCCACGGTCGGCGACGCGATGCCGGTGGCAGGCACGAGCAGCAGGTCGATGCCTTCGAACATCGCCTTCACGCGGCCGCTGAAGTCGAGGCGCCGCAGCACGATCCTCTGGTAGTCCACACCGGTCTGCTTCAGGCCGAGCTCGATGATGCCGGCCATGCCAGGGCCGTACTCGGCCTTGCGCGCGGGATAGGTGTCCGCATGCACCACGGCGGCCTCCATGCCGCACAGCGGAAACCAGTCGTCGATGACTTGCGCCGCATCCGGGAAGCTCACCTCGCGGATCTCGCCGCCAAGCGTCTTCACCGCGGCGATCGCAGCTTCGAGCACCTGCCTGGTCGGCTGGTCCACACCTTCGCTGGTCCACCTGGTGTCGATGCCTATACGCAATCCCTTGATGCCTTGCGCTGCCTCGCCCAGATAGTCCGGCACCGGCAGCAGGCTTGCGGTCGGATCGTCGACGTCCGAGCCTGCGATCACGCCGAGCATGGCACCCGCGTCGGCGGCGCTGCGAGTCATCGGTCCGATATGGTCGAGCGTGGCGGCAAGCTCGAACGCGCCGTAGCGGCTGACACGCCCCCAGGTCGGCTTCAGGCCGGTCAGGCCGTTTGCCGCCGATGGAAAGCGGATCGAGCCGCCGGTGTCGGTGCCGAGCGACCCGTAGCACAGGCCTGCAGCGGTGGCGACCCCCGAGCCGCTGGACGAGACACCGGTCCAGTGCGCCGCATTCCACGGATTGACCGGTGGCGTGATCGACGGATGGTGATCCGCATAGGCGCTCTCGGTCATCTGCAGCTTGCCCAGGATCACCGCCCCAGCCTCGCGCAGCTTGCGCACGACAGTCCCATCCACCTTCGGCACGAAGTCCGCGTAGATCGTCATGCCGGCGGCGGTCTTCACGCCTGCCGTCCAGCACAGGTCCTTGACACCGATGGGCACACCGTGGAGCGGACCGCGCTTGGCACCCTTGCCGATTTCCAGGTCGGCCGCCCTGGCCGCGGCCAGCGCGCTGTCGGCCATCACGGTGACATAGCTCTTGAGCTCTCCGTCGAGCGCGTCGATGCGGTCGAGCTGGGCCTGCGTGACTTCGACGGACGACAGCTCCTTCGATTGGACGAGCTTTCCGACTTCGAGCAGTTCAAGATAGTGCAGATTTTCGTGGGCCATGGTTTGTGTTCGGGTAGGTTCGACGAAACGGGTGGCGCTCAACAGTGGGCCGGTGATCGCACTGTAGGGACGCTCCCGGCGCGCCGCTTGGTCCGCCGCGCCACCGGATGTGCTGATACCGCCACCCTCAGGAATTTGAAGTCGCCCGTCACGCGAGCACCGGCGCCATCTCATGGAACTGCGTGACTTGCTGAAATGCATGACCGACCCGCAACAGGGTGGCCTCGTCGAACGGGCGGCCGATGATCTGCATGCCCATGGGCATGCCGTCGGGGTCGAAGCCACAGGGCACGTTCAGCGATGGCAGGCCGGTCAGGCTTGCGATACCGGTGAACTGCATGATGGCCGACAGCATGTCCTCGGGCTGGCCTGGTTCGATCTCGACCGAGGTTTCCCCCATGGCCGTTGCGGTGAACGGCACCGTCGGACAGATGAATACGTCGACCGACCTGAAAGCCTCGATGAACTCGCTGCGCAGCAAGGAGCGATAGCGCTGCGCCTGCAGGTAGTGAGTCGCGAGCAGCATTTCGCCGACCTCGAGCAAGGTGCGCACATCGTCGCCGAAGTCTTCAGGCCTCTCGCGCAGCATGCGCTGGTGGTAGGTGCTGGGCTCGGCCGACTCGATGGTGAGCTGCGCCGAGATGTTGCCGTGGATGTTCAGGATGTCGACGTCCACCAGGTGCGCACCTAGCTGGACGAAGGTGTCGAGCGCCGCCTTCACCCCCTCGCGCACCGGCGCCTGCAGGTGTTCAAAGAAATAGCCCGGCACGATGCCGATGCGGAGGTTTCTGCAGCCGCCCGCCAGCGCCTGCATGTAGTCGTCGCAGGCGCGCGTGCTGCTGGCCGCGTCCTTGGCATCGAAGCCGGCCATCGCACCGAACAGGAGGGCGCAGTCTTCGACGGTGCGGGTCATCGGACCGACCGTATCCATGCTCCAGGCGAGCGGCACCACGCCATGATTGCTGACGCGGCCGTAGCTCGGACGCAGGCCGACGATGCCATTGACTGCTGCAGGCAGCCGGATCGATCCACCCGTGTCGGTACCGACCGCGCCCCAGCAGAAGCGCGCTGCCACCGCCACGCCGGAGCCGCCGCTGGAGCCCGCCGGAAAGCGCTCGGTGTCCCACGGGTTGCGTACCGCGCCGTAGTGAGGATTGGCCGAGGTGCCGCCCCATGCGAACTCGTGCATGTTGGTCTTGCCGATGAAGATGGCACCGGCCTGGCGCAATCGCGTCACGACCGTCGCGTCAGCCTCGGGCAACCAGTCCGCCAGCACCTTGCTGCCGGCGGTGGTCCGGCTGCCGCGCACCGCGACGTTGTCTTTCAGCGCGATCGGTATGCCCTGCAGCGGCCCGAGGCGGTGGCCCGCGTCCGACAGCAGTTCGGCTGCCCGTGCGACCTGGCGCGCCTGCTCTTCGAAGACGGAGATGAACGACTTCAGCACGCCGTCGTGCGCCTCGATGCGCGCCAGTGCGGCTTCGACCAGCTCGACCGGTGAGACCTCGCGGTCGCGCACCATGCGCGCCGCCTGCGCCAGCGTGAGATTCGCCAGTTCGCTCATGTGGCGTCCTCGGCAGCGTCGTGCGAATGCGCAAACACCGTGATCGGCATCAGCATCCGATGCTCCGGTCCGCTCATCTTCCTGCTCAACGCGTTGGCATCGGGCAACCACGCGGACAGAAGGGCGGCAACCGCTGCCAACCGTTCCGGCTGAAGCGGCAATGCGGCATGGGCCGCGAGCATGGCGGCGTCAGCCGCACCCAATGCGGGATCATTCATCGTCGTCTCCGTCGATCAGTTGGAGTTCGACGATAGGTTGCCCGGGCCTCGATGGCTTGGCTGACAGGGACAGCGCGATGGCCTGGGCACGCCAGCCGTGGAACGTCGACACGCCGCGGGCGGCGAGGGCTGCTGCTAGTTGCCGCGCAGCAGGGTGTGTGGCGTCGTGCCGTAGGCCTTCTTGAAGACACGGCAGAAATGCGACAAGTCGCTGAAGCCGTTCTGGAATGCGGCTTGCGTCACCTGCCGCACGCGCCCCTCGACCAGTGCGCAGTGACTCGCTTCCAGACGCCGCTGCCAGAGCCAGTGCATGGGCGTGGTGCCGTGCTCGGCGAAGACGCGCGTGATGGTACGGGCCGACACATGCTGCGCCGCGGCGATCCGGTCCACGTCCAGCTCGCAGTCGTCGAGGTGTTCGTTGATGTAGTCGCGTGCCGCCTTGAAGAGTGCGTCGCGCGACGACAGCGCGTTCGTGCCGCCGTCGACCTGCATCTGCAGCACGACCGCCAGCATGTCGAGCAACGATGCGGCCAGCGGTACCTGCGCGGCCTGGTGGCCCGGCAGATCAATGACCGCGGCTTCACGCACCATGCTGGCAAGCAGTGCCCCCACGGAGCGGCCTGCGGCGAGGTTGATGGCGGTCAGCTTGTCGGCCTCGGGCACGCGAAAGAGCAACTGCTTTCGCGGCACTGACAAGAGCAGCACCGACTGCGGTTCGAGGTCGTATGAGAACTCGCGAGCGGCGTCATACAGGACGATGTCGCCCGCCCCCTGGACCACCTGGCGGCCGCTTTGCGAAAGTACGCCGCGGCCGGAAACCATGAGGCTCAGCATGAAATCGTCATTCGGGCCGGTTCGCAGATGCTGCGGGGTGCGTTCCCAATAATGCTGTGGCGACGACATCTCGGCGAGCGTCAGGCTGCCGAGCGGACGCACCGAGAAGCGGGCGTCGAAATCCTCGCGGTTCGCCACCCGGCTCGATGCGGGAATGAAATGGCTGCACACCACGTCGCTCCAGTAGCCGAAGCGTTGGGTCGTGCCCACGGCATGGGTCGAGTAGTTCAATTCCATGGCCAGATCGGATGCGCTTGTGTTGGGGTATGCCGTTGAATCGGCAAAGTAACGCACGCAAATTGTGTGCCGGAATTGGCGTGGCGGTCAATTTGCAGGAGCACCCGTCAGGTACTTCTTCGCGGCTTGTCCCGAGGCGTCCGCCTCGATGATGGCCAACTTGAGGTCTTCGATGCACAAAGGTCGTTCGAAATTGCCGGCATAGGGTGCCTTGAGCGTCAGCTCGCCGATGTGCCGCAAGTCCTCGTCGGTCAGCGAGGCCTGACCGAGTTCGCTCAGAGTGACCGGAAGCTGCAGCCGAGCCAGCAACGTCAAATGCTGGTGCAGTTCCTCTTTGGAGCGGCGTTCGAGCACGAGCTGGACGACGGTGCCGAAGGCCACCATCTCGCCGTGCAAGGCGGCCGCCAGTGCCGGAACTGCCGTCAGCCCGCGCAGCAATGCGTGCGACAGCGACAGTCCGCCACTCTCGAAGCCGAGTCCGCTGAGCAATACGGTGGCCTCGGTTACTGCTTCGACCGCTGGCGTGGGCTCATGTCGCTCGACGTCGCGCAGCGCGACGAGGCCGTTCTCGACGATCACCGCGTGGCACCGGTCGGCCATCACGCGGGCGATGTCGGGCGGCAGGCCACCGAAGAAGTTGCGCCCGCCGGCGGCACCGCACTGAGCCGCCTCGAAACGCTTGGAGATCGCATCGCCGATGCCCGCCCTGAAGAAGCGCGCCGGTGCCTTCACGATGATCGAAGTGTCGACCAACACCAGGTCCGGATTGCGCGCGAGGTAGTCCACGCCAACCAGCCGATGTGCCTCGTCGTAGAGAACGATCAGGCGCGAGGTGGGTGAATCGTTGGAAGCGACGGTCGGGATGACGACCAGCGCCGTGCCCAGCTCCCGCGCCGCGCCCTTGGCGGTGTCGATGGTCTTGCCGCCGCCGAGCGCGATCACCATGTCGGCATTCGCCGCTCGCGCCTGTGCGGCCATGTCGGCGACTGCCGCTCGCGTGCATTCGCCCTCGAAACGCAGGCGCCTGAACTCGATGCCGGCGTGCGTCAGCGCGCGCGGCACGGCGTCTTCCAGCGCAAGGTGCACCACATCGTCGCTGATGACGACAGGCCGCCGGCAACCCAGTTCGCCAACGAGCGCGCCCAGCACGTCCAGCGCTCCCGGCCCTTGCACGTAGCGTCCTGGAAAACCGATGACCCGCAGTGTGTCGATGGATGAACGCATCTCAGCCCTCCCAAGCAAATTCGCGCCGTCCGCCATCGATGCACAACAGGGCGCCGTTGATGAAACCGGCGTGCACGGAGCACAGGAACGCCACGGCTGCCGCGACTTCTGCCGGCCGGCATGTTCGCCCGACCGGGTTCTGGCGCTCGAGCAGGGCGCGCATCTCGGGGGTGAAGCCCGCGATCAGTTCGGTTTCGACGTAGCCCGGCGCGATGGCGTTCGCCGTGATTCCGCTGGCGCCCACCTCCTTGGCCAGCGTGCGAGTGAAGCCGGCGATCCCGGCCTTGGCTGCCGCGTAGTGCGCCACGCCCGGCCTGCCGCCACCGGTGAAGTTCATCGACGAAGTATTGATGATGCGGCCGAAACCTTGTGCGCTCATCACGGCGATCACTTCGCGCGACCACAGGAAGGTGCTCCCCATGTGCACTGCGACCATGTGCTCCCAGGCGCCCCATGGCATGTCCGCCACCGGGTACGCAGGCTTGACGCCGATGCCGGCGTTGTTGACGAGGATGTCGATGCGCCCGACGCGCCGCACCACCTCCGCCACGGTTCGGCGCACGGTGGGCTCGTCCGACGCGTCACCCTGAAACGCCAGCGCGCGGTGACCCTCGCGTTGCAACCCCCGCACTGCTTCCTCGGCCGCCGGTCCGTCGATGTCGACGATGGCCAGCGTGCAGCCTTCGGCGGCCAGGAACGCGGCCTCGCTGAGGCCAATGCCGCGCGCCCCGCCGGTGACCAGCGCGACACGGCCTTGCAAGCCTAGATCCATGCATTACCCCTTGACTGCACCGGCCGCCAGCCCCTGGATGAAATAGCGGCTCAGGAACACGAAAATCAGAAACAGTGGCGCAGCGATCAGGGTGGCGCCGGCCATCACTTCGCCCCAGCGTGCGTCGAAGGTGCCCAGGATGGCGGCCAGCCCCACGGGCAGCGTCATGTTGGAGTCGCTCGACACGAGAACGAAGGAAAAAACGTAGTCGGTCCACGACAGCAGAAATGCAAAGATCGCCACCGTGATGATGCCTGGCAGCGACAGCGGCAACACCACCCGCACGAACGCGCCCAGCCGCGTGCAGCCGTCGACCATCGCGGCCTCCTCCAGGTCGAAGGGCATGCCCTTGAAGAATCCCCAGAACAGCCACACGCCCAGCGGCAGCGTCAGCGTGCAATGGGCCAGAACCACCGCCAGCAAGTTGTCGGCGAGCCCTATGCCGGCAAAGATCGACAGCATGGGGATGGCCAGCAGCAGCGGTGGAAACATGTAGGCATAGAGCATGCCGCCGACGATGGCCGACTTGCCACGAACACGATAGCGGGTGACGGTGTACGCGATGACGATGGACAGCACCAGCGTCACCACGACCACCACCGCCGCCACCACCAGGCTGTTCCAGAACTGCTGGGCATAGTCGGTGAGTTCGAGAAGGGTGGTGTAGTTCTCGAATTGCCAGTCGATGCGATCCGGAATCAACTGCGGCTGCGCGAACAGGTCGCGCGGCGGCCGCAGGCTCGAAACCACCATCCAGTAGATTGGAAACAGCGACCACAGGCACATCAGCCCGACGCCCATCCAAACCGCTGCCTGGCCCCAGAACGACATCTTGCCGATGGTGTGTTTCATTGCGCGGCCTTGTCGTCGAGCGGGAAGCGCCAGAAGTAGACGGCGATCATCAGCGAGAGCACCAGAAAGGACAGCGTGGCGACCGCGGCGCCGCCGCCGACGTCGAACTGGTTGAACGCCTTGCGATACGCCATCACCGGCAGGTGCTCGGTTGCCGACAACGGGCCTCCCTTGGTGAGCAGCCACACGATGTCGAACTTGTTGAACATCCAGATCGAGCGCAGCAGGATCACCACGGTCAGCACCGGCTTGAGCATCGGAAGCGTCACATGCCAGAAACGCATCCAGGACCCTGCACCGTCGACCCGTGCAGCTTCGTACAAGCTCGACGGAATGGTCTGCAGGCCGGCCAGAAACGTGATGGTCACGAACGGCGTCCAGGTCCAGACGCTGGCGACGATGATCAGCAGCGCAGCCGACACCGGGTGGTCGTACCAGGCTGGCCGCCCGAAGCCGAGTTGCAGCGCCCAGTGAGTAAACAGTCCGAAGGCGCCGTCGAGCAGCCAGTGTGCAGTGACCGCAATCACGACGGTAGGCAGCAGGTAGGGCAGCACCACCGCGCCGCGCACCAGCGCCTGGCCTCGGAACGGCCGGTTGAGCAGCAGCGCAAAGCCGATGCCCAGGACCAGTTGCAGACCCATCGCGATGACCGCAAATCCGAGGCCAAGCGCGAAAGCTTTCCAGAAGCTCGGGTCGACCAGGACGCGCGCGTAGTTCGACAGCCCGACGTAGCGGCGCTCGCTGACGAATGACTGCGCTTCGTAGAACGACAGTTGCACCGCATGCACGACCGGGATGGCGATCAGGGCGCCGACCAGGCACACCGACAGCGCAAACGCGGCCAGGATCACTCGGTCGGCGGGAGTCGTGAAGCCACGCATGCTGCTCGCTCAGGCCTTCAGCCCAGCGCCTGCTTGAGCTTGCGCACCGCCACCTCGGTAGCCTCCGCGGCCGGCATGTCCTTGAGCAGCCGGTTTTGAATGGCCTCCATGATGCCGAAGCTCTCGAACATCTTGCCGGGACGCACGTCGGGGGACGGGCCTTCGGTGTCCACCGATCGGATCACGACGTCGGTGCGGGTGAGGATGCTGCGCATGAAGTCCACCAGTTCGCCATGCTTTTCGATCAGCGGGTGGGCACGCCAGCGGCGATCGTCGTACACGTCCATGCGAGGCGGCTGAAAGTGAAGCGGTGCCGAGTGCAGGAAGTTGATGTACTGGGTCTCGGTGAACCAATCCATGAACTTCATCGATTCCTCGCGCATCGGCGTGTTGACTACCACCCAGCCGTCGTAGCCGTGGTTCACCGCCACCGACTTGCCGGCCGAGTCGGGGTACATGAAGAAGCCGGTCTTGCCGGCGAGCTCGGGGGTGCGATCTTCCAGGACTTCCATCAGCCGTCCGGCGTACGGCACCATTGCCGCCTGGTTGCCCGAATACTGGCCGATGACGGTGGCGAACAAGGCCTGCGACATGCCGGGGGGCATCGAGCCCGACAGCTTCTTCATGAAGTCGAGGTAGTTGCCAAAGCGCTTTTTCATGTCCGGCGCCTCGAGCGCCAGGCCCCAGCGGTCGTCGACCAGCTTCACGCCATCGGCCCACATGTAGCCGATCGACATCCACTGACCTGCGCCGTTCGAGCCGATGGGGTGTGAAACGCCGAAGCGCTGGCCGTCGGTCAGGGCCTTGGCGTTGTCGGCCATCTGGTCCCATGTGGTCGGCACCTTCAGCCCCTTCTGCTCGTACAGGTCCTTGCGGTAGTACATCCAGCAGAAGTTGTAGTCGTAGGGATACCAGTACTGTTCGCCCTTGACCGGAAACAGGATGCGCGGCCCCCACTTGTGCTTGTCGATCAGCTTGGTCACCGGCACCAGCTTGCCGGCCTCGGCCAGCAGCACCACATGAGCGACGAAGATCAGGCCCGACACGTCGTAGGGCGTACCGGCCGAGATCGACGCCTGGAGCTTGTCGTATGCCTGGTCGGGCGGCACGGTGTCCACCACCACCCGCACACCGCTGATACGCTCGTATTCAGCGGCGGCAACGCGAAGCGCACGCACGTTGTCGCGGCCGGGTTCGCAGTTGAGGAAGCGAATCGTCTTCTGCTGCGCGTGCACGAACGGCGACGCCAGCCCGGCCACGGCCACGGCACCCACCGCGGCCGTGAGCCGCCGGCGCTGTGGATCGCTCGGTTCGCTGCCGGCTTCCATCGATGCCTGCGGGGTTTTCTTGCTGTCGAACATGTCATCCTCCATCGTGGTTGAACAAGGTCCGGCACAGCGAAGCACCGGTTTCGGAATCAAAGAAATGCAGGCGCTGGGCGTCCAGGCGCAGCGTTCGCACGTCCGCATAGGCCACCGGCTCGTCGCGCGAAAGCATCGCGCGCAACTGCACCCCGTCAGCCTCGAAGACAGCCAGCGTGTAGGCGCCCATGTGTTCGATTTGCACGGCCTTCATGCGCGTGCCTGCCGGGTCGTCGTCATGGGTGAGGGCCACGTGTTCAGGGCGCACGCCGAGCGTGACCGCCTCCAGACCGCGCAGTCCCGCCGCTGCGCCGCCGGGCACCGGCGCGCGCAGGGCGCCGCACACCGCCTGCAGCGAGCCATTTCTGGATTCGATGCGCGCATCGAGCAGGTTCATCTCCGGTGCGCCGATGAAGCCGGCAACGAAGCGGTTGGCCGGCTGGTCGTAAACGGCCAAGGGCGGGCCTACCTGCTGAATGCGGCCATCCTTCATGACCACGATGCGGTCGCCGAGCGTCATCGCCTCGACCTGATCGTGGGTGACATAGATCATGTTGGTCTTCAGCTCGCGATGCAGCCTGGCAATCTCGTCGCGCATGCGCAGGCGCAGTTTGGCGTCCAGGTTGGAGAGCGGCTCGTCGAGCAGGAACACATCGGGCTCCCGCACCAGGGCGCGGCCCAGCGCCACGCGCTGCATCTGGCCGCCTGAAAGCTGCCGCGGCTTGCGCTGCAGCAATGCTTCCATGCCGAGCATGTTGGCAGCCCAGCTCACGCGCTTCTCGATCTGCGCCGCACCGAGCTTGCGCATGCGCAGCGCGAATGCCAGGTTCTCGTAGACAGTCTTGTGCGGGTAGAGCGCGTAGTTCTGGAACACCATTGCGATGTTTCGGTCCTTGGGCTCGAGCCGCGTCACATCCTTGCCGCCGATCAGGATCTGCCCCGCGCTGGTGTCTTCGAGCCCGGCCACCATGCGCAGCGTGGTCGACTTGCCGCAGCCGGAGGGTCCGACGAACACGGTCAGCTCGCCGTCGCGGATGTGCAGGTCGAGCGGGTGGACCGCTGTGACATTGCCGTAGGTCTTTTCAACTTGGCGCAGCTGGATTTCCGCCATGCTCAGGCTCCGGCCGCAAACGCATGCAGGCGATGATTGATGTCGGCCAGGCGCTGCTGCGTCTCCTTGTACAAGCCGAACAGATCGTCGTAGCGGCGTGTGTTCGTCGCATCCGGTTCGTGAATCGCGCGACTGGCCTGGCCGTGGCGCGCCGCGGCACGCTCGTCGGCAAAGAAGCCGACGGCGACGCCGGCGAGCAGCGCGGCACCGAACGATGCGTCGGTGACGGCCGGCAGGACGATGCGCACGCCCAGCACGTCGGTGACGATCTGGCGCCACAGCGCGCTGCGCGAGCCGCCGCCAACGATGCGAGCCTCACCCATGTCCATCCCCTGTGCGCGGAACTCGCCCAGTACGTCTCGCAGCGAGAAGGCGATGCCCTCGTACAGCGCACGCACGAAGTGGCCACGCTCGTGCCGCGCCGTCATGCCGACGAAGTCGGCACGCAGCAGCGGGTCCCAATAGGGCGCCCGCTCACCTTGCAGATAAGGATGGAACAACAAGCCATCTGCACCCAGCGGCGCCGCAGCGGCCAGGCTGTCCATCTGGGCGAAGACCGTCGCGCCGGAGTCCCCGTCGCGCATGAAGAAGCGATCGCGCAACCAGCGGTGCGCCGACGCGCAGCCGTTGGTGCCGGTGATCGTGTACCACAGGCCCGGAATCGCGAATGGGTAGTTGATCAGCGTGGGATGCACATGCGGCTGCTCGCCGACGATGCTGACCGTTCCGGCGGTGGCCAGCTTCACCACGCCGGCGCCCGGCCGGTCGGAGCCCGCACCGTAGGATTCGGCCGAGGTGTCCGACGTGCCGCAGATCACTTTCGTGCCCGCGGGCAAGCCGCATTCGCGACTCGCACCAGCGGTGACGGTGCCGACCACGGTGGTCGGCTGCACCACCGGGGGCAGGGTGGCCACATTCCAGTCGATCATTTCGCACAGCTCGTCCGACCATCGCTGGCCGGCATGATCCCAGAGCAGGGTACCCACTGCGTCGGTGACATCGGTATGCCAGTCGCCGGTGAGGCGCATGCGCAGCCAGTCCTTGGCCACGTAGACCCGCCGTACCTTGGCCGCCACCTCGGGCTCGTGGCGAGTCAGCCACATCAGTTGCGGCATCGTCCATGTGGGGGTTGCGCGGTTCAGCGCAACCTCGAGGATGCGCGCGTTGTGGCGCTCCTGCAGCTCGCGCGCCTCGGCGCCGCTGCGCTGGTCGTTCCACAAGATGGCCGGACGAAGCAGCCGGTTGTCGGCATCGGTCAACACCGGCGTGTGCGCTCCGGCGCTGAAGCTCACGGCCTGAACGGACGCCGCGGCCAGCCCGGCCGCGGCGAGCGCGCGGGGAACGGTGTCGCACAAGGCTTGCCACCAGTCCTCGGGGTTCTGCTCGCTCCAGCCGGGGTGTGGCGTCAGGGTTGCGAAATCGCGTGAGGCGGCGCCTCGCTCCCGCCCCTGCGCATCGACCACGGTGGTCTTCAGACTGCCGGCGCCGATGTCGATGCCGAGCACGCAAACGTCAACGGGCGCGTTCATCGGCGTGCTCGCGGTTGGCGGTGAAAGCCTCGATCGCCCCAGCGATGTCGTAGCCATATGGACACGCCGCGCGGCAGTGATGCGCGACCTCGGTGCGCGCCAGTGCGCGGCGGGTGTCGGCATCGAATGCCAGTTCGCCGTCGATGACAGCCAACGCAATCATCGACAGAGCCGAGGGCGTTTCGGATTCGATCTGCACGGCGCGCTCGGCAGGCACGGCGCGCCGGCACGGGTTCGGGCAGCAGGCGCAGAAGCGGAACAGGTCGCGGCCTTCGATCACGATGCGTACTCCCTGCGTTCGATGTCCACCGCTCCGGCTCGCGCACGCAGCGCCAGCTTGCCGGGGACGAACAAGTTGTCCGGGTCGAGATGGTCCTTGAGCCCTTGCAACAGGTCGAGGCCCGCGCCGAGCTCCTCTCGCAACCAGGGGTTGCGGAACACGCCAACCCCGTGGTGATGGCTGATCGAGCCGCCCAGATCGAGGCAGGCCCGCTGCGCGATGTCCCATGCTTGACGGTGCAGGCGCAGCGCGGCGGTTTTTTCCATCGGCGGCAGGCGCAGCGTCATGTACTGACAAGCCCCTTCCGCATAGACATGCGACCAGTGGGTGCCGAAGTACACCTCCGGGCCCAACGCCTGAATCTCTCGCCGGATGCGCTCGTACATCGCAGGCAGCTGGCTCCATGCCCCGGTAACCTCGATCGTGTCCATGAAGTAGTCGCGCGATTGCCACTGCGGCGAATACGACTCGTAGCGGTGCGCCGTCCAGTGACGGTAGGGCTCATCGTCCAGCCGGACGCCGTCGTGGGCCGCAACGATCTCGAGCGCGAGGTCACGTTCGAGATCGGCCAACCGGACCGACCCGCAGAACTCCAGGATCACCAGGTACGGCAGCGTGGCGGAAATACCCGCCGACTCGCCACGCTGGCGCGACTCTTCCTGGTCGTACAAGCGAACGACCGCTGGCCGCAACTCGCTTTGCATGATGCCGCGCAGCGTATCCAGCGCGCCTGGCAGCGAAGGGAATCCGAGCACCACCCCGTGGCGTGCTTCCGGCAGGCGCCAGATGCGCAAGGTGAGTTCGGTGATGACGCCGAAGGCCCCTTCGGAGCCCACCAGCAGGTCCTTCAGGCTGGGGCCCACTGCTCTGCGCGCCACTGGCCTCACCCGAAGCTCGCGCCCATCGGGCAAGACGGCGGCGAGGCCGACCACGATGTCTTCGATCTTGCCGAAGCGGGTTGAATTCTGACCGGCACCGCGGCAAGCCGCCCATCCTCCGACGGTCGACATGTAGAGCGATTGGGGCAAATGTCCGCAGGTGTATCCGCGTTGGTTGAGCCAGGCTTCGAACTGCCCCCCATTCATGCCCGCCTGGACCGTGACGCTGGCGTCGGTTTCGCTGAATGAAAGCACCTGGTTCAAACGTTTCAGGTCCACCACCAGTTCGTGGGCCAGCGGCAGTGTCCCGCCCAGCACGCCGGAACCGGCGCCGAAGGGAATCAGGGGAATGCGATGCTCGCGGGCGAGTCGAACGACCCGGGCGAGTTCATTGGCATCGGCCGGACACACGACCGCCGACGGCAGCGTGCCCGGCAGCTGCCCATCGCGGATGTGGAAGGTGGCATACGGCAGACGATCGCGTGCATAGGCCCAGAGATCGGGGACGGAGGTGAGCACATGCTCGGCGCCCACCACAGCCGCGAAAGAGTCGACCCAGTCGGGATGCGTGTGCTGCCGTGCCGCATCGTGCAGCGTCAGTGCGGTCATCGGCATTTTCCGGTTGGACCGGTTCGCGCGAGGTCGTGGTCGATCATCTTTGGACTCCTTGGATCGCTGTTCGGACATCGGTGGACTTGACGCACCGCACATTTGCGCAATCGATTGCGCAATCGTTTGCGCAAATGTGCGGCGCTTCGCTTCCGCTGTCAACGAACGCGGGACTAGGAGTTCTACTTAGCCGATGCGGGAGTGCGCTTTCGCAGCCGCGCGGTCGACTCGCGCACCACGACGCGCTCGGGCGCCAGCGTTTGCGCCACGCGCTGGCTTTTCTGCTCGATCAGGTCGATGAGACCCCGCGTTGCGCACGCGCCCATTTCCCGCAAGGGGAGGCGTACCGTGGTTAACGGCGGATGCAGCATCTCGGCGATGGCGGCGTCGTGAATGCCGATGATCGACATCTGCGCCGGCACGCGGATGTTTTCGGCGTGGAGCACCTTCAGTGCTCCAGCTGCCGCGAGCACGGTGGCAGCCACCACTGCGCTGGGATGGTTGTTGCGCGCCAGCAGCTCGCGCATTGCGAGTTCGCCGCCCTCGAAGGTGTAGCCCGCCGCGACCACGAGGCCCGAATCAAAGTCGATGCCTGCTGCCTTCAGCGCATCGCGGTAGCCCGCGAGACGGCGTGTCCCGTTGTAGCCGTACAGCCGCCCGGCGAGGTGCGCGATGCGGCGATGCCCGAGCAACAGCAAATGTTCCGTGGCCAGCTTTGCCGCTGCAAAGCTGTCGAACACCACATGGTTCTCGACGCCCGCCAACTTGCGGTTGAGGACCACGAACGGCAACGATGTTCTCGCCAGCGATTGACGCAGCAGGTCATCGTCTTCCAGCGTGGCCACGAGCAGGCCGTCGACGCGGCTCACCTTCGCGAGTTGCTCGTAGTTGCGTGCGTCGCCTCCGGCGTCGCCCGAGTGAGAAATCAGCAGTGAATATCCACGTGCACGCGCGGCCGTCTCGGCACCCAGGATGATCTCGGGAAAGACCGGATTCTCGAGTTGAGGCACCGCAATGCCCAGGGTGTATGAGCGAGAGGTGCGCAGGCCGCGTGCCAGTGGATTGGGCTGGTAGCCCAGCGCCTTGGCGCAGGCGAGCACGCGTTCGCGAGTGCTCGAACCCACGCGGTGTCTGGTTTCGTCGTTGAGCACGCGCGATGCGGTCGACGGGTCCACCCCTGCCGCGGCAGCGACGTCCGACAAAGTGGCTCCTCGCGTGCGCGTCACCTTGCAAATTCTCCTTGCGTTGATGCCGCTCTCCACGGCTCGGCGATTGTGCACGCCCCCGCGGCTTCCTCGCCGGTGCGGGACGCCAGGTGGCCGGGCCCGGATTCGTTCCATTCAGCGCTCGAACAATTGGCGCAGCGAGTCCCGGTCGCCTTGCCCTGCCTGCAACGCCAACATCAGCAGAATCCTCGCCTTCCAGGCCGACAGGTCGCCGCTCAACACCGCGCCCGCCTGCACGAGTTGCTGGGACGACCCCGTGAATCCGTAGCCGGTTCGGGTGCCGCCTCGGGGAATCCGCGTTGCAATGACCACGGGCAGCCCGAGAGCCAGGACGTCGACGATCGCCGCGTACATGGCCTCATTCACATGCCCCGATGCCACCGCCTGCACCACCAAACCTTGCGCGCCTGCGGCTCCGGCTGCCCTGACCAGCGCGCCGCTGGCGCCCGCGTACATGGACACGATCTCCACCGCGGGCATGGCCGCAGTCATCAGCGGCACATGGACCCTGCGCAAAGGCCGGCGATGAAACACCACGCGATCCTTCACCAGTGCGCCGAGATAGCCCCACTCGCCCGATTGAAAAGTTTCAACGTCCAGCGTGTGGGTCTTGGTGGCTTCTCGCGCCGCGTTGATATGGTCGTTCAGCGCTACCAGCACGCCCATGGCACGCGCGCCTTCGGCACGGCAGATGTGCAGCGCGTTCAGCAGATTGCGCGTTCCGTCGAAATCGCGTTCCGACGCGTTGCGCTGCGCGCCGGTCACGACGATCGGCTTGTCGGTATCGAGCGTCAGGTCCAGGAACCAGGCCGTTTCTTCGAGCGTGCTGGTGCCATGCGTCACGACGACACCTGCAATGTCGTCGCGATCGACCAGGGCCTGGATCTCCGCATGCAGAGCCGTCCAGTGGGCAGGCTCGATCTGAGGCGAGGCGAGGCGCATGAGGTCATGCACTTCGATGGCTTCGATGTCGGTCAGGCCCGACAAGGTTTCCAGCAACGCGCCGCCGGACAGCACCGGCATTGCCAGCCCAGTGGCCTCGTCGATCCGCGAAACGATGGTGCCTCCGGTGGTGACCAGGGCGATGCGTGTCGTCATCGTGAGGCCCTGGTCAGTCCAGCGAGATCCCCGCCGTCTGAACCACTTCGCGCCACTTCCTGGTCTCGGCCTGCACATAGTCCGAGAACTGTTTCGACGACCCGCCGACGGCCTGTGCGCCCAATGTCTGCAACTGCTTGCGTACGTCCGGCATGGCCAGGATCTTGTCGACCTCCCGGTTCAGCTTGTCGATGATGGGCTGCGGGGTGCCGGCGGGCGCCGCCAGGCCATTCCAGGAATTGACCTCGAAATCGGGCAGGCCCGCTTCGGCCATCGTGGGCACGTCGGGCAACTCGGGCAGGCGCGAGGGGTAAGCGACCGCCAGGGGCCGCAACTGGCCGCTCTGCATGAACGGCAGCGCACCCAGCGACGTCATGAATCCCATGGACACGGTGCCCGACATCACATCCGTCAACGCAGGCGTAGCGCCCTTGTAGGGCACGTGCAGGATGTCGACGCCCGCGCGCAGCTTCAGCATCTCGCCCGCCAGATGCGGCGAGCCGCCGACGCCGGACGATGCATAGCTCAGCTTGCCCGGCTGCGACTTGGCCAGCGAAATCAGCGACTTAACGTCTTTCGCCGGCAGCGAAGAATTGACGACCAGAACGCTCGGCGAAGACATGAACTGGATGATCGGACTCAGGTCGCGCGCGGTGTCGTACTTGAGGTTCTTGTAGACCGACATGTTGGTCGCGTTTGCGATCGTCTCCACGAGCAGTGTGTAGCCGTCCGGCCTGGAGCGGACGACGTTCTCCGTCGCGATGTTCGAGCTTGCGCCGGGTTTGTTGTCCACGATCACCGGCTGCCCCAGAGACTGGCTCAACTTGGCAGCCACCATGCGCGCGACGATGTCGGTCGCGCCGCCAGGCGGGAAGCCGACGACGATGGTGATGGGGCGCGACGGATAGCTGGCGGCAGCTTCGGACTGCTGCGCGCCCGCCGGCCCCGCAAGGCAGATGGCGCACAGAGTGAACGCGACGAGCGCGCGGCGCAGCTTTGTCTTCGGGATATTCATGATTCTTCCTGGGGTGGCATTCGGGTTGGCACGTGGATTTCGGCAGGCTGCGTCCACGGCTTCAGGTGCATGCCCATCGCCGCGGCCTGCCGCTTTTCATACGCGACGAACTCGGGCGTGATTGCGCTGCCGCGCACGCCGCCGCGCACCGAGCCTGCACGCACATCGCCGTAGTACCCCTCCCACTCGGCGGGCAGCGGCTGCGATGAGGGTATTGCCATCCAGAGTCGGAACAGGTGGCGCTTCTGGTCCGCCACCTCGAAATCCTCGAAGGGCGTGCGCGAATGCAAAGTAACGTAGTTGTTGAGCAACTGCAGGTCGCCGCGCTCCAGCGTCATGGTGTAGCAGAAGCGTGGGTCCGGAAGCAAGGCGTCGAGCAAGTCCAGCACTTCGCGCTGCGCGTCGACCAATCTCGGCGCGTCCTCGAAGTCGCGCTGGGCGGCGTCGGTGTTCTTGCGGTTGGTCCGCATCGCGAAGTTCTTCGGGTCGCTGCCGAGGATGGGGCAGTTGTAGAACGGCGGTTGGCTCGGGTCCTGCGCGCCTTGATAACTGTGGTGCCACGACCCTTGCAGTACCGGGATCATGTCCGGCCGCGTCCGCGCGATCTCGTCGCGCACGGCGATCGAGCTCACCACCTTGCTGGCGCCGCCGACCCGCGCCGTCCGACGGCACAGCAACGCGACCACGTCGCAGGAGTCCTGATGAAAGTCGAGCCCGGCGTTGGTGTTGTAGCCGCGGCCGCCCTTCACCTTGTAATTGCCGCCCTCGTCGCGCACGTCGTTCATGATCTGGCTGGCGCGGTTCTGCGTGCGCGCCACGCCCATGTGCAGGCTCATGCCCCAGACCGCGAGCCGGCATTCATCCTCGGTCCAGCGATCGACCGGGAAGCCGCGCAGCAAGCACATGCCCCAGCGGCCTTGCGTCGTGCCGATGGCGCGCGCCAACGCGTCTTTGGCCGAAGGGTTGAGCGGAAAGTCTTCCTGGGTCATCGAAAGCGGCGGCTTGCCGACCCGCTGTGCGTGGGCCAGGGCGGTGTCGAAGCCTTCGATTTCGTCGGCAGACAGGCGTTGAATCCAGGAACTGTCGTCACGCACCTCGGTGCTGAGCCAGGACTGTGGCGAGGATGCAGAGTGGTCTCGGGACATGCGGCAGTCTAGGCAGAAAGGACCATTCAAAATAGCGAAGTCTTTTGACGAACTACATCAAGGAAACTGATGAAACTCGACTCGTTCACCACGCTCGACGCCGTGCTGCGGACCGGCACACTGGCCGCCGCTGCAGCCGAGATGAACCTCACGCCCAGCGCCGTGAGCATGAAGATGAAGCAGCTCGAGCTCTACATGGGCCGGCCTCTGTTCGACCGGTCCGGCCTTCAAGTCCGGCCGACCCGGCTGGCCCAGGACTTGTCGGCGTCGATGCGCGAAGCGATGCAGCAAGTCGAATCGCTGCGCCGGCGGCAGGGCGGAGCGATCGAAGGCGTGCTGCGGCTGGGTGTCATCGATTCGATGCAGACCCTGCTTCTGCCTGGCATGCTGCGCATCCTGCGTGACCACCATCCCCGGCTCGACGTTCGGCCGACGCGTGGCCGCAGCAACGGCCTGGCTGCAGCGCTGAAGTCCGGCGCACTCGATGCTGCGCTGGTCGCACAGCCGGAGAACGGCGCATCGACCCGGCTGCGCTGGCAACCCATGGTGCGGCGGGAGATGGTGATGCTGGCGCCGCCGGAAGCCCGGGAAGCGACGGTCGCGGCGCTCTTTCGCCAACACGAATGGATTCGCTACGACAAGGACACCATCTCGGGCTCGATTGCGGCGCGTTACGTGCAGGCCCATGTGCGCGACAAGCGCCCCGGCCTGGAGTTCGATGCGATATCGGCCATCGTCGCGATGGTCAGCTCCGGCCTGGGCGTCGCCGTGGTGCAGATCGCGGACCCGCGGCTGCTGCACATGTACCCCGTGCGCGTCTTGCGGCTGGGCCGGAATGCGCCTGCGGTCCAGTTCTCGCTCGTGACCCGCAAGGCCGACGACGAGCATCGCGGTGTCGGCGCCCTGCGGGACGCGATGACTTCGGTGCTGGCCGAGCTTCAACGCCAGCGCACGGCCAGCGGCCTTTGAGCGCGACCCCGCCACGATGCGCAGCCACCGCAAACCCGAGCCATCGAATCGGCCCTGGACACCGGCGCTTGATTCAGTTGCCGCCTGCCGCCTGCCGCTCGCTACGCCGAGATCCTGGCCGGGCACAGCGCTTGCGGCAAGGCGCCCGGCATGTGCTTGCGCAGCGCCAGCGGCACCACGCAAGTTCTCGGGCCTTGTTCGCCTTGTCAGCTGCGCTGCTTGCGCCACGAGTTCTTGATGCGTATGCGCCCGGCTTCGAACGTGAAGAGGTCCAACCCGTCGGTTTCAACCCGCACGCCGTCGCTCGCGCGCGTGCCGCTGAAGGTCCACTCCGACACGCCCCGGTTGCCGGCGATGAAGTGCCGTGCACGGCGCCATTGCGCGTCCGGGTACTCCCGCCAGGCCCGACTGAATCCCTCGCGCACGGCGGCGGTGCCCTCGTATCGCGTGCCGCAGGCATCGGGGCCGAAGCTGGCCTCGAACACGCAGTCGGGTGCCATGCAGGTCATGAGCGCATCGATGTCGTGGCGATTCCAGGCGTCGGCAAAGGCGTCGAGCATGACGGTGCCAACGGGCGGCGCCAGCGCCCGCGAAAGAAAATCCACCATCGCCGCTTCAACCGTCGTGGGGACACTTCGTGCGCCGCCGCAATCGGCAAGTGCCGCCGCTTCAGCCGGATAGAAATGGCCGGCGGCGGGTACCTCCACGCGTTCACAGTGCAGGCCCGCGTCGCGCAGATGGCTTGCGATGCCGGGTGCCGCGCCGCACACATAGTCCAGGTCGTTTTCAGCACTCACGAGCAACGTCGCCGGGCCGCCGCAGCCTCTGGGCGCATGGTGAGCCAGATCCTTCGCGTCCATGAATCCAGACAGGCTCACCACCGCCGCGACGGGTGCCTTTTCGCCGAAGGCCGCATTGAGCGCCGTGCGCGCACCGGCCGAGAAACCGCCCAGCGCGATACGCGCCGTGTCGACGTGCCAGTCGCGGGCGTGGTGGCGCACGAAGTGCACCGCGGCCGCCATGTCATCGCTCGCCGATTCGATGCTGCGCCACAGCATGTCGGGCGTGGCAGGCGGCAGGCCGAGGATGCGGCGCACGACGTCCACCCGCGAGGTCGGGATGGACGAGGGTGACGACACCACCTGCGTGGCGCCCGGTTCGGGGTCTTCGGTCGCCAGCCGGTAGTCGATCGCGCAGGCCACGTAGCCGCGGCGCGCAAAGCGAAGGCAGTAGTCGGCGACCGAGGTGTTGGTGCCGCCCTCGAAGGCATCGTTCTCCTTCGAGCCCCGATGGAAGGCGCCGCCGAATGCCATCACCAGCGCCGGTCGCGCGCGCCCGCTGCCATCGTCCGCCGGCAGGTACAAGTCCAGCTTGAGCAGCCGCGCCCTCGGGCCGCCATGCCCGCCGCGCTGCACCAGGCCATGGCCATAGACAACGTCGCGGACGATCTTCACATCGTGCACCGTCACTGCCGCCCCTCAGTCGATCGTGGCGCCGGACTCGCGCGCGACGCGGCCCCAGACTTGCACATTGTTCGCGAACGCCTTGCCCCACTCGGACGCGCTCAGTGCCGGCTCGAGCGGGATCGAGCCGGTGTCCAGCAGCAAGTTGCGCATGTCGGGCCGGGCCATGACCTTGTTGATCGCGCCATTGAGTCGCGCCGTAACGGCGGGGTCCATGCGCGCTGGGCCGAACACCGCATACCAGCCGACAGTGTCGAAGGGCACGCCGGCCTGCGTGAGCGTCGGCACTTCGGGAAACACCGGCGTGCGCGCCGGACCCGTGATGGCGAGCGCGCGCAGGCGGCCGGCCTTGATGAGCGGCGTCATCGACACGACATCCATGATCGCGATGTCGATCTGCCCCGAAAGAATGTCCGGCAGCGCCGCCTGGCCGCCCTTGTACGGGACGTGGGTCATTCCGATCCTGGTCATCGCCTTCATGCTTTCGCCGACCAGGTGCGGCGGGGAACCGTTGCCGAAGGTTGCGTAGCTCAGTGCGTTGGCGTCCTTGCGTGCCGCGGCGATCACGTCGGCGATGGTGTTGAAACGCGAGTCCGCGCGAGTCACTATCAGCAGCGGCACCGAGGCGACCTGGGTTACCGGCGTGAAGTCCTTGACCGGATCGAAGGCCAGCGATTTGAAGACCGCCGGCGCGATGGCGAAGGGCGCGGCCGTCAGCATGAGCGCGTACCCGTCCGACGCGGCGCGGGCCACGCTTTCGGCACCGATGTTGCCGCTGGCGCCGGCGCGGTTCTCGACCACCACCGGCTGCCCCAACTCCTGGCGCAGGCCCTCGGCGAGCCGGCGCGCGACGATGTCGGTGCCGCCACCCGGCGGGAAAGGCACCGTCAGCTTGATCGGCCTGTCGGGAAAGCCATCGGCATGGCCGACGCCGAGCACCAGGCCGATTGCCAGGCCGCACAGGCCACGCAGGGTTCTCTGGGAAAAGATCATTGCCTCAGCTCCATGAATCGAAATCGATGCCGGATGATCGCCCTGCCGCTCATAATCATCCACCGCTGATTTCAGCTTGATCCATCGCAATCGCTTATGGCAACCCCGGGCCTGCAGCTCGCGCTCAACCTGAGGCGGCTTCGCCTTCGTCACCTGGAAATCCTGCTTGAGCTCGATCGGCATGGCAGCCTCACCAGCACTGCCGAGGCGCTGGGTGTGAGCCAGCCGGCCGTGTCGCAGTGGCTGGCTGAAATAGAGGCGGCGCTCGGCGTGACTCTGTTCGTCCGCGGCCGGCAGCTGAAGCCGAGTGCCTACCTGCCGGTGGCGCTGCGCCACGCGCGCCGCATGGTGGCGGATTCGCATCAGCTGAAGATCGAGCTCGATTCGGTGTCGACCGGTTCGGTGGGCGTGGTGCGCATCGGGAGCATGGGCGTGGGAAGCGCAGGCCTGCTGCCGCGCGCGCTGGTTCACCTGCGGGGCCAGCCCGAGGGGCCGCAGATCGAGGTGGTGGAAGACATCGCGTCCGGGCTGTGGGCCCGCTTCCGGCGCCGCGAAATCGATCTGATCGTCGGCCGCCTCGACGAGCGCGCCTTCGGTCCACAAGTGCGCAGCGAGCCGCTTTTCGACGATCCGCACTGCGTCGTCGTGGGGCGTTCTCATCCGTTGCTGCGCGCCAAAAGGCAGACCTGGTCCGGGGCTGCGGCCTACCCGTGGATACTGCCGCCGCGCGACACTGCCTTGCGCCGGGCCATCGACAGTACCTTCCTGCACCATGGGCTGGCGCCGCCTGTACCTTGGGTGGAATCAGCCTCCGGCACGCTCAACCAGGAGCTTCTGCAACGCACCGACTGCCTCGGTGTGACGTCCGGCGCCGCGGCCGTGCGGGATCAGGCGCTCGGCGTGCTGTCCATGCTGCGGCTGCGGCTCAGCCACGATGTCGGTCCGGTCGGAATGGTCTGGGACACCCAGGAAGAGAGCCCTGCGTTGCAGCGTGTGCTCGAGGCACTGCGCGCGTCCACTCGTGCGAGGTGATGGGATGGGACCAGGAAACGCACGCGCCCGTACTCAGCAGCCCCCGAAGATTTTGCTCAGAGCGGACGCTGGCAACTGACCGCGCAGGCCAATCGCGACGACGGAGGCGCCTGTTGCCGGTGCCGCGCCGAGGCGTGCCGACCCATGTCGGCCTGCAAACTGGATCTCCGACCATTCGCAGGCGCCGGTTCGCACCAGTCCCTTGAGGCGCAACAGCCCAGGCGGCGGCTCACGCAGCCACTCGCGTAACCTGGTCGATTGGAAAATCTGGTTCGGTCGGCAAGACCATGCCTCGAACTGTGCGCCGTGGTCCGGCGGGTGGGCATGATGTTCGCCGCTTCCGGTATGGCTGCAGTCCTCGTGAGAAGCACCGAAGGGCGCGCGATCGAAACACATCGGGTCGCCGATCAAGGCGAGCGGCAGTACCGCATGCATCGTTTCGATCAATGCGGTTGTGCCGGCCACGCCGGCCGCCCATCCGCGCACCCGCGCGAGTTCCTCCGTCGTGCTGCGGTCCGCCTTGTTCAGCACGATCAGGTCGGCCGCGCGCAATTGCCGCTCGAGCGTGTCGGCCAGAAGCGGATCGCGCGCGTGTTGGAGTGCTGCGCAGGCGTCGACCATCACGATGACGCTGCCGAGGCTCAGCCCAGGGTCGGCCAGCCCGAGCTGCGCGATGCGCCAGGGATCGGACACGCCGCTTGCTTCGACCACGACCGCATCGAAAGGTGTGCCGGAATCGAGCACGGAAATCAAGGCGCGCGACAGGTCGTCGCCGATCTGGCAGCAGACGCAGCCGTTGGTCAGGGCGATGGTGTCGCCGCTCGTTGCGGCGATCAGTTCGGCATCGACGTTGATCGCGCCGAAGTCATTGACAAGCACCGCAATGCGCTGACCGCGCGCCTCGCGCAACCAGCGGTTGACCAGTGTCGTCTTGCCCGCGCCCAGGAAGCCGCCAATCACCGTGAGCGGTAGCCGTGAGTTCGTTGTCATGCTTGGGGCTCAAGCGGCGGTGCCGGCCTCGAACACGCGCCCCGAGAGCACCGTGCCCCAGATACGCGCGTCCTTCAACTGCATCGGGTCCAGCTCGAGCGGGTCGTCTTCCAGCACGCAGAAGTCGGCTCGCTTGCCGCATTCGATGCTGCCGATCTCGTGGTCGAGCTTCAGCGTCCATGCGGCGCCGAGCGTGATGGCGCGCAGCGCCTGCGGCACGGCGATGCGCTCCGCTGCGCCGAGGACGCGGCCCTTGGGCGTGATGCGGTTGACGGCGCACCACGCGGTGAAGAGCGGCCCCAGCGGCGTGACCGGCGCGTCGGAATGGATCGCCAGTGGCACGCCGGCGGCCAGCGCACTGCCGCAGGCATCGATCCGGTTGGCGCGGTCCGGCCCCATCGTCGTTTCGTAGTGCTGATCGCCCCAGTACCAGATGTGGTTGGCGAACAGGTTGGCGCACAGGCCCAGCGCAGCCATGCGACGGAACATCGGCGCATCGATCATCTGGCCGTGCTGCAGTGTGTGGCGGTGATCGGCGCGGGGCGCGCGGGTCAGCACGCGCTCGACCGCATTGATCGCGACCTCGCTCGCCTCGTCGCCGTTGGTGTGCGTGTGGATGGTGAGGCCGGCCCGGTGATAGGCCTCGAAGTCGGCTTCGTACTGCGCGGGCGCCATGACCCAGATGCCGTTGGGCGCGCCATTGAAGTGCCCTGGCCAGCGCAGCCGGGCCGAAAAGCCCTGGATCGAGCCGTCGAGCATCATCTTCACCAGACCGTAGCGCAGCCGGTCGGTGTTTCGGGGGAGCAGGCTCTTCACATGCTCGGCGCCCAGCGGCGCGCCGTGCGTACCGTGGAAGGCCTGGAACGCAGGCAGGATGCGCACGGCGAAGCCGTGATCGCCGGTCACGTTCTCGAGCACCGCGCAGTCTTCCGCAGTGAGCTTGTTGACCAGGTCGGTTGCCGTGGTCACGCCCTGCATGCAGGCCAGCTTGCCGAACGAGCGCACGCCGGCCTCGGTCATCGGCGCCATCAGGCCCGCATTGCCGATCTTGCGCAGCACCAGGAACATGGCAGCCGGTTCCTGCAGTTCGCCGGTCGGCTCTCCGGCCATCGGACCGGCGGCGAACTTGACCACGCCTTCGATCTCGTTGTCGCGCGTCACATCGGCAATGCGCAGCATGGCGGTGTTGACGTTCATCAGGTGGCCGTTGGCATGGCCGATCACGATCGGCCGGCTCTTGCTCGCGCGGTCCACGTGCTCGACGGTCATGCGCTCGCCGCCGAAGTAGATCGGATCGAAGCCCCAGGCGATCAGCGGCTCGGCGGCCGGCAGGCCTTCGGCGGTCATGCGGGCGTCCACCTCGGCCAGCCGCTCGACAACGGCATCCATCGACCGCAGGCCGCTCCACAGTTTGCCTTGCGGATCGCGCCGGTCGAACCAGCCAAGGTAGGCCCAATCCCACATGCTGCCCTCCTTCAGGTGGCAGTGACCCTCCACGAGTCCGGGCATCAGCACCTTGTCGGCGAAGCGGCTGTCCAGCTCGAATGCGCCCCAGGCCTGCATGTCTTCGAGCGTGCCGACCGCCAGCACCCGGCCGTCGCGCACCGCGACGTGCGTGGCATGCGGCTGCATCGGGTTCATCGTGATGATCTTGCGGGCGGGGTAGACGGTGGTGATGCTCATGACAGGGATGGAAGAAAGAGAGGAGGGCGGGCCAGTCCGTCGACCAGGTCGACGCGCCGGCAGCGCACCCAGTGGCCGGGCATCACCTCGCGCAAGGGGGGCAGTTCGGCCGCGCAGGCGGGCTCGGCCACCGGGCAACGGCCGGCGAAACGGCAACCGTGCGGAGGGTCGATCGGGCTGGGCGGATCGCCCGTGAGCTTGATGCGGTGAGCGGCGCGCTGCCGGCCGCCGCCGACCGTCGGCACGGCGGACATGAGCGCCACGCTGTAGGGATGCAGCGGCCGTGCAAAGAAGGCGCGGCGCGGCGCACGCTCGACGATCTGGCCCAGGTACATGACGGCGATGTCGTCGCAGATGTGCTCGACCACGGCCATGTCGTGCGAGATGAACAGATAGGTCAGGCCGAGTTCGCGCTGCAGCCGGCCGAGCAGGTTCAGAATCTGTGCCCGGATTGCAATGTCGAGTGCCGACACCGGCTCGTCGCATACCACCAGTTCCGGATTGGTCGCCAGCGCACGTGCGATGTTGATGCGCTGGCGCTGGCCGCCGGAGAACTGGTGCGGAAAGAGCTGCTGTTGCTCCGGCCTGAGGCCTACCGCATCGAACAGCTCGCCCACGCGTCGCGTTCGTTCGGCCGCCGTGCCCACTTGCATCAGGTCGAGCGGTGCACGCACCGCAGCGCCGGCGCGCTCGCGCGGATTCAGTGAGGAGAACGGGTCCTGAAAGATGATCTGCATGCGCGAACGCTCGCGCCGCAGAGCCTCGCCGCGCAGCGCGCCCAGGTCGGTGTCGCCGAGCCGGATGCGGCCCGAGGTCACGGGCGACAGGCGCATCACCGCGAGCGCGGTGGTGGTCTTTCCCGAACCCGACTCGCCCACCAGCGCCAGCGTGCTGCCGCGCCGGATGTCGAAGGACACGCCGTCGACCGCCTTCACCAGGCTCGCGGGCTTGCCCCAGCCGGAACGTCCGCGGGGAAAGTGGACCTTCAGGTCGCCTACCGACAGCAGCGTGTCCGGGTCTGTCAGGGTGTTCATGCGGCCACCTTGCGTGTTTCTTCGGCATGCAGCCAGCAAGCCGCACCGTGCGCGCCGCCGAGTCCGAACATCGGCGGCACCTCCAGCGCGCAGCGCGCCATCGCATGCGGGCAGCGCTCGCGAAATGCGCAGCCGGCACCCAACTCCCAGATCGACGGCACGACGCCGGCAATTTCGGCCAGCTCACGCCGTTCGCCGCTGAGCGCAGCGGCGCTGCTGCCAAGCTCAGGCAGGCAGTCGATCAAGCCGCGGGTGTAGGGATGGCCCGGCGCGGAGAGCACCTGCGCCGTTGTGCCCTGTTCGATCACGCGGCCGGCGTACATCACCATCACCCGGTCTGCCATCTCGGCGACCGCGCCCATGTCGTGCGTGATGAGCATGATGGCCGTGCCCTTCTCGCGCTGAAGGTCGCGCAGCAGGTCGAAGATCTGCGCCTGCACCGTCACGTCGAGCGCGGTAGTGGGTTCGTCGGCGATCAGGATGTCCGGGCGGCAGGCCAGCGCCATCGCGATCATCACTCGCTGGCGCATGCCGCCCGAGAGTTGGTGCGGGTACTCGTCGACCCGCCGATCGGGAGCGGGTATGCCGACCTGCCGCAGCATCTCGATGGCGCGCTCGCGCGCGGCGGCGGCATCGAGCCCGGCATGCAGCCGAAGCGATTCGCCGATCTGGTCGCCCACCGTCAGCACCGGATTGAGCGAGGTCATCGGCTCCTGGAAGATCATGGAGATGCGGTTGCCGCGCACAGCACGCATGCGCGCCTCGGTCGCCGCCGCCAGGTCCTCGCCCTGGAACAGCACGCGGCCGGCGCTGATGCGGCCGGGCGGCGAAGGAATCAGCCGAAGCAGGGCGAGCGCGGTCATGCTCTTGCCGCAGCCCGATTCGCCGACCACGCAAAGCGTCTCGCCGCGCCGGATCTCGAAGTCGACGCCGTTGAGCACCAGTGCCTGGCCGCGGCGGGTCTTGAATTCGACGTGCAGGTCCTGCACGCGCAAGAGGGCGTCGTCCATGGTCAACGTTCTCGCAGTTTCGGGTTGAGGGCATCGTTCAGCCCGTCGCCGATCAGGCTCACCGCGAGCACCGTGACGAAGATGGCCGCGCCCGGAAAGGCTACCGCCCACCAGCACGACAGCACGTACTGCCGGCTCGATCCGATCATCAGGCCCCAGCTCATCTGGTTCGGGTCGCCCAGGCCCAAAAATGACAAGCCGGCCTCGAACAGGATGGCTGCCCCGACTGCCAGCGTGGCCGACACCACCAGCGGTGGCAGCGCATTCGGCAGGATCACCTTCCAGATGATGCGGGCGTCGCCCGCGCCTATGGCCCGTTCGGCCCGCACGAACTCCAGCCCGCGGTACTTGAGGAACTCGGCGCGCGTGAGCCGCGCCGTGCCGGTCCAGCTCACGATTCCGATGGCCAGCGTTACGGTGACCAGAGACGGCGAGAACAGCGTCACCACCACCATCGCGAACAGCAGCGCCGGCAGCACCTGGAAGAACTCCGTGACGCGCATCAGCGCGTTGTCGACCCGGCCGCCGTAGTAGCCGGCGAAGGCGCCCAGTGTGATGCCGATCGCCACCGACAGCAGCGCGGCGACCGCGCCCACCAGAAGCGTCGCACGGCCGCCGTAGATGAGCGTCGTCAGCACGTCGCGGCCGAGATAGTCGCTGCCGAGCCAGGCGTCTTCGCCGAAGGGCGGCGTCAGCGGCGCAGCACGAATTTCGAACGGATCGGCCGGATACACCAGCGGACCGGCAATGGCGACCAGCAGCACCACCAGCAGCATCGCCATTCCGGCGATCGCGGAAGGGTTGCGAAGGAACATCCGCATCGCTTCTGCAGAGGGATGCTCGACCTTGGGTACCGGTCGCGCAGGGGCAGTCGCGGCAGGCACCACGGCAGCAAGGATTGCAGGCTTGTTCATGACGCCTTGATCCGCGGATCGATGAGCCGATAGCAGAGATCGGTGAGCTGATTCATCACGATCACCACGATCGACGAGAACAGCAGCACGCCAAGGATGGTCGGATAGTCGCGGCGCAGCACCGAGTCGAAAGCCAGCCGTCCCAGCCCCGGCCAGTTGAAGACCGTTTCGACCAGGATCGCGCCGGCCAGCACGTTGCCGAACTGCAGCCCCAGCACCGTCACCACCGGCAGCAGCGCATTGCGCAACGCGTGCTTGTAGAGCACCACCCTGTCGGGCAGGCCCTTGGCGCGGGCGGTGCGGATGAAGTCCGAGCCCAGCACGTCGAGCATCGACGAGCGCGCAAGGCGGCTGTACTGCGCGAGGTACACCAGGCTCAATGTCACCGCCGGAAGCACCAGGTGATGCAGCACGTCGAGCACGTCCCCCAGCCCGCCGCCGGACGAGTCGATCGACCGCATTCCCGACACCGGCAGGATCGGCAGCACCGAGGCGAACAGGATCACCAGCATGATGCCGACCCAGAACACCGGCGCGGCAAAGCCGACCATCGACAGCACGGTGATGAACTGCGACAGCACACCGTTCGGGTTGCGCGAGGAAAGCACGCCGAGCGCAGTGCCGACGGTGAAGGCGAGCAGCACCGAACTCAGCACCAGCAGCAGCGTGGCCGGCACGCGTTCGGAAATCATCGCAGTGACCGGCAGGTTGAAGAAATACGAATAGCCCAGGTCTCCTTGCAACACCTTGCCGAGGTAGACGCCCAGTTGCACTGGCAGCGGCTTGTCCAGCCCGTATTGCGTACGAAGCTGCGCCATCAGCTCGGCAGACATGCCGCCGCTCGCGCCGGCAATGGTCTCGACCGGATCGCCGGGTGCCGCATGGACCAGCACGAAATTGAGCACCACCACCGCCAAAACCAGGGCCAGTCCCTGGAGCAGGCGCGATACGGTGTAACGGAGCATCCGGATGCCCCCTTACTGGAAATAGATCTCGTCGAGCGGCGACATCGGTCCCCAGATGGTCGTCGGCACGTTCGCCAGCTTCTTGCTGGTGGCAGTGTGGTACGGCGTCTGGTTGATGAAGACGATCGGCACCTCGTCGGTCACGATCTTCTGGAAGGTCGCGTAGTAGGCCTTGCGCCTGGTCGGGTCGATGATGCCGCCCGCGGTAGTGAGCAGTTCGTCGACCTTGGGGTTGCTGTAGGACTGCGTGTTGGTCCAGATGATGGGCTTGATGTTGGTCGACAGGTAGGTTCGGTGCACGCCGATGACCGGGTCGCCCCAGTTGAAGACAACGTCCATCGACATGTCGAAGTCATGCGAGGCAAGCCGCTTGGACCATGACGGAAAGTCGGCCGAGGCGCGCACCTCGACTGCGATGCCCACCTTCTTGAGTTGCCCGCGGATGTACTCGGCCACGTTCTTCTGCTGGTCGTCGGCGCCGGGCAGGTAGTCGATGGTCAGCTTGAACCGCTCGCCGCCGTCGCCCACCTTGTATCCGGCCGCGTCGAGCATCGCAGCGGACTTCTTCAGATCGACCGGGTAGCGCACCAGGTCCTCTACCGCGAACGGGCTGCTGGCCACGATCGGGCCGTCTGCCCCGGTGGCGAAGCCGCCCATCAGCGCCTTGGCGATGAAGTTCTTGTCGATTGCGGTGGCGATGGCCTTGCGCACCGCCACGTCCGACAGTGGCTTCCTGGCCGTGTTGAAGGCGAGCCAGTTCAGGGCGCCGATGCCCTCGTAGCCCTTCGGCGTGAGCGACACCTGGGGGTTCGCGGCCAGGCGCTTCAGGTCGGTCGGCACGGTCGCGAAGGGCAGCATCTGCACGTCGCCGCGTTCCAGGCTCAGCATCAGGCTGGCCATGTCCGGCGTGACGTTGACGATCATCTTGTCCAGATAGGGCTTGCCCGGCAGGAAGAACTTGTCGAAGCGCTCCAGCACGATGCGTTGCGCGGGCTTGAACTCGGTCACCCGGAACGGGCCCGAGCCCACCACGTCGACGCCGTTGCGCGGATGGGTCTTCAGATCCTGCCCGTCGCCATAGATGTGCTTGGGAAGGATCGGGCACAGTGCTGGCGACATGGCCAGCACGATGGCCGGATGCGGCGTGCTCATGCGGATGATCGCGGTGTGGGCATCGGGCGTGTCCACCTTTTCAACCGGTCCCATCATTGTGGTGAACGGATGGTTGGCCTTGATCGCCATGATCGAGAAGGCCACGTCGGCCGAGGTAACCGGCTTGCCGTCATGGAACACCGCGTTCTTGCGCAGGTTGAGCGTGAGCGACTTGCCGTCCTCTGCCAGTTTCCACGATTCGGCCAGGTAAGGCTGCGGATTCCACTTGTCGTCGAAGCGCAGCGGGCTGGCGAAGATCTGGGTCGATGGCACCGCGGTCGCGATGCCGGATTGAACGGCGCCGTTCAGATGCCTGGGTGTCTGCGTACTGCCTATCACCAGCGTGCCGCCGCGTTTGGGTTCCTGCGCCCCGGTGGGCAGCGAGAGCAAGGCGCCGGCAGCGAGCATTGCGGCCGACAGCGCGGCGACGCGGCGGGTGAGTGGGAGATGGGGCATGGGCGTGAGCTCCTGAAGTTCGACAAATCAATTGCGGCCATCGTTCCGGCCTCGAGGTCGAAGATATGCCGATGCGGCCTGCCGGCGAAGAGCCACGTGCCGGCCACTTGAAGGGCCAGAAAGCCCGGGTTTGTCCGGGTTCGCACCAGCCTGACGCGTGGCATCGGCGAAAGCACGCCGCCGGTGCGCGGGCTACTTCTCGTCGCGCAGCCAATACCACTTGTAGAGCACGCGCTGGCCGAGCCGGCGAAACGGCGCGAAGGCGGGCGACTCGACCAGGCCCAGCACGTTGGGAAACGGCAATGGCGAGCGGTAGATCGGGAGTTCGAAGACGTCCTTGCCTGCGTCCTTGCCGGCCACCCGCTGCGCCAGGCGCTTGCCGGCCCACGTCGAGAACGACACTCCGTTGCCGCCGTAGCCGACCGCATACCAGATCTTCTTGCCGGCATCCGGCTGGGTGATGCGCGGCATCATGTCGTGGCTGACGTCGACCCAGCCCCACCATGAGTAGTCGATCTGGATGCCGGCGAGCGGCGGGAACTTGCGTGCGATCGCGTCGGTAAGCAGCTTCAGGTGCACCGGGTCTTCCGCGTCCGCGCCGCTCACCGAACTGCGGCTGCCGAGTTGCAGCCGGTTGCCCTTGAGCAGCCGGTAGTAGAAGCGCAGGATGCGCGTATCTGTCAGGAAGGTGAGCGACTTGAAGTTGGTCGCCTGCAGCTCGGCGTCGGTCAGCGGCCGCGTGACCACCGAGTTCGACAGGATCGGCATGATCTTGTTTTTCAGCAGCGGATTGAGCGCCTGGCCGGTGTAGCCGCCGGTGCAGACCGCCACGCGCCGGGCCCGCACGACGCCGCCGGGCGTCTGCAGGTGGTGCACGCCGTCGATCGTCTGCCAGCCTTGCACCGGGCTCGACGTGTGGACCTTCACGCCCAGCGCGCGCGCCTTCTTCATCAGGCCGAAGGTGAACTTGAGCGGATGGATTCCGACGCCTTCAGCCTCGAACATCGCGCCCGCGGCTTCGCGCTCGTCGCAGTAGTCGCGCCGCACTTCCTCGGCGCTGAGCATGCGCGTGCCGTAGCCGAACTTCTCGCGCATGAGGCGGGCTTCTGCTTCCAGGCCGGCCAGCTTTTCGGGCCGGTGCGCAAGGTAGAGGTGCCCGCCGTCGAAGGCATCGCAGTCGATCTCGGTCGTCAGCTGCCTGAAGTTCTCGAAGCCGGCGCGGATCTCGGCATCCAGCCGCTTCGCCGTGTCGAGGCCCCAGCGCTCGATCCACTGCGAACGCTTGAGCCTTCCGCTGGCGTTCTGGCCCTGGCCGCCGCTGCGGCTGGAGCAGCCCCACGAGACCTGGTTGGCTTCGAGCACCGTGGCCCGGATGCCGTGTTCCTGCGCCAGGTAGAGCGCGGTCGACATGCCGGTGGAGCCGGAGCCGATCACCGCCACGTCGACTTCGATGTCGCCGAGCACCGGGCCGTCGTCCTCGGGCGGCGCGCCCGCGCTCGCCACCCACCACGTGGGTGCATACGCACGGCCGGCACCGGGGTCGGGCGCCACCAGCGGGTCGTAGCGCGGATCGTAGGGCTTGCGTGCGGGCGCGGGCTGCCCGGCGCTGGTGAACTGGGCGGTGCCGGTCATCGTCATGGAGGCTCCCGCGCTACGCCTTGACGGCAGGAAGGTTGGGGCGCGCCTTGCGGAACACGTTCTTGAGCGCGATCTTTCCGTCCTTGAAGGTGAACACGTCGATGCCGTCGGTCTCGATGCGGCTGCCGTCGGCTGCGGTGCCGGTGAAGGTCCACTGCGAGGTGCCGAAATTGCCCTGCACGAAATGCTGTCCGTTGTTCCACTGCGCGTCGGGCACCGCCTGCCAGGCGGCCTCGAATGCCTTGCGCACGGCTTCGGTGCCGCCATGGCGGCTACCGCAGGCGTCGGGCCCGGCGGCAGTCTGGAACACGCAGTCCTCGCTCATGAAGCTCATGAGCGCGTCGATGTCGTGGCGGTTCCATGCGTCGCTGAAAGCCGCGAGGGTGGCGGTGGTCACGGGCCGGGCGGGCGAGGGTGATGCAGTCACGCGAACTCCTGTTTTCCTGAATGGACCGAGCGTAGAGAGCCGGGGCGTGCAGCGATAGGGCCAGATGCGGTGATTCGACCGAGCCAGTGCCGGCAGACCCTAAACTTCGAGCACCATGTCGAACCCCCGATCCATCCAGTGGGCGCAGCTGTTTGCGCTACCCGATCAGCCGGCCTTGCCGTTGCAGGGTCGGCTCCGGGCGGCGGTGGTCCAGGCCATTCTCGAAGAGCGCCTCGGCCCTGGCGCACAGCTACCCTCGTCGCGCGAGCTTGCCGCCCTGTTGGGACTGAGCCGCAATACCGTGACGTCCGCCTATCTGCAGTTGATGGACGAGGGCTTCCTCGAAGCACGTCCGCGCAGCGGTGTGTTCGTGGCGCAGAACGCGAAGCCGCTGTCGGCGGCGCTGGCGGAGCCGCTGGTCGGTCGCAGCGGCCAGAACGGGCAGCCGCCGGACTGGAGCGCCCGTGTGTTGCGCTCGCTGCAGGGCCGCCCCACCTTGTCCAAGCCCGACCGCTGGCGCGACTACCCGTATCCCTTCATTTATGGGACCTACGATCCGCAGCTGTTTCCGACCGAGGATTTCCGCGAATGCTGCGCGCGCAGCCTGGCACGCTCACAGTTGCCGCATTGGACGCCCGACTTCGAAACCGACGACGTCCCCGAGTTGATCGAGCAGATCCGCACCCGCCTGCTGCCCAAGCGCGGCGTGTTCGCGCTCAAGGAAGAGATCCTGGTCACGCTGGGCGCGCAGCATGCGTGCTACCTGCTGGCCGATGCCCTGTTCGACGAGCGCACCCGCGTCGGCCTCGAGGAGCCCGGCCATCCGCATGCGCGCAACAGCTTTGCGTTGCGCAATCCGCAGTGGGTCGAGGTCGCCGTCGACGACGAGGGCCTGGTGGTCGACGCCTTGCCTGCTGCCGACTACCTGTTCGTCACGCCCTCGCACCAGAGCCCGACCACCGCCACCCTGAGCCTGGAGCGTCGCCAGTGGCTGCTGCGCAAGGCCGAGCTTCAGGATTTCGTCATCATCGAGGACGACTACGAGGCGGAGAACCTGTATGCGGGCATGCCGATGCCGGCGCTCAAGAGCCTGGACAAGACCGGCCGCGTGATCTACGTCGGCTCGGTGTCCAAGAGCCTGTCGCCGGCGCTGCGGCTGGGGTTCATCGTGGCACCGCGTGCGCTCATCAAGGATTTGCGGATCATTCGCCATGCGATGGTTCGCCATCCAAGCGCTTTCCTGCAGCATGCCTATGCGCTCTTTCTATCGCTCGGCCACCACGAGTCGCACGCGCGGCGGGTCAACCATGCCATGCAGGAACGCCTGGCGCTTGCCGCACAGGCGCTTCGCGAGCACCTGCCCGACTTTCACTTCACGCTCCCGCAGGGCGGTGCCTCGATCTGGGTCCGGGCCCCGGCCTGGGTCGACGCCGCCGAACTGTCGCTGATGGCGCGCAGCCACGGCGTGCTCATCGAAGCGGGCGACGTGTTCTTCGCCAAACCGCCTGACCCATGTCCGTTCTTCCGGTTGCGCCTGTCGTCCATCGCGGCGGCGCAAATTCCGGCCGGTATCCGGGCGCTGGGGCTTGCGGTGGAAGAACTCGCACAGGCGCGGCGGGAAACACGCACTGCCCGCGTGCACGCCGCACCAGAACAAGGGTAAGTCCTGAGCCGCTGGCTCCATGCCGACGGCTGCGCTGGTACTTCCTGGGAAGGGGCGTTGGGTGCAAAGTGCTCTTCAGTTCAAAACCGGAGAGATCAAATGCACATGCCCCGCCGTTCCAGCCTGCAATGCGCAGTTGTCGCAGTTGTCGCAGCCGCGATGTTCTGCGGCGCTTCGTTCGCTCAGACCAAGGAGCTGACCTTCGCGCACCAGGACATGCTGGTGCCGCTGCGCCTGGTGATGGAGTCTGGCGAGGTCGAGAAAGCCACCGGCTACAAGATCAGTTGGCGCATGTTCGCCGGCGGCGGCGACGTGATCCGCGCCATGGCCTCTGGCGACGTGCAGATGGGCGAGACCGGCTCCAGCCCGCTGACCGCGGCGGCCAGCCAGGGCCAGGACATCAAGCTGTTCTGGATCTCGGCGGACATCGCCGATGCCGAGGCACTGGTCGCGCGCAACGGCGCCAATATTTCCAGCATGAAGGACCTGGCCGGCAAGAAGGTGGCGACGCCCTTCGTGTCGACCGCACACTACCAGCTGATGGCCGCGATGAAGATGGAGGGCGTCGATGCGAAGAGCGTCAACGTGATGAACATGCGCCCGCCGGAGATCGCCGCCGCGTGGGAGCGCGGCGACATCGACGCCACCTTCATCTGGGACCCGGTGCTCTCCAAGATCAAGGGCAACGGCAAGACCATCGCCACGTCGGGCAGCATCGGCAAGCGCGGCGCGCCGACCTTCGAGGGCATCGTGGTCAATGCCAAATGGGCGGCCGCCAACGAGCCCTTCATGATCGCTTTCGTGAAGGCGCTCAACCGCGCCAACGAGGAGTACAAGGCCTCCGGCAAGAGCTGGACGCCCGACTCGCCGCAGACCAAGGCCATGGCCAAGTGGACCAAGGCCGATCCGAAGAGCGTTCTGCCGGTGATGTCGCTCTACGGCTTTCCGACCATGGCCGAGCAGGTGTCGCCCACCTGGCTGGGCGGCGGCGCGGCCAAGGCGATGGCCGGCACGGCGGCGTTCCTTAAGGAGCAGGGCCGGGTGCAGGAGGTCAAGCCCGACTACAGCGCCTTCGTCACCACGACCTACGTCGACAAGGCGATGGCCAAGTAGGGGACTCTCCGATGCCGACGCTCGACATTCGCGACCTGACGGTCAACTACGCAGTCAAGGGCGGCACGCTGCAGGCGCTCGCCCCGGTCAACCTGACGATGCGCGACGGCGACTTCGTCGTTGCGCTCGGTGCGTCCGGCTGCGGCAAGACCACGCTGCTCAACAGCATCGCCGGCTTCCTGCCGCCTTCGAGCGGCGAGATTTTGCTCGACGGCCAGCCGGTCGTCGGGCCCGGCGCCGACCGCGGCGTGGTGTTCCAGAAGCACGCGCTGATGCCCTGGCTGAACGTGCGCGACAACGTCGCCCTCGGCTTGCGCCTGGGCGGCATGGGCAAGGCCGAACGCGACCGGGTGGCCGAAGAAAAGCTCGGACTGGTCGGCCTGACGCAGTACGCCGACCGCGCCGTGTACGAACTGTCGGGCGGCATGCAGCAGCGCGTCGGCATCGCCCGGGCCCTGGCGAGCGACCCGGCCCTGCTGCTGATGGACGAGCCGATGGGCGCTCTCGACGCCTTTACCCGGGAGCAAGTGCAGGAGATCCTGCTCAAGGCCTGGTCCAAGTCGAACAAGATGGTCTTCTTCATCACTCATTCGGTGGAAGAGGCGCTGTTCCTCGCCACCCGGCTGATCGTGATGAGTCCGAGCCCGGGCCGCATCTCGCATGTCTACGACGCCGTGCCGTTCTCGCGCCAGTTCCTCCAGCACGGCGATTCGCGCAAGGTCAAGTCCGAGCCCGAATTCATCCGCATGCGCGAAGAGGTGCTGGCCATCATTCACCACCGGGAGGCCGTCCATGCCTGATGTCACCGTTGCCGTGCCCGTCGCCATGACGCCGCCGCCCCCGAGCGACGCCAGCAGGCTCAAGACCAGCGCCTTCAAGGTGCCGGGCGAGGGATCGAGCGCCGCCATCAGCGTGGTCACCGTGGTGGCGATGCTGGTGCTGTGGTTCGTCGTCACCAACATGGGCTGGGTCAAGCCGCTCTTCCTGCCGTCGCCGCAGGCGGTTTTTCAGCAGTTCTACGAATACCTGACCGGCCAGGCCAACGACAAGCCGCTGTGGCAGCACTTCCTGGCAAGCATGTTCCGGGTCTTCTCGGCTTTCCTGCTGGCCTGCGTCACCGCGATCCCGATCGGCATCGCGATGGGCATGAGCCGCGTCTGGCGCGGCATCTTCGACCCGCCGCTGGAGTTCTACCGGCCGCTGCCGCCGCTGGCCTACCTGCCGCTCATCATCATCTGGTTCGGCATCGACGAGCTGCCCAAGGTGCTGCTGATCTTTTTGAGCTGCTTTGCGCCGCTCGCGCTCGCCGCGCGCTCCGGCATGCGCAGCGCATCGCAGGAGCAGATCAATGCCGCCTATTCGATGGGCGCAAGCTACATGCAGGTGATCCGGCACGTGATCCTGCCGTCGGCGCTGCCCGACATCCTGATCGGCATGCGCATCGCGATCGGCTTCGGCTGGACCACGCTGGTCGCGGCCGAAATGGTGGCCGCCAACATGGGGCTCGGGCAGATGGTGCTCAATGCATCGAACTTCCTGCGCACCGACATCGTGATCATGGGCATCATCGTGATCGGCGTCGTGGCCTACTTGTTCGACCTGCTGATGCGCTGGCTCGACAAGCGGCTGGTGCCCTGGAAGGGGCGCATGTAGCCCGACAGCGGCGTCGCATCCATCGTTTTTGAGCGCATCCAACAAGGAACAACCATGAAGCTGAATCTGTCGCGACGCCAATTCAACCTGACCGCCGCCAACATGTTTGCCGGTTCGGTCGCCGGCGCCTCGATGCTCGGCGCCGGCAGCGCCTTCGGCCAGGACAAGCAGGTCAACCTCGGCACCTTCGGCAGCATCGACGTGCAGAACTACATCCGCGCGAAGAACTCGATGGCAAAGACCTTCGGCGCGGATACGAAGGTCAACTTCGTCACCGTGCGCGCCGGCTCCGAGGTCATCGCGGCGATGGCCGGCAACAGCCTCGACATGTGCAACCTGGGCTCTAGCCCGATGGTGGTGGGCTATGCCAACGGGGTGAAGGCCTCGCTGGTCTACATCTACAAGAACATCATCGACAGCGAGGCGCTGGTGGTGCAGAACAGCGCCAACATCAAGCAGCTGGCCGACCTGAAGGGCAAGCGGGTCGGTCTGCCCTACAACACCTCGGTGCACTTCGCCGCGCTCGCCGCCTTCAAGACGGCAGGCCTGGGCGTGAACGACGTGCAGCTGATCAACATGCGCGCCGACACCATCGCCTCGGCCTGGACCCGGCGCGAGATCGATGCCAGCTACATCTGGGTGCCGGTGATTCCCAAGCTGGTGGAAGACGGCGGCACGGTGATCTTCAAGACCGGCGACCTCAACCGCAGCGGCCTGGTCATGTTCGACGCCTTCCTGGTGCGCGATGAATTCAAGAAGAAAAACCCGGACATGGTGCTGGCTTTCCTGAAGGATTTCGAGATGATCGCCGCCACCTTCAAGCAGAACCCGAAAGAGGTGGTCGACACGATGACCAGGTTCCTGGGCGTCGACGAAGCCGCGGTGATGCGCTCGCTCAACACCTTCTATCCGGTGCCGGCGAAGGAGCAGCTCACCGACAAGTGGCTGGGCAAGCCGGGCGACAAGAACTCGGCGGTGGTCAAGACGCTGCAGGTGCAGGCCGAATTTCTGAAGGACACCAGCCAGATCAATGCCCTGCCGAAGGACATGAACGGGCTCATCGACAGCAGCTTCGTGGCCCAGCTCGCCTGATGCAGGCCGCGTCGCCAGGGGTCAAGGCCCGCTTCCACGAAGTGTCCAAGCGCTTCGGCAGCGGGCCGGACGCGGTGCAGGCGCTCGAGCCGATCACGCTGGACATCGCGCAGAACGCCTTCGTCTGCCTGGTCGGCCCCTCGGGCTGCGGCAAGAGCACGCTGCTGAACATCCTGGCCGGCTTCGAGACCGCCACCAGCGGCGACGTCCTGATGGACGGCCAGACGGTGCGCGGGCCGGACCCGCGCCGCGGCGTGGTGTTCCAGCAGGGCGCGCTCTTCACCTGGATGAGCGTGCAGGACAACGTGGCCTTCGGGCCGCTCGCCATCGGCAAGCCGAAAGCAGAGGCGATGCGCATTGCCGCGCAGTACATCGAGATGGTCGGCCTCACCGCATTCGCCAGGCGCTATCCGTACGAGCTTTCCGGCGGCATGCAGCAGCGCGTCGGCATCGCCCGGGCGCTGGCCAACGACCCGGAGATCCTGCTGATGGACGAGCCCTTCGCGGCGCTGGATGCGCAGACCCGCGAACTGCTGCAGGAAGAGATCAAGCGCATCTGGCAGCAGACCCGCAAGACCGTGCTGTGGATCACCCACAGCATCGAGGAGGCGCTGTTCCTGGCCACCGACATCGTGGTGATGTCGGCACGGCCGGGGCGCATCAAGGCGCGCTTCAGGCCGCAGTTCGCGCTCAGCAAGGACCCGGCAGTGGTCGCAAGCGCGGAGTTCGTGCGCATGAAGGCCGAGATCTTCGGCCTGCTGCGCGAAGAAGCGATCGCGGCGCAGCAGCAGGAAGAAAAGCGATGAGCAGCACCGTCGCCAGCCGGCCGGCACGCTCCCGCCTGATCAACCTCGGCTCCTTCTTCGGCCTGCTGCTGGCCTGGGTCGCGATCACCGCGCCGCTGATCGACGGCAAGCCGCTGGTGGCGCCGCTCTTCCTGCCGTCGCCGATGTCGGTGTTCGACACCTTCCTGATGCTGATGAAGAACGGCTACCAGGGCCGCACGCTCGGCTACCACCTGGGCATCAGCCTGTTCCGCTTCGGCCTGGCCTTCGGGCTGACGGTGCTGGTCGCGGTGCCGCTCGGCCTGTGGATGGGCATGAACGAAACGGTCAAGGCGGTGCTCGACCCGCCGATCGAGATCACACGGCCGATGCCCAAGCTGGCGCTGCTGCCGTTGCTGATCATCTGGTTCGGCATCGGCGAGGTGGCGAAGGTGGTGATCATTGTGCTGGCGCTGTTCCCGATCCTGTCGATCAGTTCGATGCAGGCGGTGCGCGGCGTCGGCCGCCGCAAGGTGCAGGCCGCGCTGGCGCTCGGCGCGTCGCGCACGATGATCTTCCGGCGCGTCATCTTCCCGGCCAGCCTGCCGGGCATCTTCACCAGCATCCGGGTGAGCATCGGCCTCGGGGTGACCATGCTGGTCGGCGCCGAGATGATCGCCACCAGCGCCGGCATTGCCTACATGGCCATGTCGGCTTCGGATTTCTTGCTGACCAACGTGGTCATCGTCGGTGCGCTGATCATGGCGGTGCTCGGCTACTCGCTCGACCTGTTCGCGCGCGCGCTCGAGAACCGCATCGTCCACTGGGGCGGAAAGGAAGGCTGAGACCATGCTTCAGAAGCAATTGCCCCGCGAGGGCGTTCCGTGGGCCGAACTCGAGGCCGAGCTCGCCGCCGCCGGCAAGCACGACGTGGACTGGCGCGACGGCCGCGCACCGGCGTTCATCCACTTTGCCGGCGACGACGTGCTCGAGGTGGCGAAGAAGGCCTACCTGATGTACTTCTCCGAGAACGGGCTCGGGCTGCGCGCTTTTCACAGCCTGGCCAGGTTCGAATCCGAAGTGGTGGCGATGGGCCTGTCGCTGCTGCACGGCAGCGATGCGGCGCGCGGCGCGATGACCACAGGCGGCACCGAGAGCATCTTCCTGGCCGTCAAGGCCGCGCGCGATGCGGCACGGGCCGGGCCGCGCCCACCGGCCGGCGTGCCGCAGATCGTGCTGCCGTACAGCGCCCATCCGGCCTTCGACAAGGCGGCCTACTTCCTGGGCCTGCAGACGGTGCGGGTGCCGCTTCGGGCCGACTTCACCGCCGACCCCTCGGGCATGGCTGCGGCAATCACTTCCGACACGGTGATGATGGTCGGCTCGGCGCCGGCCTATCCGCACGGCGTGATGGACCCGATCGCGGAAATTGCCGCCGTCGCGCAGGCGCACGGCGTCTGGATGCATGTCGATGCCTGCGTCGGCGGCTACTTCGCGCCCTTCGCGCAGCAGCTCGGCTGCGACGTCCCGGCCTTCGACTTCGGCGTGCCGGGCGTGCGCTCGATCTCGGCCGACCTGCACAAGTACGGCTACGCCGCCAAGGGCGCGTCGACGCTGTTCTTCGCCGACCCGGATTCGTTCGCGCACATGGCCTGGGGTTTCGACAACTGGCCGCGCGGCCAGTACATGACGAACACGCTGGTCGGCACGCGGGCCGGCGGCGCCATCGCCGCAGCCTGGGCGGTGATGCACTACCTGGGGCACGACGGCTACCTGCGCATCACCGAACGCGTGCTCGCCACCCGCCGCGCGATCGAGGCCGGCGTGCAGGGGCTCGGCATGCACACCCTCGGGCGGCCGGAGCTTTCGATCGTGGCCTATGGCTCGTCGCAGCACGACATCGGCACCGTCGGCCAGAGCCTGCTGAAGCGCGGCTGGCTCACCGGCTACGTGACCCAGCCGCCGGGCATTCACCTGATGCTGAACCTCACGCACGAACCGGTGGTCGACCGGTATGTCGACGACCTGCGCCAGTCCATCGAAGAGGCGCGCGGCACGGCCGCCGGCAGCACGGTGGCTGCCGTGTACTGAGCGGGCTTCGCAGCTACCTGCCTGTTGCGCCCACGCCCGCAGGCCGGTCGTCGTGGTGCACTTCGCTGATCGGCCCGGCGCGCCAGATCAGCCAGGCGCAGAACGCGGACACGACACCGGCGAACACCACGTAGGCGCAGATCAGCCAGGGCTCGCCGCCGCCCGCCTTGAGCAGCGCGGTCGCGACGATCGGCGTGATGCCCGAGGCAAAGATGCCGGAGAACTGGTAGACGAAGGAGATGCCGGTGTAGCGCACCTTGGCGTCGAACAGGTCGCAGAAGAGCGCCGCCTCCGGCCCGTACACCGACGCATACAGGATGCCGAACGGAATGATGATCGCGAGCCAGATCAGGAACACGTTGCCGCCGCTGTTCGTCATGAGCCAGAAGCCCGGGAACGCCGCCACCGCGGTGATCAGCGACCCCCACATGTAGACCTTGGGCCGGCCGACCCTGTCGGACAGGCGGCCGAAGTACGGGATGGTGAAGATCATCACCACCGCCGCCGCCATCACGCCCACCAGCGCTTCGGTGCGGCTGATCTTGATGGTGTTGGTGAGGTAGTTGATCGAGAACACGCCGAAGATGTTGAAGAACACGCCGTCGATGTAGCGCGCACCCATGCCCTTGAGCACGTTGCCCGGGTAGCGGCGGATCATGTCCATGAACGGAATGCGCAGCTCGGCGTTGCGTGCCTTCACCGCCGCGAATTCGGGCGTTTCCTGCACGTGCAGCCGGATGTACATGCCGACCACCACCATCACGCCCGACAGCAGGAATGCGATGCGCCAGCCCCACGCCATGAACTGCTCGTCGGTGAGCGCCCAGGACAGCAGCGCCACCACGCCCGAGGCCATGCACAGCCCGATTGCCAGGCCGATCTGCGGCAGCGAGGCGTAGAAGCCGCGCTTTTCCTTCGGCGCGTATTCGTAGGCCATCAGCACCGCGCCGCCCCATTCGCCGCCCAGGCCGATGCCCTGGGCAATGCGCAGCAGCAGCAGCAGCAAAGGCGCGGCGATGCCGATCTGCGCATAGGTGGGCACCAGGCCGATCAGGAAGGTGGCCACGCCCATGATCATCAGCGTGATGATCAGCATGCTCTTGCGTCCGATCTTGTCGCCGAAGTGGCCGAAGATCACGCCGCCGAGCGGCCGGGTCACGAAGCCGACCGCAAAGGTGGTGTAGGCCAGCAGGGTCGACACCACCGGATCGCTGCCGGGGAAGTACAGCTTGTTGAACACGATGCCCGCGACCACCCCGTACAGGAAGAAGTCATACCACTCGATGCTCGCGCCCACCAGCGCCGAGACCACCACGCGCCGTATCGCTTTCTCGTCAGTTGCACTCATGTCTTTGTCTCCAATGAAGTGTCGTTATGGATGGCCGTGCGGGCCGGGGTCTTCCCGAGGGCGTCGTCAGCGCGTGCGGCGCGCGTCCTCGCGAATCATGTCGACCGCCTTCTCGGCCATCATCACGGCCGGTGCGTTTGTGTTGCCCGACACCAGCGTCGGCATGGCCGAGCAATCGATCACGCGCAGGCCGGCAATGCCGTGCACCCGCAGGCGCGCATCGACCACCGCGAGCGAGTCGTTGCCCATGCGGCAGGTGCCGGTCGGATGAAAGATGGTCGCGCCGTTGTTGCGGCAGAACTCGAGCAGGTCGGCGTCGCTCTCGGCGCCCGGCCCGGGCTTCACCTCGCGCTTCACGTAGGGCCGCATCGCCGGCGACGCGGCGATCGCACGCGCTGCCTTCATGCCGGCCACGGCGGTGGCCCGGTCGAGCTCGGTCGAAAGATAGTTGGGCTGCATCTCCGGCGGCTCGGCCGGATCGAGCGACCGGATGCGCACATGGCCGCGCGACTCCGGCCGCAGCTGGCAGATCGACATGGTGAAGCCCGAGTACGGATGCACCTTGCCGCCGGCCATGTCGGCCGACAGCGTGGCGACGTGGAACTGGATGTCCGGCGTGGCGGCGACCGGCCTGCCGTCGGCATCGGCCAGCGCGCGCATGAAGCAGCCGCCCTGGTTGATGCCGATCGCCAGCGCGCCGCTGCGATGCAGCAGCCATTCCATGGCGAGCTTGGCCTGGCCATACCAGGAGTTCAACTGGTCGTTGGTGGTGATCGGCTTGGTGCATTCGTAGCCGAGCCGGATCTGCAGATGGTCCTGCAGGTTCTCGCCGACACCGGGCGAGTCGTGCAGCACCGGAATGCCCATGCGGCCCAGCAGCGCCTGCGGCCCGATGCCCGACAGCTGGAGCAGCTGCGGCGACTGGATCGAGCCGGCCGCCAGCAGCACCTCGGCGCGGCAGCGGGCCGTTTTCGTCTCGCCGCCCTGCAGGTAGCGCACGCCGACCGCACGCCGTCCCTCGAAGACCAGTCCGCCGGCCAGCGCATCCGTCTCGATGCGCAGGTTGGGCCGCTGCTTCGCCGGCGCCAGATAGGCCTTGGCGGTGCTGTGGCGCCAGCCCTTGTGGGTGTTCAGCTGGTAGTAGCCGGCGCCTTCCTGTCCGGCGCCGTTGAAGTCCTCGGTGCGCGGCACGCCGATCTGGCCCGCACCGTCGATGAAGGCTTCGATCAGCTCGTGCTCGGCACCGATGTCCGACACCCTGAGCGGGCCGTCGGCGCCGTGGAACGCATCGGCGCCGCGCTGGTTGCCCTCGGACTTGATGAAGTAGGGCAGCACATCCGCATGGCTCCAACCCGGATTGCCGAGCGCAGCCCAGTGGTCATAGTCCTCGCGCTGGCCGCGGATGTAGATCAGGCCGTTGATCGAGCTCGAGCCGCCGAGCGTCTTGCCGCGCGGCCAGTAGATGCGGCGCCCGTTCATGTTCGGGTCGGGGTCGGTCTCGAAGCGCCAGTTGTATTTGGCGCTCCACATGGTCTTGCCGTAGCCGATCGGCAGGTGTATCCAGAGCGACCTGTCGGGCGGGCCGGCTTCGAGCAGCAGCACGCGCGTCGCCGGGTCTTCGCTGAGCCGGCCCGCCAGCACGCAGCCGGCGGAGCCGGCGCCGATGACGATGTAGTCGAACTCTTTTTCATCGCTCATTCGGGGCATCCGGGCAGTGGAACAATCGCTTGGCAGCTGGCCTGCAGATATTAGGCTTTCGATTTTCGGAACGCAACGTTCCACTTTAGAGGTTTACCCGTATGACGCGTCCTGCGCGCACTGCCGCCGCCAAGGTTTCCAAGGCACCCGGGCCGGCGGCCGAAGAATCCGCTTCCGGCTCGTCGGCCGAGCGCAGCCTGCGGCTGCTTGCACTGCTCGCCAACGAGGGCAGGGCGCTGTCGCTGGCCGACCTCGCGGCCCGGCTGTCGCTGCCCAAGGGCACCGCACACCGCATCTGCACGCAGCTGCTGGCTGCCGGCTTCCTGGGACGAGACGTGGACGAGCGCTCTTTCAGCGTCGGTCCTGCACTGCGCCAACTGGCGTTCGACACCTTGAACCATGGCGTGGTGCGCGGCCTGCGCCACGAGGTGCTTTCCGAACTGGTGCGGCAGGTCGGCGAAACCTGCAACTTCACCACGCTCGACGGCGCGCAGGTGCTCTATCTCGACCGTGTCGAGGCGAAATGGCCGCTGCGGCTCACGCTCGACGTCGGCTCGCATGTGCCGCTGCACTGCACGGCCAGCGGCAAGCTTTTTCTTGCGCAGATGCCGAAGGACGAACGCAATGCGCTGATCGCGCAGCTCACGTTGACGCGCATGACCGGGAACACGATTACCGACGCCGGCAAGCTGCGCGCCGAGTGCGAGAGCATCGCGAAGCGGGGCTACTCGTGCGACCGCGAGGAGTTCATTGCGGGGCTGGTGGCGGTGGCGGTGCCGGTGCTGGATGCGGCAGGCCAGGTACGCGCGGCCATCGCGGTGCATGCGCCTACGGCGCGGATGACGATGGAGGAAGCGGTGGAGAGGATCGGGGCGTTGAAGGAGGCGGCGGGGCGGATGACGGGGCTGCTGTGAGCATGGGCTTGTCGCGCTCGACTAGCTCCTCGCAGGGCTTGAGCGGCCGCGGAACGCTGGTGTGTTGCAAGACCTTGTTTGTCATGCGGGTCACGATGTTCACGGGCTACTTCTTGCCTCGCGCCTTCGTACTCTTCTTTTCTTCGGGCGTCAGGAACCCGATGGGCCGTCGAGGTGGTGTGGTCGGGGCGTGCAGCAGTTGCGCCATCGAGTCTGCCAGCTCGGAGATATGGCGCTCGTGCGTGGAGACCTTGCGTTCCAGGCGATCCACCTTGACCGCCAATTCGCGGTTGCTCGCCAACATAGCTTTGAGCTCCACAAAGGCGCGCACAACATGCACGCTCAGGGCCGTCGCGCGCGGGCTGCCCAGCACCATCGCGGCCATGATCGCGCCGTGCTCCGTGAAGGCCAGCGGCGCATAGCGCCGGCCGCCGTGGCCGGAGCCCTTCGAACTTGAGGTTGCAGATTGCAACCTCAAGTTGACGAACTCCTCGTCGCTCAACTGAAACATGAAGTCCTCGGGAAAGCGCTCAAGGTTGCGGTTGACCTGCTGGTTGAAGCGTTTGGTCGTCTCGCCGTAGAACGCAGCCAAGTCGGTGTCGAGCACCACCCGCTGGCCGCGAATCAGTTGGATACGCTGCGCGATCTCGCCGATAGACAGCGGCGCGATGCTGTCTGCGCTCATGAGGCCGCCAAGCCTTGAATGACCACCATTTTTTACTCCCTGCTGCGTTCAATCACGCGGCGCCGAGCATATCGCCAACCGACGCTCAACCAAACAGCCCGACCAGCGCCCGCACCACACTTACCCCCGCCAGCAGGATCAGCAGATTCAGCACATGCCGCCGGAACTGCTCCGGCGACACGCCGGCGAAGGAGCGGTGGCCGAGCCAGATGCCGGCGAGCATCGCCGGGGCGAGCCAGAGCGCCCACTTGAGCGTGTCCGGGCCGAGCAGGCTGCCGGATGCGTGCGCGGACGAAGGAATCAGCGCGGCGCAGGCGAGCGACACGACGTCGCTGAAGAGCAGCAGCGCGATCAAGGTTGCGCGCAGCATGGCCGGTGGCATCTTCGCGCTGCTCAGTAGCACGGCGACTGCGATGCCGCCGATGGCCGCCACGCCGTTGATGAAGCCCGACACCAGCCCCGCCGCGAAGCGCACGCCGCGCGTCGGCACCAGCGTTGCGCGGGCGCCGCTGCGCAAGAGAAGGGCGGCCGCCATCAGCAGCGCACCGATCAACAGCCGCAGCGGCGTCTCGGGCAGCCAGGCGAGCAGCGCCACGCCGAGCGGAATGAAGAGCAGGTTGCCCAGCATCAGCCAGTTGAGCCAGCGCATGTCGACATCGCGTGCAATGCCGCGAAGCTGGCTCAGGCTCGCCAGCACCTCGAGCATGAAGATCGCCGGCACCACCAGCGCAGGCGACACCACCAGCGACATGCCGGCCACGGTAATGGCCGAGAAGCCGAAGCCCGCAAAACCGCGCACGATGCCGGCCGCGAACACCACGCACAGGCTGTAGGCGAGCAGGGCCGGCGCCA
>JANOCL010000150.1:0-2608 GCA_031412135.1 Variovorax sp. | reverse complement strand
CGCCGCCGAAGCAGGCGTGTTCGGCGAGCGTCTTCAGCGCCATCAGTACATCACCACCGAGCGGATCGACTCTCCGCTCTTCATCAGCTCGAAGCCCTGGTTGATGTCTTCGAGCTTCAACTTGTGCGTGATCAGGTCGTCGATGTTGATCTTCCCCTCCATGTACCAGTCGACGATCTTCGGCACGTCGGTGCGGCCGCGCGCGCCGCCGAAGGCCGAGCCTTCCCACTTGCGGCCCGTCACCAACTGGAACGGCCGGGTGCTGATCTCGGCACCCGCTTCGGCCACGCCGATGATGATGCTGCGGCCCCAGCCCTTGTGCGTGCACTCGAGCGCCTGGCGCATCAGCTTGGTGTTGCCGACGCACTCGAAGCTGTAGTCGGCGCCGCCGTCGGTCAGCTGAACGATCGCGTCCACCACGTTCTCGGTCGTCTTCGGGTTGATGAAGTGCGTCATGCCGAATTTGCGCGCCATCGCTTCGCGCTCGGGGTTCAGGTCGACGCCGATGATCTTGTCGGCACCGACCATCTTCGCGCCCTGGATCACGTTCAAACCAATGCCGCCGAGGCCGAACACCACGACGTTTGCGCCGGCTTCCACCTTGGCGGTGAAGATCACCGCGCCGATGCCGGTGGTGACGCCGCAGCCGATGTAGCAGACCTTGTCGAAAGGCGCGTCTTCGCGGATCTTCGCCAGCGAAATCTCGGGCGCGACCGTGTAGTTGCTGAAGGTCGAGGTGCCCATGTAGTGAAAGATCGGCTTGCCGTCCATGCTGAAGCGGCTGGTGGCGTCGGGCATGAGGCCCTTGCCCTGCGTGCCGCGGATGAGCTGGCACAGGTTGGTCTTGCGCGAAAGGCAAAACTTGCACTGCCGGCATTCCGGCGTGTAGAGCGGGATGACGTGGTCGCCCTTCTTGAGCGTCGTCACGCCGGGGCCGACGTCGACCACGATGCCCGCGCCTTCATGGCCGAGGATGGCCGGGAAGATGCCTTCCGGGTCGGCGCCGGAGAGCGTGTAGTAGTCGGTGTGGCAGATGCCGGTGGCCTTGATCTCGACCAGCACCTCGCCGAACTTCGGGCCTTCCAGGTCGACGGTTTCGATGGTCAGCGGGGCGCCTGCTTTCCAGGCGACTGCAGCTTTGGTTTTCATGGTTTCGACGCGTTTGTTCGGTAGACGGGCACTATAAGATGCCCGGCACTGGAGCGTCATGCCATGAAGAAGATCCTTGTCCTCAACGGCCCCAACCTCAACCTGCTTGGCACGCGCGAACCTGCGCAGTACGGCCACGAAACACTGGCCGACGTCGAACGCATGTGCCGCGAAGCGGGAGCGAAGCTCGGCATCGAGATCGATTGCCGGCAGTCCAACCATGAAGGCCAGCTGATCGACTGGATACACGAGGCCGGCCGAGAGGTCGCCGCCGGCCGCATGCTCGGGGTGGTGATGAATCCGGGTGCCTACACGCACACCTCGATCGCGCTGCACGATGCGATCAAGGGCGCGAGCGTGCCGCTGGTCGAGCTGCACATCTCGAACGTGCATGCGCGCGAGGAGTTTCGCCACAAGTCCTACATCTCCCCGGCGGCGCGCGGCATCATCGTCGGCTTCGGCGTCGCGGGCTATGCGCTGGCCATCGAGGCGCTGGCGCGCGTGAGCGGCCCGCAATGAAGATCCGTTCCGTCCAGCCCTTCATCCTGCACGTGCCGGTAACGGGGAGCCAGATCGCCGACAGCACGCACAGCATCACGCACTGGGGCGTGGTCGGTGCGCAGATCGAGACCGAGGACGGCCTCACCGGCTACGGCTTCACCGGCACGCACTCGCACCTGGCCAGCGACCAGCTCATCACGCGCTGCATCGAGACCTGCCATGCGCCGCTGCTGGTCGGCGAGGACGCGAACGATGTGCGCCGGCTGTGGCGGAAGCTGGCGCGCAATCCGGCGCTGCAATGGATCGGCCGCGCCGGCATCACGACCCTGTCGCTCGCCGCCATCGACATCGCGCTCTGGGACCTGAAGTCCAAGGCCGCCGGCGTACCGCTCTGGAAGCTGCTCGGTGGCCAGGTGCGTCAGAAGGTTCGGGCCTACAACACCGACATCGGCTGGCTCAGCATTGCCGACGACAAGCTGGTCGAAGGCGCGCAACGCGCGGTCGGCGACGGCTTCACCGGCATCAAGATCAAGGTCGGTTCGACGGTCGAGCGCGACCTGCGCCGGCTCGAGGCCGTGCGCCGCGCGATTGGCTCCGACGTCACGCTCGCAGTGGACGGCAACGGCAAATGGGATCTCGCCACCTGCCTGCGCTTCTGCCGTGGTGCCGAGGCCTCCGACGTCTTCTGGTTCGAGGAGCCGCTCTGGTACGACGACGTGAAAGGCCATGCGCAGCTCGCACGCGCCACGCGCGTGCCGGTGGCATTGGGCGAGCAGCTCTACACCGCGGACGCCTTCTCGGAGTTCTTTGCGCAGCAGGCGATTCACTGGGTGCAGCCGGACGTGACGCGCATGGGCGGCGTCACCGAAGTGCTGCAGGTCTGCGATGCGGCACATGCATTCCGGCTGCCGGTCGCGCCGCATGCGGGCGACATGAGCCAGGTGCATGTGCACCTGAG
>JANOCL010000149.1:0-5248 GCA_031412135.1 Variovorax sp. | reverse complement strand
ACGCCTTCGCGGCACAACCGGTCGAGCTTGCGGATGCCGCGCATCACGTTGATCAGCAGACCGAAGGCATGGTCGGCAACGCAGTCGTCGTTGGTGCCGGAGCCGTTGGCCAGGGCGATGCCGCGCGCGCGGGCCGCGTCGATATCGATGAGCTCGAAGCCCGCGCCCATGGCGCACACCAGCTCGAGCGCGGGCATGGCCGCGATCTCATCGGCGGTGAGGCCGATCACGCCGATGGTCAGCACCGCACGGAACTTCGCGCCCTGCGCGGCGATGGCTGCCGCGCGCTGTTCCGGCGTGGGCGCATAGGTCATCTCGTAGATGTCGGCGATGCGGGCCCGGTGGTCGCTCGACAGGCTGTTGAGCACCAGCAACGGAATCTTGTCAGGCATGGATGGTGTCGCTCGGTGGGGTCATTCAACGAATCAAAGAACAGGCGCGGCCTCGATCTGCTGCAGAGCCCACATCTGCGCGTACTTTCCGTCCTCGGCGAGCAACTCCGCGTGGGTGCCGCGCTCGACGATCACGCCGCCCTCCAGCACCAGCACCTCGTGCGCATCGATCACGGTCGACAGCCGGTGCGCGATGACCAGCGTGGTCTTGTTCTGCGCGGCGCTTCGCAGCTCCGACTGGATGGCGCGCTCGTTGGCCGAATCGAGCGCCGAGGTGGCCTCGTCGAAGATGACGATCGGCGGGTTCTTCAGCAGCGTCCGCGCGATCGCCACCCGCTGCTTCTCGCCGCCGGAAAGCTTGAGGCCGCGCTCGCCGACCGTCGTTTCGTAGCCCTTCGGCGTGGCCGAGATGAAGTCGTGGATGCGCGCCGAGCGAGCCGCCTCTTCGACCTCTGCCCGGCTCGCGCCCGGGCGGCCGTAGGCGATGTTGTACTCGACCGTGTCGTTGAAGAGCACGGTGTCCTGCGGCACGATGCCGATCGCCTGCCGCACGCTGGCCTGGGTCACCGCGCGGATGTCTTCGCCGCCGATGGTGATGCTGCCCTGCTGCACGTCATAGAAGCGGTAGAGCAGCCGCGCCAGGGTCGACTTGCCCGAACCCGAGGGGCCGACCACCGCCACCGTCTTGCCGGCCGGTATCTCGAAGCTCACATGCTTGAGGATCGGCCGCGCCGCCTCGTAGGCGAAGCTGACGTTGTCGAAGCGCACTGTCGAGTCGCCGGCGTCGAGCGGCAGCGCGCCGGGCGCATCGCGCACCTCGCGCTCTTTCTCCATCAGCACGAACATCTTGTCCAGGTCGGTCAGGCTCTGCTTGATCTCGCGGTAGATCACGCCGAGAAAGTTGAGCGGGATGTAGAGCTGGATCATGAAGGCGTTGACCATCACCAGGTCGCCCAGCGTCATGCGGCCCTCGACCACGCCCGCGGTGGCGCGCCACAGCATCAGCACCAGGCTGACGGCGATCAGCAGCTGCTGGCCGATGTTGAGCATGCTGAGCGTGCGCTGGCTCTTGATGGCGGCCTTGCGGTACTTGTCGAGGCTGGCGTCGTAGCGCTCGGCCTCGAAGTTCTCGTTGTTGAAATACTTGACCGTCTCGTAGTTGAGGAGCGAGTCGACCGCGCGGCTTTGCGCCACCGAGTCGAGCTCGTTCATGGTCTTGCGGAACTGGGTGCGCCATTCGGTCACCGTGACGGTGAAGCCGATGTACAGCAGCAGCGCCGCGCCGGTGATCCAGACGAAGAGCGAGTCGAACTTGACGCCGAGGATGGTGAGCACCAGCGTCAGCTCGATGATGGTCGGCACGATGCTGTAGAGCGACATCGAGATCAGCGAATGCACGCCGCGCGTGCCGCGCTCGATGTCGCGCGTCATGCCGCCGGTCTGCCGCTCGAGGTGGAACCGCAGCGACAGCGCATGCAGGTGGCGGAACACCTCCAGCGAGATGCTGCGCGCGGCGCCTTCGGTGGCCTTGGCGAACACCAGCTCGCGCAGCTCGCCGAAGAGCGAGGTCGAGAAGCGCAGCAGCCCGTAGCCCACCAGCAGCGCGAGCGGCACCACCAGCAGCGCCTGCGCCATGTCGGGCTTGGGCGTCATGGTGTCGACCAGCTCCTTCAGCAGCACCGGCACGCCGACGTTGGCGACCTTGGCGCCCACCATGAAGGCGAGCGCGGCCATCACGCGCCATTTGTATTGCCAGAGGTAGGGGAACAGCCGGCGCAGCGTGGCCCAGTCGGAGCGGTCGCTGCGATCGGGATGGGCCGCGGACGCGTGATGGGGAGAGGAGAGGGTTTCGCCGCTGCGGCGCATGAGGGGACAATCGTTGCTGTTGTTCGACTACAGATTGTGCCCATGTCCGATTCTTCCAGCGCGAGCCCCGCCGTCACCCTGAAGACCCTGCCCATCGACATGGAACTGGTGCTCAAGGTGATCCCGATGCCGGCCGACTGCAATGCGAACGGCGACATCTTCGGTGGCTGGGTGATGGCGCAGTGCGACCTGGCCGGCTCGGTGATTCCGGCGCGCTATGCCCGGGGCCGCATGGCGACGGTGGCGGTCAACGAGTTCGTCTTCAAGCAGCCGGTGCGGCTCGGCGACATCCTGTCCTTCTGTTCGAAGCTGGTGCGCGTGGGACGCACGTCGGTGTCGGTCACCGTCGAAGTGTTCGCCGAACGCTTCCGCGCACAGGGCGAGTACATCAAGGTGACCCAGGCGACCTTCACCTATGTCGCGATCGACGAGAACGGGCGGCCGACGCCGATCGTCACGACGTAGCAAACACGCGAGTCGCCGGGCGTCGCTCGCGTCGGCCCGGAACCCGAAGAACGGAAGTCACACGAGCAGCAGATCGGTCTGGCCGTTGCCCGATCCCAGCCGGGCAGCCAGGACGTCGAGCACCGTTGGTCCTCAGCAGCGATTAGTTCAGGGGCTCCGGCTCGATCGCGATGGCCCTGTCGAACAGCCCGCATTTCACCGCAGGGATGCAGATCGTTCCGATGTTGGCGCCAATGTCGATCAGCGAAGTCAGCCCGCGTCTGCCCAGCAACGAGACAGCGCGGTGCATGCAGCAGGCACTACGCCCCGAACGCGCAAACCAGTCAGGAACGATGCTGCACGCCAAAGGATCACTGCGCGGCGGTCCGGTTTTCTCCCGGCGTGCTGGCAGCGACGACCATTAGCCGGCAGCGAGGTCCGAAGGGCTTACTTGCTCTCCAGAATCCAGCGCGCAAGCGTCAACGCCTCGGCTTCCGTAACCTGGGCTTGCGCCGGCATCGGAGTCGGGCCCCAGACACCGACACCCCCTTCACGGATCTTCTGTGCCAGCTTCGCGTCGGCGCCCTTGTCGTCGACGTACTTGGCCGCGATGCTCTTGAAAGAGGGCCCGAGGTGGTTCTTGTCGATCCTGTGGCAGGCGAAACAGTTCTTGGTCTTGTACAACTCATCGTCGGCGACCGATGCGCCGCTCGACAACAACAGACCGACAAAAGATAGGACTACGACTGATTTCATGTCTTGCGATGGCCGAAAAGGCGTGGGCACCGGCAGGTGCCCACGGGTCATGAAACAACGCTGACTGTTGTAAATCAGCTTGGCGTGAGACGCGAGATTGCGCCCTCGTCGGTGGCAACGTAGAGGTTGCCGTCCGGCCCTTGCACAAGCGAACGGAAGCGCGCAGCTGGCATGGGCAGGTTCACCGTGGTGCGTGTCGCGGACGAACCGTCGGCCTTGATATCGAGCACGTCGAGTCGATTGCCGACCGGCGTGCCGTGGATGCCGATACCGGTGAAGCCGATGATCATGCGACCATCCCACGACTTCCATCGCGAGCCGGTCAGGAAGGTGCCTGCGAACAGCCCCTGCGACAGGCCGTCGTTCGTCCAGGCCGGCTTCATCGCCTTCGGGTAGGTCTTGGTATCCGTCATCGGCATGAATGCCGACCTGGTCTTCGGGTCCACCGCACCCATCTGGTTGGGGCTGTAGCCGCAGTAGTTGTCCGGGCAGGCCCCACGACCTCCGATGTTGGGGCGCGGATCCCAGCCGCCATTGCCGCCAGCCACCAGCGCCGTTACTTCATCGGTGTGCCAGGGTCCGTTTTCAGCAACATACGGTTGGTTGGTGCCCGGCCGGAACGTGATGCCTTGCGGATTGCGATGCCCGTAGGTGTAGATCCGGGGATCGAAGCCTGCCGGTGCGCCGTTGCCCGGAGCGGCCTTGCCGTCGCGGTCGATGCGCAGCACCTTGCCACCGACGCGGGTCGGGCTCTGAGGCACCTCGCCATTGTGCGTGTCGCCCGTGGTCACATAAAGATAGCCGTCGCCTGGGCTGAAGCGAATCCGCCCTCCGTTGTGCGCTCCGGGGCCACCGAACGGATGGTCGCTCGCACGGGGTTTGTATGGAATGTCGGCAACGATGTCGATGCGTTCGGACACCGCGGTCGCGTTGTCGTTGACCTTGAACCGCATCACGCGATTGGTGCCCGGAGCGGCCAAGCTCGACGTCGAAGAAACGTAGATGAAACGGTTGCTGGCGAAGTTCGGATCGACCGCGACGCCCATCATGCCCGCCTGACCTTCGCAGAACAGATCGCCCGCGCTCGAGGCATAGCCCTTGGCGTCCTTCATGCCAAGCAACTTGACCACAGTGCCTCCAGGTTGCCGCACCGAGAGACCGTGGCACTTCTCGGTGAAGAACATCGTCCCGTCGGCAAGGAACGCCATGTCCCAGGGGCTCTCGAGCTTTGTCAGAACGGGCGTGTGCGAAAGCGCTGGAGCGGCACCTTGCGGTGCAGCGGTCGTTACGGCCGAAGGCGTGCCGCAGGCAGCGAGCACACAAGGAAGCAGCCCCAAGATCAATCGATTCATTTGATGTCTCCTGTTTTTGTCTCGCTCTTTTCTCTTTTCCCTCCTTGAGAGGGGAAGTGATGCTATGCCCGCGATCCTGGGCCGGTCAAGCGATTACTGCGGCGAACTTGCGTGCCGTGCAACTCGCTTTCTGGTTTACTTCGATGACCCCACTTCAGGAGAACCATGATGGTTGGCACCAACACGATTTGTCTCTGGTATGACGGTACCGCCTTGGACGCCGCGAAGTTCTACGCCGAGACGTTCCCGGACAGCGCCGTGGGAGCCGTCCATCGCGCGCCTGGCGACTATCCCGCAGGCAAGCAGGGCGACCTCTTGACGGTCGAATTCACGGTGATCGGCATTCCTTGTCTTGGCCTGAACGGGGGGCCCGCGTTCAGGCACAACGAGGCGTTCTCGTTCCAGGTCGCGACCGACGACCAGGCCGAAACGGACCGC
>JANOCL010000148.1:0-2629 GCA_031412135.1 Variovorax sp. | reverse complement strand
AGCCCGACCGGCATGCCGGCATCGAAGCCGGCCGGCAGGCTCATGCCGGGCAGGCCGGCCAGCGAGGCGGGCAGGGTGAAGATGTCGGCCAGGTAGTCGGCCACCGGGTCGCCGCCGTGTGCGCCCAGCGCCCAGGCGACGGTGGGCGCCGCGGGACCGGCGATCACGTCGCATTGCGCAAAGGCCTGCTGGAAGTCGTCCGCGATCATGCGGCGCACCTTCTGCGCCTGCAGGTAGTAGGCGTCGTAGTAGCCGTGCGACAGCACGTAGGTGCCGATCATGATGCGGCGCTTGACCTCGTCGCCGAAACCCTCTTCGCGCGTCTTGGCGTACATGTCGGCAAGGTCGCGGTAATTGCTTGCGCGGTGGCCGAACTTGACGCCGTCGAAGCGGCTCAGGTTGCTCGAGGCCTCGGCCGCGGCGATCACGTAGTACACCGGGATCGACAGTTCGGTGAGCGGCAGCGTCACTTCGACCCGGCGGGCGCCCAGCTTTTCGTACTCCGCCAACGCGGCATCGACAGCGGCGCGCACACCGGGTGCGACGCCGTCGCCCAGAAACTCCTTCGGCACGCCGATGCGCAGGCCTTCGAGGGATTCGCCGAGCGAGCGCGAGTAGTCTTCGGCCGGCCGGTCGAGCGAGGTCGAGTCGCGTTCCGGGTCGGGTCCGCACATCGCGGACAGCAGCAGGGCGCAGTCTTCGGCCGAACGCGCCATCGGCCCCGCCTGGTCGAGGCTCGAGGCGAAGGCCACCATGCCGTAGCGCGAGGCGCGGCCGTAGGTCGGCTTGATGCCGGTCACGCCGCAGAAGGACGCCGGCTGCCGGATCGATCCGCCGGTGTCGGTGCCGGTCGCGGCCGGCGCCAGCCGTGCGGCCACGGCCACGGCGCTGCCGCCCGAAGAGCCGCCCGGAATGCGCGCCGTGTCCCACGGATTGCGCACCGGCACGGGCTGGTCGAAGCCGACAGCCGGGACCGCGACGTTCTCGTTGGCGGAACCCATCGCGAATTCGTCGCAGCTCAGCTTGCCGAGGGTGACCGCGCCGGCGTCGGCGAGCTTGCGCACCACGGTCGCATCGAAGGGCGAGCGGTAACCGGCCAGGATGCGCGAACCGGCGGTGGTCGGGAAACCGGTGGTCGTGAAGATGTCCTTGTGCGCGATCGGCACGCCCGCCAGCACCGGGGCATGGCCGGCGGCAAGCAGCGCATCGGCCGCCCGCGCCTGGGCCAGCGTCAGATCGGGATCGATGGCGACGAAAGCGCCCAGATGCCGGTGCTGCGCCATCCGGTCCAGCTGGTGCTGCGCCGCCTCGACGGCGGACACCTTGCGCTCGCGCAGGGCAGTGGCAAGGGCGGCGACGCCCAGGTCATGCAACTGCGCGCTCATTCGATCACCTTGGGCACCAGGAACAGGCCGCGCTCGACCGCCGGCGCACTGCGCTGGTTGGCCTCGCGGTCGTTCGCTTCGCCGGCCACGTCGTCGGCCAGCCGAAGCGTCACGTCTTCGATCACCGCCACCGGATGGGAAAGCGGCTCGACGCCGGCCGTGTCGACCGCGCGCATGCGCTCGACCAGTTGAAAGAAGTCGTTGATCTGGCCCAGCATGCGCTCGCTCTCGGCGGGTTCGAGTTCGAGCCGGGCCAGCGTGGCGATCCGTGCAATATCGGAGGAAGTGAGGGACATCGAAAAATCGAGGGCTGCGGGACGTGTGACCAATGGCCGCGGCACGCCGTAAACGTGCGTCCAAACGCCGGAATCGGGAGGGGATTCGGGTATTATCCCGCCTTTGCCGCAACCCCCGCGAACGCGTCGGCATTTGCTGCAAAAACGATCCAGCCAACCCGTCAAATCGACCCATCAAGAAGGCGACGACATGCCGTGCGCATGCCGTGCTGCAGAGGATTCCACAATGTTTGGTGCTTTCCGTCGGTACTTTTCTACCGATCTCGCGATCGACCTCGGCACCGCCAACACCCTCATCTTTGCCCGCAACAAGGGCATCGTGCTCGACGAGCCGTCGGTCGTCGCCATCCGGCATGAAGGCGGGCCGCACGGCAAGAAGGTGATCCAGGCGGTGGGCCGCGAGGCGAAGGCGATGCTCGGCAAGGTGCCGGGCAACATCGAGGCGATCCGCCCGATGAAGGACGGCGTGATCGCCGACTTCGTGATCACCGAGCAGATGATCAAGCAGTTCATCAAGATGGTGCATCCGCGCACCCTGCTCACGCCCAGCCCGCGCATCATCATCTGCGTGCCCTGCGGCTCGACCCAGGTCGAGCGCCGCGCCATCAAGGATGCGGCCGAAGCGGCTGGCGCCACGTCGGTCTACCTGATCGAAGAACCCATGGCCGCCGCGATCGGCGCCGGCCTGCCGGTGTCCGAGGCCAGCGGCTCGATGGTGGTCGACATCGGCGGCGGCACCACCGAGGTCGGCGTGATCTCTCTCGGCGGCATGGTCTACAAGGGCAGCGTGCGCGTCGGCGGCGACCGCTTCGACGAGGCCATCATCAACTACATCCGTCGCAACTACGGCATGCTGATCGGCGAGCCGACGGCGGAAGTCATCAAGAAGACCATCGGCTCGGCTTTCCCCGGCTCCGAAGTCAAGGAGATGGAAGTCAAGGGCCGCAA
>JANOCL010000147.1:0-4467 GCA_031412135.1 Variovorax sp. | reverse complement strand
TTCCTTGACCACCTTCGACTGCGAGGTCGACGACTCGCGGTCATAGATGATCAGCTGCACCTTGGCGCGCACGGCCGACGCGAAGGTCAGGCCGCGGGTCTGGCACTCGCGCACGTCGAAAGCCGGCTTCGCGAGGTTGTACTCGAGAAATTTCATCTCGACAAAACCGTTGTGCGAGACGATCGGGAACGCAGCGTCGAACGCGGCCTGAAGGCCTTCCACGGTGCGCTTCTGGGGTGCGATGCCCGCCTGCAGGAACGCGGTGTACGCGTCTTTCTGCATCTGCAGCAGGTAAGGAATTTCGACGACGCTGTCGCGGTTACCGAAGTTCTTTCGGATGCGCTTGCGTTCGGTATAACTGTACGTGGACGTTTGGGCCATGAGAGCTCCGGAGCTTGAGATCTTCGCGACTTGGGGGCTGGTGCTTGAGCACCACTCTCCTTGGCGGCTGGCCACTACCAGCCCTGGCGGACGGTGATGCATTGCACATCACCCGAACCAAGGGGTCTTCTGCAGTCGGGGTCAGAAGACACTCGAAAACCATCTTTTTTTGGCTTTCGGGTGCGCTCTGAAAGCGCGAAAGGCTGGTCTCAAAAACCAGCCCGTAAATCGAGGATGGAGCGTAGCGAGCGGCGCGAGGTCGGCAGGAGGAGCGCAGCCGTACTTTGGTACGGCGAGCACCGCAGTGCCGAGATCGCGTCGCGCAGTAGCTCCAGACCGATTTACTTCAATTCCACCTTGGCGCCGGCGTCTTCCAGCTTCTTCTTGGCGGCTTCGGCGTCTGCCTTGGACAGGCCTTCCTTGACAGCCTTGGGTGCGGCTTCCACCAGGTCCTTGGCTTCCTTGAGGCCCAGGCCGGTGATTTCGCGCACGGCCTTGATCGCCGACACCTTGTTCGCGCCTGCTTCCATCAGCATGACGTTGAACTCGGTCTGCTCTTCGACCACCGCGGCGACCGCGCCGCCGCCGGCTGCGGGAGCCGACATGGCTGCGGCGCTCACGCCGAATTTCTCTTCGATGGCTTTCACCAGTTCGTTGAGTTCCAGGACCGTCATGCTGTCGAGCGCGGTCAGAAATGCGTCTTTATCGAATGCCATTTTTGTTTCCTAACAATTGGGTTGAATTTTGCAAACGCAAGGCTTCAGGCAGCCTGCGCTTCGGCCGGGGCTTCGCCGCCGCCACGCTTCTCCGCCAACGCGGCCAGAACACGGGCCGTGCGCGAGATCGGGGATTGCAACAAGCCCAGCAATTGCGCCAGCAACACTTCTTTCGAAGGGATGTTGGCCAGTTGCTTCACGCCGTCCACGTCCAGGGCCTTGCCGCCGAAAGCGCCGCCGCGAATCACCAACTTGTCGTTGGTCTTCGCAAAATCAGCCACCACTTTCGCGGCAGCCACAGCGTCTTCGGAAAAGCCGTAGATCAGCGGGCCGGTCATCTGGTCGCCGACGATCTCAAACGCGCTTCCCGCAACAGCACGGCGTGCCAGCGTGTTCTTGAACACGCTGAGAGTCACACCCTTGCTGCGCGCTTCGTTGCGCAGTTTGGTCATATCGGCAACCGTGATGCCACGGTATTCCGCCAGCACGAGCGTTTGAGCTTTTGCGGCGAGGCTGGTCACATCACTGACGACCGCTTCTTTCTCACTGCGATTCAGACTCAAGGTCTACTCCTTAAATGCATCCTTCGGCCGGAGCCTGGGGATGCGCTTCATGCAGCGATCAACTGTTTCGGAAACGAATTCCTTGCAGCGGGACCGCCATCTGCGCTGATCGCCCGACGAGGGTCGGGCAATTAAGTACAGCCAATCTGCACACCAGCGGTCTTGGATGGCTCGCGGCAACCGAAGCTGCCGCGACCCACCACACTCGCTTGGCCCCGTCGCCGGGGCAAAGCAAATCTCTCTCAGCTCGCCGAAATGGTCTGCGTGTCCACACGGACACCCAGACCCATCGTCGACGACACGGCCACCTTGCGCAGGTACACGCCCTTGCTGGTGGCAGGCTTGGCCTTCACCAGCGCTTCGATCAGCGCCGCCAGGTTGCCCTGGAGCTTGTCGGTGTCGAACGAACGACGGCCGATCGTGCCGTGCACGATGCCCGCCTTGTCGACGCGGAACTGCACCTGGCCGGCCTTCGCGTTGCGAACCGCCTGGGCAACGTCCGGCGTGACCGTGCCGACCTTCGGGTTGGGCATCAGGCCGCGGGGGCCGAGGATCTGGCCCAGCGTACCCACAACCCGCATGGCGTCCGGCGCGGCGATCACGACGTCGAAAGGCATGTCGCCGGCCTTCACCATCGCAGCCAGGTCGTCCATGCCGACGATGTCGGCGCCGGCAGCCTTGGCTTCTTCCGCCTTGGCGCCCTGGGCGAACACCGCAACGCGCTTGGTCTTGCCGGTGCCGTTGGGCAGCACGACCGCACCGCGCACGACCTGGTCGGATTTCTTGGCGTCGATGCCGAGCTGTACCGCGACGTCGATCGATTCATCGAACTTGGCCGTGGCAGCTTCCTTGACGAAGCCGATCGCGTCGACGAGCGGGTACAGCTTGTTGCTGTCGACCTTGCCGGCGAACGCCTTTTGTTTCTTGGTGAGCTTGGACATTTACACGCCCTCCACGTTCACGCCCATCGAGCGGGCAGTGCCGGCGATGGTGCGGACTGCGGCGTCCAGGTCGGCCGCAGTCAGGTCCTTCATCTTGGTCTTGGCGATCTCTTCGAGCTGTGCGCGCGTGATCTTGCCGACCTTGTCCGTGTGCGGACGGGCCGAACCCTTGTCGATCTTGATCGCCTTCTTGATCAAGATGCCCGCCGGTGGCGTCTTGATGACGAAGGTGAAGCTCTTGTCGGCAAACGCAGTGATGACCACCGGCAGCGGCAGGCCCGGCTCGACGCCCTGGGTCTGCGCGTTGAACGCCTTGCAGAATTCCATGATGTTCAAACCGCGTTGGCCCAGTGCGGGGCCGATCGGCGGCGATGGATTGGCTTTACCAGCTGGCACTTGCAGCTTGATGAAGCCGACGATTTTTTTCGCCATGCTTTTCTCCTTGCGGGTGATGACGCCTTGGCTTTTTCAGCCGCAGCTCCCCGGGGTTTGACGACTCTTGAATGAAGCCCAGCGCCGAGTCGGGAAGCGCAGGGCCGAAACTGTTCTCAGGTTTTCTCGACTTGCGAGAACTCGAGTTCGACAGGTGTAGCGCGGCCGAAAATCATGACCGACACGCGCACCTTGCTCTTCTCGTAGTTGACGTCCTCGATCGTGCCGTTGAAGTCCGTGAACGGGCCGTCCTTGACGCGCACGAACTCGCCGACCACGAACTCCACCTTGTGGCGCGGCTTCTCGGTGCCCTGCTGCATCTGGCCGACGATGTTCTCGACCTCTTTCTGCGAGATCGGCGCTGGCCGGTTCTTCGCGCCGCCGACGAATCCGGTCACCTTGTTGGTGTGCTTCACCAAGTGCCAGCTTTCGTCGTCCATGATCATTTCGACCAGCACGTAACCAGGGAAGAAGCGGCGCTCGGTGGTGCGCTTCTGGCCATTCTTGATCTCGACCACTTCTTCGGTCGGAACCAGGATGCGGCCGAACTTGGCCTGCATGCCGGCGCGAGTGATCCGTTCGACGATGTTGCGCTCGACCGCCTTTTCCATGCCCGAATAGGCATGCACCACATACCAGCGGAGATCGGGGTTGGCTGCGGGAACCAGCAGCGGATGAATGGCTTCGGGCGTTGCTTCGACGGTGTCGTCAGTCATTATTTTCTCCAGCCCAGAATGAGGTCAAAGAACACCCATTCGAGCGTCTTGTCGGTGAGCCAAAGGAAGAGAGACATGACGGCGACGAAGGCAAACACGTAGGCCGTCATCTGGATCGTTTCCTTGCGGGAAGGCCACACGACCTTCTTGACCTCGCGCCACGAATCGCGACCGAAAGCCCACAACTGACGCCCGTTCTCCGAGCTTGCGAACGCGCCGACCGCGGCAGCAAGCCCGACCAGCAAGGCGGCCCACTGCACCAGCGCGCCCTGGCGCGAGAGCAGGTAGAACGCCACGATGGCGCCCACCGCAAGCACGACAGCCAGGCCCAGCTTGGCCTTGTCTGCGCCGGTACTTACGGTTTCTATTTGAGAAGTGGCCATCTTGGGCTTTGTTCCTGCAGCCTTTCGGCATTCATTTCCATCGGGTCTTCCGAGACGCCGAAGCCCGTCAGGTCATGACGGGCTTTTTCGAGAGGCCACCCTCAGGTGGCAGGGGCAGTAGGAATCGAACCTACAACCTTCGGTTTTGGAGACCGACGCTCTGCCAATTGAGCTATACCCCTGTGAAATTGCGATCAGGCGAGGATCTTCGCCACCACGCCCGAGCCCACGGTGCGCCCGCCTTCGCGGATTGCGAAGCGCAGGCCTTCTTCCATGGCGATCGGGTTGATCAGCTTCACGGTGATGCTCACGTTGTCTCCGGGCATGACCATTTC
>JANOCL010000146.1:0-43598 GCA_031412135.1 Variovorax sp. | reverse complement strand
GCGCACGGTCGCCGCCGTGATCGGGACGTTCACCGTCGCCACCACGCTCACCGTCAGGCTGCGGCCTGCGGGCACCGTGAGGCCGGCCCAGTTCACCGCAGGCGCGGTGTAGATGCCACCGCCGGTGGCGGACACGAAGGTCAGGCCCGCGCCCAGCGTGTCGGTCAGCGCGTAGCCCGTCACGTCGGCCCCGCCCGTGTTGCGCAGGGTGATGCTGTAGGTCAGGGTCTCACCAGGCTCGGCAACGCCGGCCAGGGCGCCGCTTTCTGCGGACAGGACTTTGACGACGCTCACGTTGCCGGGGGTCGGGGTGTCCACGCAGGCCACGCCCGGGCACACCGGGTCCGGGCCACCGGTGGGCTTGGCAAGGTTGCGCACGGTCGCCGCCGTGATCGGGACGTTCACCGTCGCCGTCACCGTCACCGTCAAGCTGTCGTTAGCCGGCACCACAAGGTTGGTCCAGTTCACAGCCGGAGAGGTGTAGATGCCACCGCCGGTAGCGGACACGAAGGTCAGGCCCGCGCCCAGCGTGTCGGTCAGCGCGTAGTTGTTCACCAGCGTGCTGGTTGGGTTGTTCAGGGTGATGCTGTAGGTCAGGGTTTCACCCGGCTCGGCAATGCCGGCTTGGGTGCCGCTCTCGGCGGACAGCGTCTTGATGAGTGTGAGCGCACCCACTACATGGTTCGTGGTGCAGGGCGTCGCCACGGAACACCCTCCGCCAATCACCGAGTTGCTCACTGATCCCGTCGCATTGGCAGCGACTTGTGTCACGTATTGAATGACATAGGTCCCCACAGGCGTGCCGGAAGGCAAGGTGAAGATCAGCGGGTTGCCGGAACTGTCGACCGTGAAGCTACGATTGGCAATCACGCCCAAAAGACTCTGGCCAGCGCTCAACGTATCGCGCAGCTCCGTCGGCGTGGTGGTCGGCGCCCCGGTCACCGTCACACTCAAACTATAGGTAATAGCACCGCCAGGAAGCACCGAAGTACCTGATGGAGGCTGGGCAGTCTTGGTGGTTGCAACAGCCCAGACATTGATGTCCGCGGTCGCCGTGTTGTTAGCGAGATTCGAGTCGGTCACCCCTGCAGGTGCCGTGATGGTGGCGGTATTGCGCGCCGTCGTCGCCGCAAACGCCGGAGCCATGGCAAAAGCGAGCCATACCCAAAGGAGCCAAAGCGCGCTTTGACTGGAAACCTTGATTGCGTTGCACTTCATGATGACGGACGGGCGTTTTCAATCCGAGCTTTCCAATAGGAAAACTCGAATTGCAGGACTTCAGATTGAATGGAATTCCCGAAGGGAACAATTCGCCAGAAAAAGCAGGTTTGGATTGCTTTGCCTAGCGGGACCGGATGATGCAGACAAGAAATCGCGACAAGGCGCTCTTGCGACAATTGGTCAGAATTAACCGGGCCGTAAATTAAGACTTGTGAATTAATTCACGCCGTGCGACAACAAAGATTCACAGAAAGCGCCATTTATCTGCAATCCCGTCAGAAAAAAACAGAATTGGAAAATTGCTTTGAATACCAGCGGAGTGGTCCAAACAGGCGCGGACAAGCCTCCCGGCAGACGGGGCCGGGAGTGCGGGCGCAATCGACAGACTGACGAAGTCAGGGTCCGGCGCGGCGCTGCGAGATCACCGCCGATCGAGGCCCAAACGAAAAAGGCGCAGGGCTGTCAAGCCCTGCGCCTCTTTTCAGGAGACTGCGGTGGTCTCAGAACGGAATGTCGTCGTCCATGTCGTCGAAGCCGGATGACGACTTGGCCGGTGCCTGGCGCGGCGCTGGCGCGGCGGCACGGGGCGCTGCTGCGGGCGGGCGCGAATAACCGCCGCCCTGGCCTCCCTGCGATGCGGACGCGCCTTGCGAATAGCTGCCATCGTCATCGCCGCCGGACGGCCCGCCCTGCCCCTGGCGGCTGCCCAACATCTGCATCTGGTCGACCCGGATGTCCGTGGCGTACTTTTCGACGCCGTCCTTGTCGTTGTACTTGCGCGTGCGGATCTGGCCTTCGACGTAGATCTGCGAGCCTTTGCGCAGGTACTGCGCGGCAATCTCGGCCAGGCGGCCGTTGAACACGAGCCGGTGCCATTCGGTGGCTTCGCGCATCTCGCCGCTCTGCTTGTCTTTCCACTTGTCGGTGGTAGCGATGGTCACGTTGCACACCTGGTCGCCGCTCGGGAAGGTGCGTGTTTCGGGATCGCGCCCGAGGTTGCCGACGAGGATGACTTTGTTGACCGATGCCATGTGCGCTGCCTCTGATGATGGTGAAGGTAAGACTTTTGTCCTTGCGGCAAAACTTTTGTCATCGGAGCAAAGCATTCTGTCGCGAGGGCAAGGCATTTTGTCACTGCGACGTAGCCTCGACGGCGTCGCAACAAAAAGTACCCAAACTGGCCGACCGGCCAGCAGAGCGACATTCTATGAACATCATTGTGCGAAGGCTGTGTCCGCAGCAAAAAATCAGAGGAAAGTCGCCTTCATTGGGTTCAGCCGTCCGCCCGTGGAGGCGCCCACGAGAAGCCGTGGGTCGACAGCCAAGCCGGCGCCAGAGCTGGATCGATGCAGGTTCGAGTGGCGGCCGGCGTGAGTGCCGCCTGCCTCGTCTCGCACGGTCCAAAGCTCCCGGATGGGCCCCTGAAGCCCCCTGTCGTCTTGAACCTTGCGAACATCGCCGTTTGAGCCACCGAATCGATTGGCAAAGACTTGTTCGGCACGCCTGCGCACGAAGTCAGATTAAAAATCGACGAAGCGCACGCACCAGCAAAATACAAGTCCCTTTCCAGGAATCAATTTCGAAGCCGCTACAGCCGGTTCAAACGCGGACGCAATTGCAATTGACGATCATCCTGAAGCAGGGGCAAAACTACTGATAGATCAACGCCAGGTCATGTACCGACGGGCAGAAAGGCCTTCCCACCTCCAAGTCCGGGCTCGCTGCTTGAGTCCACGCACTGCATCGTCGCTTGCGGCAGTGAACGCTGCCTTGTGTTGTGTACTGCCTGAGCTGCAAATGACCGTCAAGCATGTCATCGACGTGATCGAAAAGATCTTTCTGGTCCTGATTGCAGGCTTCACGGTGGTGGCCATGGGTCAGGACCTGCTCCTGATGTTCATCTACGCCGAGGTACTCGGCATGCTGGGCGCCTTTTATAGCAGTCGGAATATCCCGATCGCCATTCCCCTGTTCATCGCGATGACCGCACTCAGCCGGCTGATCATCCTGCAGGGCAAGGAGGCGGGCCAGATCGTCCTGCTCTACGAGAGCGGCACCATTTTGCTCATTGCCATTGCGTGCTGGATCCTCAGCCGCATGCGCAGAGAAGAGTAGCTTGCCCCCGGGGTAGCATCTGCCGGGATGAACTACTTGCGACTGATTGTCAGCACGCGCCGACACCCCTGCGCGGTGTTGCTGTTTATGCAGTTGGCGGGCATCGTCGCCTATCCGTTCGCGGAGTCGGCCCCCGCAGGGCGACTTGCCCTTGCGACATTCGGCATCGTCATCTTGTTGGTCACAGTACGCATGGTGCGCAGCACGCCGGGCCTGACCTGGATCAGCGTCGGGCTCGCCATACCCACGGTGATCTTGCTGGCGGCGCAGTCTGTGGCTGACATGCCGCGGTTACTGGCGTGGTCGGCGGCGCTGGAGGCCGTGTTCTATTTCTATGCCACCGGCAGTCTGATTGCCTACATGATGGCCGATCGCAACGCAACGCTCGACGAGTTGTTCGCGGTGGGCGCGACCTTCACACTGCTGGCCTGGGCGTTTACTCATCTCTTCGTGCTGGTGCAAGAGCTTCAACCAGGAAGCTTTCTGGCCGCCGTCAATCCGGCTGCGCCGCGCACCTGGACCGAGTTGATGTACTTGAGCTTCGCGCTGCTGTCGAGCACCGGAATCGGCGACGTCATTCCTGTCACGGTGCATGCACGGGCCCTGGCAAGCATCGCGATGTTTGCCGGCGTCATGTATCTGGCGATCGTCGTTTCGCGACTGATCGGCCTGACGCTTCAGCCGCGCAACTGACGGCAGTCACTCTGGCGCCGCTCGGTCGCCTCGAGCCCGAAACCGCGATGACCGCGATGACCGCGATGCTGATTTCCTGCACCAATGGATGCTGCACTTTCTTTTCCGTGCCTATGGCTCGTCTATTGCTTTGGCCGCCCCGGACACCGGCGCTTCGAGCACCTCGCGCACCTTCGCCGCGAGTTCGTTGATCGTGAATGGCTTGCCGATCAGATCGACGCCAGGGTCGAGGACCCCGTTGTGAACGACTGCGTTGCGCGTGTAGCCGGTCGTGAACAAGACCTTCAAACCCGGGCGCCGCCGCAGTGCCTCGTCGGCCAGTTTGCGGCCATTGACGTCGGGCATGACCACGTCGGTGAACATGAGCTTGATTTCAGGGTGCGAATCGATCAGGCGCAACGCCGTTGCAGCCCCATCCGCTTCGATCACGCGATAGCCGAGCTCGTTCAGCGCATCGACGCTGAACTGGCGCACGGCCGGCTCGTCCTCGACCACGAGGATCACCTCCTGTGCCTCGCCGAGCGGAAGGTCCGTCGCGGCTTCTTCCTCACCCGCGTCATGCTCGGAGCCGCTCAGCCGGGGCAGGTAAACCTTCACGGTCGTGCCTTGGCCAGATTCCGAGTAAATCTTCACGTGCCCGCCCGACTGCTTGAGGAAGCCGTAAACCTGAGAGAGACCCAAGCCAGTGCCCTTGCCAACTTCCTTCGTCGTGAAGAACGGGTCGAAGGCTTTGGCGATTACATCCTCGGGCATGCCCGATCCGGTGTCCGTCACTGCGATGAGAACGTACTGGCCGGCAGGTACGCCCAAGTGCCTGGCCGCGTAACGCTCGTCGATGTGCGCGTTCTGCGTCTCGATAGTGAGCCGACCACCGTCCGGCATCGCGTCGCGCGCATTCACGGCGAGGTTGAGGAGAACGTTTTCGAGCTGATTGGGGTCGGCGTAAACGCGCCAGCCGCCCGCGACCAGCACCGTCTCGAGCCGAACGTCGGAGCCCATCGACCCCCGGATCAATTCCGACATTCCCGTCACAAGCTTGTTGACGTCGAGGGCTTCAGGCCGCAGCGGCTGTTGGCGCGAGAACGCAAGCAAGCGTTGCGTGAGCAGGGCTGCTCGGCGCGCTCCGTCGGTCGCGGCGTCGACGTAGCGCCTGGCGCGTGCGTCGACGGTACCGATCCTGCGTCCGAGCAGGTCGAGCGACCCAATCACCACGGCGAGCATGTTGTTGAAGTCATGGGCGATGCCGCCTGTCAGTTGTCCGACGGCCTCCATCTTCTGGCTTTGACGCAGCGCTTCACGGGCCACCTCCAGCTCTGCTTCGCGCTCTTTTTCGGCAGTGACGTGGCGGCCGCTGGCGTAGACGAGTTCGCCTTGACGGGCAGCGACCCACGAAATCCAGCGAAAGCCGCCTTCGACGTGCCGGGACCGGTTTTCGAAGGTCGGGAGCAAGTCGCGTCTCGCGCGCTCCAGGGCGTCGCGGGTCTCGGACTCGTCCTCGGGGATGACGAAGTCGGACACGGTCTTCCCAACCATGTCCTCCGGAGTCCAGCCAAGGATCGCCGTGACGGCCGGGCTGACGGCCAGAAACGTGCCATGCGAGTCGATGACGACCTGCAGGTCCTGCGTGTTCCGCCACAAGCGGTCCCGTTCCTGAGTGCGCTCGGCCACGCGACGCTCCAGATCCTCGTTGAGGTCGCGCAGCAGCGCCTCGGCCCGCTTCTGGTCGGTGATGTCGATCTGGATGCCATCCCATATCAACGAGCCGCCAGCCTGCTCGCGCGGCGCGGAAATGATGCGCGACCAGCGCACCTGATCGTCAGCGCGGCGAATCTGTACTTCGACGTCGAACGGCGTGCGGTCGCGGATCGCCTGCGCTTGTGCTGCGGCCATGGCCGGCCGGTGCTCTGGCAAAACAAGGTTGGAGGGGATGGTCGGATCGGCGAGCACCGCCTCGGCAGGGATGCCGGTCAGCTTCTCGTGGCTTTGAGAAACGTAGAGGAAACGCCGCTCAGCGCCGTCGAGGCTCGTGGTGAGTTGATAGACCATGCCGGACGGCAGGTTGTCCGTAAGGGCGCGCAGGCGCGCTTCGTTTTCGCGCAGGAGGGACTCGGCCTTGTCGCGCTCGGTGTCGTCCCGCAATGTCAGCACGGCGCCCAGCTTTTCGCCTTTTGCGTCGAGCACCGGGCGGGCGCTGCCGACCGCGAGCACCTCCGAGCCGTCGGGCCGACGAATGCGCCAGCGGGCATCCGCGATCGTTTCCCCGTTCAGAACCGCACGGGCGAGCGGCAGCTCGTGCGGCGGGTACGGCTCGCCCTTCAGGGTCAGCAGGTGGTAGGTGTCGCTGTACGCGTCCGGCTCGACATCGAGCCGGGCCACGCCGTGGATGCGCGTTGCCGCTTCGTTGACGAAGGTGATGCGGCCGGCTCTGTCGGTGACGATCACGCCTTCGGCAACCTGCCCCAAGATAGCAGCCTGCTCGGCCGCGAGCGCTTCGGCGCGTGCCGTCGTGACTTGAAGTGCCAACTCGTTTTCACGCCGCTCGTCGATGTCGATGACTGAGCCGACGTAGCCAAGATAGGCACCATCTGGCGCGAAGCGGGCGGCCGCGGCGTCTATCGTCCAACGGTAAACGCCGTCGGCACGTCGGACCCGAAACTCGACTCGATAGTCGCGCTGCTCGGCGTTCGCCGACACAAAGACTTGTTCGGCAATGAACCGGTCATCGACGTGGACTGCGTCCAGCCAACCGTATCCTTCCCCGGCGCCGTCTGCCTGTCCCGTGAACGCGTACCAGCGCCGATTGAGGTACGTGCACAGGCCATGCGAGTCGGTGACCCACATCATGACTGGCGCCTGGTCGGCCAGATTGCGAAAGCGCATCTCGCTCTCGGCGAGGGCGGCCTCGGCAACTTTTCGCTCGGAAATATCGCGGTAAAACACCGCGAGCCCGTCGCCGATGGGGTAGGCGCGCATGTCGATCCAGGTCTTGCGGCCGTCAGACCAGGTGTAGAAGTGCTCCATGGCAACGGGCACCCGGTCGGTCATCGCTCGCCGGTACAACGCGTTGAGCTCCGGACTTGCGTCGGGGTGCGCCTCCCAATGCGTTCGCCCGATGACAGCGTCGCGCGGACGGCTCTCCAGGCGCATCGCCGCCGCGTTCAAATCGACGATGCGAAAGTCACGATCGAGCAGCGCGAACGCGTCGCCCATGTTGTCGAGCACCCCTTGGGCGCGGTTGCGCTCCAGGTGAAGCGCGGCTTCGGCTTCCTGCCGCGCCCGCTCGGCCAAGACCTGCTGGGTTGTTTCGACGCAAAGGCAGAAAAAACCTGCGACCGCACCGGACGACCTGCGCACTGGCGTGTAGGAAAAGGCGAAATGCGCTTCTTCAACATAGCCGCGCCGCTCGACCATCAGCTTGATGTCGTCCATGTGGATCGGCTCGCCGGCAAAGGCCCGGTCCACGATCGGCACAAGGTCCGCTCGGATCTCCGACCAGACGTCGAGAAGAGGCCGTCCCAAGGCCACAGGGTGTTTGCCGACGAGGATCTCGGCGTAACCGTCGTTGTAGAGGAGTGTGTGCTCGTCGCCCCAGGCGACGAACATCGGCTGCTTGGCAGCAAGCAGGACGCTCACCAGCGTTCTCAGCGCCTCCGACCATGTTTCAACAGGCCCGAGCGGCGTCGCAGACCAATCGCAGTTGCGCAAGCGCAGGCCCATGTCGCCGCCCCCGAGCAGGAAGTTCAGGTCTGCATTCGGGACACGGGCGTAGCCCTCTAGCATGCGTCGCTCCCCCTCTGGCTGTGGAAAATCGGCGGTGCAACTGCAGCCGCGTCGGCAATTGTGCAGCAGGCAAAGTCAAACCTCATCGTGTGCGCCAGGTCGAAGCAGACTTGCAGATCGCGCCGGGCGCGTCTCAAGACTTTCCTGATTCAGCGAGGCCTCCCGCGCGGCAAGAAAACGCGGGCGACGCGGCCCATCGCGGCGCGCAGGTAAATCGAATGGCGCAGATCCTGCAGCAGGGGCGGCAGAGAGACCGCGAACAGCAACGCAGCGAGCGGCACCACCCAGACGAAGCCGACGTATTTGAAGCCTGCGGCGCCGACCAGCCCGCCGACCAGGAACATCGCGAGTAGCAGCGCAAACAGTCGCAACTTCGCGTGGTTCGCACGCACTTGGTTGCGAGCGGGCGTGCCGGCCTGGTTCCAATAGATGAGCTTGCCAAGTTCTATGCCGAGATCTGTTATTACGCCCGTCATGTGCGTGGTCCGGATTTGAGAAGACGAAACCTTGCTGACCAGCGCGTTCTGCAGCCCCATCAGAAAGGCCAGCAACAACACCGTGAAGGGCACCGCGAACGGCGTCGCCTGGTTCAACGTGGTGGCACCGATCAACCCGAACAGCAGCAGCAGCACGGCCTCAAGCAAAAGCGGAAGCGCGAAGCCGCTGCGCAGACGATGCTGGCGCGCCCAGTTCACCACCACGGCGGTGAAAGCCGCGCCGCAGACAAAAGCCAGCAGCGCGCCGGTGGCACCAAGTACCAGCGCCATGTTGCCCAGCACCAGGTTGTCGGCCAACATGGAGACGAAGCCCGTCATGTGCGAGGTGTACATGTGCACGACCAAAAAACCACCCGCGTTGACTGCGCCTGCGTTGAACGCCAGCAACAGTCCGAGAAGCCGGTTGATCGCAGGCGTGCGGTGCCGGCCAGTGAGAAAGCGCAGGCGGCGCATGGTCAGCAGGCCGTCACGCCGCCAGGCGAGCGACAAAACAAACTATCCACACTGGGCTTGATCCTCGAGCTATTGCACGGTCGGTTTGAGGTCTTCGGCCTCACGCTTGCTGGCATGGTACGCGGCGATCTGCGCAATCTCGGCCGCGGTCAACTGCCTTTCGACGTTTCGCATCTGTCCGAGCGCATCGTTGTGGCGCTCACCATTGGCAAATGCCAGCAGTTGGGCTTGAACATAAGCAGCGGGCATGCCCTCCAGCCATGGGCTCCCGGCCTTCGGCTCGATTCCACCGTGACACGACGCGCAGGGCGCGATGTTGCGCATCGGGTCGCCGACTCGCACCAATGCCGGCACCGTGCCGCCCCTGGGCGTGTCCGGCATTGCAAGGCAGGGGTCGCGCCCCTGCGACGCGGCGCGGCACGCGGCTCCTTTGTGCGCGGGCGCACACAAGGGCTGGCGATGGTTACCTACATTTCGCCTCGATGCAGCGTCGGACGATTCGTACACGCAGCCCCGGCCGCCAGCTCAACGATGTCATTTCTTCACGATCCCACCCGCAATCATTTGTTCGCCGCGCTGCCACACGCGGAGCGAAACCGATGGCTACCCCGACTGGAACCGGTCGATCTGACTCTGGGCCAGGTGCTGTACGAGTCGGGCGGCACGCTGAGCCATGTGTACTTTCCAATCACCGCCATCGTTTCGCTTCTGTACGTCATGGAAAATGGCAGCTCGGCGGAGATCGCGGTGGTAGGCAACGAAGGCATCGTCGGTGTGTCGCTCTTCATGGGAGGCGGATCGACGCCCAGCAGAGCGGTGGTGCAAAGCGCCGGCCAAGGCTTTCGACTGAACGCCGACGCCTTGACCAACGAGTTCAACCGATCTGGCCCGGTAATGCACCTGCTGCTGCGCTATACCCAGGCATTGATCACGCAGATGGCGCAGACGGCGGTGTGCAACCGACACCATTCGCTCGATCAACAACTATGCCGATGGCTCCTTTTGAGTCTTGATCGCCTGCCGGGAAATGACCTCGTCATGACGCAGGAACTGATCGCCAACATGCTGGGCGTGCGTCGCGAAGGCGTCACCGAGGCCGCGCTCAAGCTGCAGCATGCCAAGCTGATCCGTTATTCGCGCGGACGGATCACGGTGCTCGACCGCAATGGGCTGGAGCAACGTACTTGCGAGTGTTATGCCGTGGTCAAGAAAGAGTACGACCGCCTGCTGCCAGAAGAAGTGGCGACATAGCTCCGCAGGCGCGGAACATGAAAAGCCCGCGCTGTGCGCGCATCGCAAGTTCGGCATTTCACTGAAGCCGTTCCACGACGCTCCCAGGCGAGCGAGCCAGAGCTGGCTGTGCGCCACCGAACAGACGCAGGACTCTCGATCGAAGCATAAAGGGGGATGAGAACGCGACGTGACTTCATGCTGTCGGGCGGTGCCGCGATCGCCACAGCACCACTGCTCCAATCTTGCACAGGCAGCAACGACCGCGTCCACGCCGACGCAGCGCGGGCGACTTGGCATCACACCGAGGGGCAATTGCGCGACGCGCTGGCGCTTCAGCGGGACCTCGTGCGCTACGCAACGCTCGCGCCATCGAGCCATAACACCCAATGCTGGAGATTCGGGCTCGGCGAGGGTCGCATCTCTGTCTTTCCCGACTTGTCGCGGCGATGTCCAGCCGTCGACCCCGACGATCATCACCTGTACGTGAGCTTGGGCTGCGCCGTTGAAAACCTGGTGCAGGCCGCCGCAGCCAAGGGGCTTCGCGGCGAAGCCTCTTTTGATGTGTCGGCGGATGTGGTGAACGTGGCGCTTTCACCCATGACCCCGTTTCGCTCTGCCTTGTTCGACGCAATTCCGCAACGCCAATGCACGCGTGCCGAGTACGACGGCAAGCCAGTCAGCACCGGCGATGTGACTCTGCTGGAACGGGCAGGTACCGGCGAAGGCGTTCGCATCGTCATCTTCACCGAGCCCAGGCGCATGGAGCAGATTCTCGAGTACGTCATGCGCGGCAACAGCAGCCAGATGGCGGACGCGGCCTTCATGGCGGAACTCAAGACCTGGGTCCGCTTCAATGGGCGCGACGCCGTCGAGGCAGGAGATGGGCTGTATTCGGCAGCTTCCGGCAATCCCACTGTGCCCCGGTGGCTGGGATCGACATTCATGTCGGTGCTGCTCAGCGCCAAGAGCGAGAACGTCAAGTACGCAGCCCAGATCCGGAGCTCGTCCGGCGTCGCCGTCCTTGTTTCGACAGCCAGCGACAAGACGCACTGGGTTGAAGCCGGCCGCTGCTATGAGCGCTTTGCGTTGCAGGCCACCGCGCTTGGCATGCGCAACGCCATGTTGAACCAGCCAGTGGAGGTGACGACGCTGCGCCCGGAGTTCGCGTCATACCTCGGCCTCACATCGGAGCGGCCCGACCTCGTCGTGCGATTCGGGTATGGGCCCGAAACGCCCCGTTCACTGCGACGTGCGGTGAACGCTGTGCTGATCTGACGGCTCCAGCGATTCGGGCAGCTGACGCGCCTCGACTTCGCACCAGCTACCCGGCGAACTCGTGCGCGATCGACATGATCGTGCCGCGCCAATAGGGCTTGCGCCCTCCAGGCGGCAGCCAGGCGGCCTCGCAGGTCAGCGGCACGAGCATTCCGTTGCGCTGTTGATAGTTCGACATCCGCCCTTCCCACGGCGTCATGACGATCGCTGCGCGCACGACGGCGCCGCGCGCCTCCACCCGCACGGCTTCGATGAGTCCCGCTGCGTCGAACACGAACTGCGCCGTCAGGCTGACAGCGCCATCCGTCAAGATTGCCTGGGCCGATCGATCGTCGATCGCAGTCCAGCACACCCCTTGGCTCGGCAGCAAGGCGGTCGGGTACCAGGCGGCCTCCGCCAAGTACCGCACCAGTTCGCCACGGGCGATCTCACCCGGCCCCTCAAGCTTCGCCAGCGTGAACAGCCCGAGCAGCGAAGCATTCAGCTTGCCGACGCCCGCCACATACGCGTCGTGCACGACGACCTGGACACCGGGCACGACCCTGATGCACGCATTCCAGACGAACCCGGGGCGGCGAGTCGCCACACGCTGCCGCGACGTGAACCGCATCCATCGCTCGCCGTTCGCGCTCATGTTGAAAGTGCCTGAATGCTGCACCGTGACTCCGGTGACGATGGGCTGGCCGTCCTGCAGCACGGCGCGCAAGTAACGCTGCACCGGCGCCGGCAGGCCATCGAGCTCGCGCGCGTCAAAGCGCAGGGCGATCGCCGGAAGGCGGCTCTCTTCCAGCTGTTTCAGCAGCACCTGCGTTGCGGCGGTCCATCGGGTATTGCCGTGCCGGACAAGCGTCGCGGCCGAAAGCGCCAATACACCCAGTGCCGCTGCCGCCCGAGGAATCCACGCGGTGTACGTACCAGCCTCGCTGCGGGTCAGGGTGCCAGGGTCATGTACCCCATCCACGGCCAGTAGGTCAGCGAGAACACCACCATCAGAAGCGCAGCCGCCAGCGTGATCACCAGGCCGGTCCGGATGAAGTCCCTGGCCTCGAAGGTGCCGGTGCCGTAGGCGATCATGTTCTGGGGCGCATTGACCGGCAGGATGAAGCCGAAGCTGACCACGAATTGAAGGAGCATCGTCATTCCGACGACATTGATGCCCGGCGTCTGCACCGCCCCGAGCACGCTGATGATGATCGGGATCATCGTCGACGCCAGCGCGGTCGCGCTCGCGAAGCCGAGATGGATCACGATCAGAAACAGCGACAGCAGCATCAATATCGCGAAAGCGCTCGCCTGTTGCAGGCCCAGGTTCTGGACGATGAGGTTGGCGAGCCACCCGGCTGCGTCGGTCCGCAGCAAGGCGGTCCCCACGCTGATGCCGATCGCGAAGAGGACCACCGTTCCCCACGGAAATCCCCGCTGCGACTCCTTCCAGTCCATCACGCCCACACGGGGCAGCAGCATCATCGCGATGGCTGCGATGGTCGTCGAAGAAGTGTCGAAGCTGTGCAGCGTTTTCTCCGTCGCCCAGAAGCCCAGAAGCACGAGCACGATGGCCAACAGCTTCCACTCCCTGGTCGTCATCGCCCCCATCGCATCGCGCTGCTCGCGAATGGTGGCGCGGCCGCCCGCAATCTCTTCCATCTCCGGGCGGATCATGCGCGTCATGATGAAGTAGAGGGCGATGCTCAATAGCGCGGAGAACGGTGCACCAGCCACGAACCACTCGGTCCAGCTGATGCTGGTCTGGAACAGCTTTTCGATAAAGCCCACGGCGACCATGTTCTGCGCGGCGGCGGTCTTGATGCCGACGTTCCAGACGCTCGCGGTCTGCGCTGCGGTGATGACCAGCAAGCCGGCAAAGCGGCTTCGCTTCTCGACCTTGAAGGCCAGGATGAAGCCCATCATGATCGGCACCAGGCACGCCACGCGCGCCGTGGTGCTCGGCACGATGAACGACAGCAGGAAGCCCACCACCATGGCGCCGATGACGATGTGATTCGTGCGCGCATCGACCTTGGACAGAACCACCAGCGCAATGCGCCTGTCCAGCCCTGTTGCAGTCATGGCCGCGGCGATGAAGCATGCGGCGGCGACGAGGGCGACGGCGCTGTTGGAAAACCCTGACAAGGCCAGCCCGAGCGCCGCGCCTGTGCCCATGTCCGCACCAGCGGGCTTGGCCGCGTCCGGCACGAAGGCGAGAAGGAAGATCATGAGTGCACCGATGACCACGGCGCTCACTGCATAGTCGAGCGCCTCGGTCATCCACACAATCACTGCAAACGCCAGAACGCCCAGCATGACTTGTCCGGCGGCCGGCAACCCCGGCGGCGTCGGCATCCACAACACGGCGAACAACGCGACAAAAGCGACGATCAAGCCAGCGCGCTTGACGATGCTGCTGCCGGCCCCGCGCGCAGGTGTCGCAGCGGGCCGCGCACTCGAAGAGGCGCTCATGGTTCGGTCCTCAAGCCTCGATGATCACTTTCAGCGCCTTGGTGTCGGCCGCCCTGCCGAAGGTGTCGTAGGCCTCCAGGACATCGCCCAGCTTGAAGTGGTGGGTGATCAACTGCTTGGCGTTGACGCGTTCCGACTGCACCGTCTTGAGCAGCATGGGAATCGACACCGTATCGACCAGCCGGGTGGTGATCGTCACATTGTGCGACCACAGCTTTTCGAGATGCAGATCGACCTTCACCCCGTGGACGCCGACATTGGCGATGGTGCCGCCCGGCGCCACGATGTCCTCGCACAGATTGAAGGTGGCGGGAATTCCGACCGCCTCGATCGCCGTGTCGACGCCGCGGCCGTCGGTCAACTTCATCACCTGCTGCGCTGCGTTGCCGTCGGCGCTGTTCACCGTGGCCGTGGCGCCGAAACGCTTCGCGACGGCAAGCCGGTTGTCGTCGAGATCGAACATGATCACTTCGGAGGGCGAGTAGAACTGTGCCGTGAGCAGCGCCGCAAGCCCGATGGGCCCTGAACCTACGATCGCAACGCTGGAACCGGGCTCTACCTTGCCGTTCAGCACGCCGCACTCGAAGCCGGTCGGCAGGATGTCGCTCAGCATGACCAAGGCTTCTTCGTCCGCGCCTGCCGGAATCCGGTGCAGGCTGGTGTCGGCGTGCGGAATGCGAACGAACTCGGCCTGCGTGCCATCGATGCGGTGACCCAGAATCCATCCGCCATCTGCACAGTGCGAGTACATGCCCTTCCGGCAGGCGGGGCAGCGACCACAGGCCGTGATGCAGGAGATCAGCACACGATCCCCGGCCTTGAATGTGGCGACCCCGGGGCCGACCGAATCCACGACGCCGACGCCTTCGTGGCCCAGGATCGTCCCGGGTTTGCAGGCGGCGACATCGCCCTTGAGGATATGCAGGTCGGTGCCGCAGATGGTCGTCTTGGTGATTCGCACCACCGCATCGGTGTCGGCCTGAAGTACGGGCTTCGGGCGATCCTCGAGACTTTTCTGGCCCGGTCCATTGAATACGAGGGCAAGCATGTGGACTTTCGTGAAGATTCGCGGCTCGGAGAAACAGGAAGCGGCCTCGAGCGGACGGGCCATTCTTGAGCGATTCGGCAGACGTCGTCCGTGCGCAAGCGCACATACAGAGCCGGTCGGTCGTCGACTTCTCCTAGCGAGGCCGCGACGCTTGTTCGACCAGCCGCTGCAACAGGGCGAGCTGTTGTTCCTGCACCTGCAGCAAGCCCGACCACTGCGTCTCGCGCAGCAGGTCGATCTTTTCATGGAGCAGCATGATTTCCAGCTCTGCCTTGAGGTTGACTTCATAGTCATGCGCTGCGGATATGCGGTCTTTCTCGGACTGGCGGTTCTGCGACATGAGGATGATCGGCGCCTGGATCGCCGCCAGCATCGACAAGAAGAGGTTCAGCAGGATGTAAGGGTAGGGGTCGAAAGTCATCCCGCGGGCGAACAACAGAACTGCGTTGAGCGTCACCCACACCAACATCGACGCGGCGAAGAGGCCGACGAACACCCACGATCCGCCGAAGGACGCGACTGCATCTGCCGCGCGCTGCCCGAACGATGCGGTGCCCGCGGAATCCTTGGCAAGGTCCCGCGCGATGTGCTTGCGCTCGGCGATGTGCCGCGCCACGCTCTGGGTCGATGCGTCGAGAGCCTCGTACGGCACGCCCAATAGTTCAGCCGCGATCTCGTGAGTTTTGCGCATGCTGGCGAGCCCTCTCAGAGCAGATCGGAGTAGGCCTTGCGATCCTCTGCGTAGCACGAGCACGCCATCGCCTCGAGCCCATGGCGGTCGAGTACGACGAGCTCGCCACGGCTGTACTGGATCAGGCCGCTGCGCTGCAGCGCCAGTGCAGCGGATGTGACGCCTACGCGCCTTACGCCGAGCATGTAGGAGATGAATTCCTGTGTCACGTGAAAGCTGTCGGCGTGCGCACGGTCCTGGCTCATCAGCAGCCATCTCGCCAAACGGGGCCCGATCATGTGAAAGCGCAGACAGGCGGCCGAGGCGGCCAGTTGGCGCATCAGCACGTAGATGTACCGGTTCAAGCCGCGTTGCAGTCCCGAACTGCGCGCAAGCTCTTTCCGGAAGGCGGGTGCGGGAATCCGCCACGCCTCTCCGCCGCCCTGGACAAGCGCGCGCAGCGGCGCCGTCGGAACGCCGAGGGCCAACTGCGCGCCAAGCATGCCTTCGCGACCGATCATGCCGACTTCAAGACCCGTGTGTCCGTTGCGCTGCGCAATAAGCGAAATAAACCCGTCGACCGGAAAGTAGACGTCTTGCGTGGGCTCGCCAGCCTCGCAGAGTACCTCTGCCAGCACCAGATCTACCGGCTCGCAAATGGCGAGCAGTTGCCTGCGATCGTCTCGGGAAAGCAACTCTATGAGATGGTTCTGGACAGTGGGCAATGGACTCTCCATGCCGCCCGGCGGCAATCGCCGTGCGTGAACCAGTTTGCATGAACGAAGGCGGTCCGACTGTCTGCTAGCGCACGGAGAAAGAACGATGGACGATCGTGACAGGGCAACGAGCGCAAGCTGGTCCATCCAGGCCAGCGGGCGTTTGTGCAGTCACAACGGATTGGTCAACGAGAGGAGGGCGAGCAACAGATTTATCATGCTCGGTTGCCCCAAACCGATCGCCCCGTGACCCTTCCCACCGACGATGCCTATCTGGGCGCCGTGCTCGCGCAGCAGCGCATCAGCATCCGCGGCGCGCGCACGCACAACCTGAAGAACGTCGACCTCGACATTCCTCGCAACAAACTGGTGGTGATTACCGGCCTGTCGGGCTCGGGTAAATCGAGCCTGGCATTCGACACGCTCTATGCCGAGGGCCAGCGCCGCTACGTCGAGAGCCTGTCGGCCTATGCGCGGCAGTTCCTGCAGTTGATGGACAAGCCCGACGTCGACGTGATCGAGGGCCTCTCGCCCGCCATCAGCATCGAGCAGAAGGCGACCAGCCACAACCCGCGTTCCACCGTCGGCACGGTGACCGAGATTCACGACTACCTGCGGCTCCTGTATGCGCGCGCCGGCACGCCCTACTGTCCGCAACACGATCTGCCGCTGCAGGCGCAGACAGTGAGCCAGATGGTCGATGCGGTGCTGGCCATACCCGACGAGCCCCGCCTGATGATCCTGGCGCCTGTTGCGCGCGAAAAGAAAGGCGAGTTCCTGGAACTGTTCGCAGAGATGCAGGCGGCCGGCTACGTGCGCTTCCGCGTCGACGGCGGCACCTACGAATACAACGACCTGCCCAAGCTCAAGAAGACCGAGAAGCACGACATCGACGTGGTGATCGACCGCCTGCGCGCGCGCCCCGACATGCAGCAGCGCCTGGCCGAAAGCTTCGAAGCCGCGCTGCGCCTGGCCGATGGCCGCGCGATCGCGCTCGAACTCGGCGCAGAGGGCGCGGCCGACAAGGAGCACCTGTTCAATGCCAAGTTCGCCTGCCCGGTCTGCCATTACTCGCTGGCCGAACTCGAGCCGCGCCTGTTTTCGTTCAACTCGCCGGTAGGCGCCTGCCCGAGCTGCGACGGCCTGGGCCATCGCGAGGTCTTCGATCCGGCTCGGGTGGTCGCGTTTCCGACGCTCAGCCTGGCAAGCGGTGCGGTCAAGGGCTGGGACCGGCGCAACGGCTACTACTTCAGCATGCTGGAAAGCGTGGCGAAGCACTACAAATTCGACATCGACCTGCCGTTCGACGAGTTGCCGGCATCGGTGCAGCAGGCGGTGCTGCACGGCTCGGCGCAGGAGGAGATCAAGTTCTCCTACACCATGGACAGCGGCCAGCAGGCCGGCAAGAAGCTGACGCGCAAGCATCCGTTTGAAGGCGTGATCCCCAACATGGCGCGGCGCTACCGCGAGACCGATTCGGCGATGGTGCGCGAAGACCTCTCGCGCTTTCGCAACATGCAGCCCTGCCCCGACTGCAACGGCACGCGCCTGCGGCCGGAGGCGCGCAACGTGTTCCTGGTCGACGACTCCGGCACAGAGCCGCGGCGCATGGCCATCTTCGAGATCAGCCATGCGACGCTGCGCGACAGCATGGCGTACTTCCAGCAACTGCAGCTGCGCGGCGCGCGTGCCGAGATCGCCGACAAGGTGGTGCGCGAGATCGGCCTGCGCCTCAAGTTCCTGAACGACGTGGGCCTGAACTACCTGAGCCTCGACCGCAGCGCCGAGACGCTGTCGGGCGGCGAATCGCAGCGCATCCGCCTCGCCTCGCAGATCGGCTCCGGCCTGACCGGCGTGATGTACGTGCTCGACGAGCCCAGCATCGGACTGCACCAGCGCGACAACGACCGGCTCATCGGCACGCTGAAGCACCTGCGCGACATCGGCAACAGCGTGATCGTGGTCGAGCACGACGAAGACATGATCCATGCCGCCGACCACGTGATCGACATGGGCCCCGGCGCCGGCGTGCACGGCGGCCGTGTGATGGCGCAAGGCAGCTATGCCGAAGTGGCTGCCAGTGCGGATTCGCTGACCGGCCAGTACCTCTCGGGCGTGCGCAAGATCGCGGTGCCGAAGCGCCGCACGCCGTGGCTGCCGGCGCTCGCCAAGCCGGCATTCAACGCGGGCAGGAAGGCCTCGCGTTTTCCGCCGAGCCCGGCGGCCGAGCGGCGTGCTGCGCGCGAGGCCGCGCACGTGGCGTCGCAGAGCGCGCTGCAGGAAATCCGCGTCCTCGGCGCGAGCGGCAACAACCTGAGGGACGTGAGCGTCGCCTTCCCGGTCGGCCTGCTGACCTGCGTAACCGGCGTCTCGGGATCGGGCAAGTCGACGCTGGTGAACGACACGCTCTACAGCGCGGTCGCCCGCACGCTCTACCGGGCGCACGAGGAGCCGGCCGCGCACGAGGCGATCGAGGGCATCGAGTATTTCGACAAGGTCATCAACGTCGACCAGTCGCCGATCGGCCGCACGCCGCGCAGCAATCCGGCCACCTACACCGGCCTCTTCACGCCGATCCGCGAGCTGATGGCCGAGACCAACGCGGCGCGCGAGCGCGGCTACGGGCCCGGCCGCTTCAGCTTCAACGTGGCCGGCGGCCGCTGCGAAGCCTGCCAGGGCGACGGCGTGGTCAAGGTCGAGATGCACTTCCTGCCCGACGTGTACGTGCCGTGCGAGGTCTGCCACGGCCAGCGCTACAACCGCGAAACGCTGGAGGTGCAGTACAAGGGCCGCAACATCGCGCAGATCCTGGACATGACGGTCGAGGCCGCGCACGAGTTCCTGAAGGCGGTGCCGACCATCGAGCGCAAGCTGCACACGCTGCTCGACGTCGGCCTGAGCTACATCAAGCTCGGCCAGGCGGCGACCACCTTGTCGGGCGGCGAGGCGCAGCGGGTGAAGCTGGCGCTCGAACTCAGCAAGCGCGACACCGGCCGCACGCTCTACATCCTCGACGAGCCGACCACCGGCCTGCACTTCGCCGACATCGAGCTGCTGCTGAAGGTGCTGCACCAGTTGCGCGACGCGGGCAACACCATCGTCGTGATCGAGCACAACCTCGACGTCATCAAGACCGCCGACTGGCTGATCGACATGGGCCCGGAGGGCGGCGCCGGTGGCGGCACGGTGGTGGGTGTCGGCACGCCCGAGGACATCGCGGCGAACGAGGCGAGCCACACGGGGCGCTATCTGAAGCGGCTGCTTTAGCGAGGCCATGACCTGCAAGGTCATCGACGCCATGCATCGGCTCTGAGACATTGGATGCCATGAACTCACCGATCGACCTCCTCCCTCTCGCCGTCGCGCTTCTCATCGGCATCGCCGCTGTCGGCTCCTGCATCGGCATCGGCATCGTCGGCTCGAAGCTGCTCGAAGGTACGGCCCGGCAGCCGGAACTCAAGGACACGCTGCAGACCCAGTTCTTCCTGATCGCAGGCGTGACCGACGGCGCTTTCATCATCGCCACCGGCATCGGCCTGTGGTTCGCGACCGCCAATCCCTTCGGTGGATGATCGGCCGGGGGTGGCGGGCCACAATGCCCACCCATGCAAGCTCTCACGCCGCGCCAGTTCGCCCTGCTCATTCCGCTCACGCTCGCCTGGGGCCTCAACTGGCCGGTAATGAAGCTGGGCGTGGCGGACTATCCGCCGCTCACCTTCCGCGCCATCTCGCTGGTGCTCGGGCTGCCGGTGCTCGGCATCGCGCTGGCCGTCATGAAGGTGCCGCTGCGCGTGCCGCGGCGCCATTGGCCCGAGCTGCTTTGGCTGTCGGCCACCAACATGTTCGTCTGGCATGCCTGCATCATCCTGGCGGTGAAGGCGCTCTCCAGCGGACGCGCGGCGATCCTCGGCTACACCATGCCGGTGTTCTCGGCGGTGATCGGCGCGCTGCTGTTCTCTGCCGTGCTGACGCGGCGCGGCTGGCTGGGCATCAGCGCCTGCGCGCTGGGCGTGGCGCTGCTGCTGTGGCACGAATTCACCAACCTCGCCGGACGGCCGGGATACGTCGCGCTGGCGCTGGTCGCCGCGGCGACCTGGGCGCTCGGCACGCAATTGCTGCGGCACACGCGCATCGGCCTGCCGACGCTCACGCTGTCGTTCTGGATGACTGCGCTCACCGCCGTGGTGATGAGCCTGCTCGCCCTGCTGTTCGAGGGTTCGCAGTGGCGCCTGCCGTCGAGCACGGCCTGGGCCGCCATTGCCTACAACGCCGTGCTGATCTTCGGCTTTGCGCATGCCGCGTGGTTCTACCTGGCGCGTGGCCTGCCGCCGGTGGCGTCCACCCTCAGCGTCATGTTCATCCCGGTGCTCGGCGTGTTCAGCGGCGCGCTGTGGCTGGGCGAACAGGTCTATTGGCAGGACTGGACCGCGGTCGTGCTGATGATGGTGGCGATCGCCTCGGTGCTCTGGCCGGCGCCTGCCGAGGCGACCGCCGATCTCAGGCAGCCTTGAGTTCGAACGCCCGCTGCGGCGGCGCTTCGGCGGCATGCGGGCAGAACTCGCCCGGGTGCACTGAAAGCCGGGCTCAGCGCATGCCGATGCGCACGTCGCCGAACAGCGCCTTCAGTTCGCGCGGCTGCGAGCGCCAGTACTGGCGCGGCGCCTCGACCTGCCCGCCCAGCTCGGCGGCGGCCCGCCACGGCCAGTGCGGCTCGAACAGGATCGCGCGGGCGATAGCCACCAGGTCGGCCTGCCCGCTCGCGACCACGGCTTCGGCCTGCGCCGGCTCGGTAATGAGGCCGACAGCGATTGTCGGCAGGCCGGTTTCGGCCTTGATGCGCGCGGCCAGCGACACCTGGTAGCCCGGCGCCAGCGGGATCTTCTGCTGCGCCGCCACGCCGCCCGACGAGACGTGCATGAAGCTGCAGCCGCGCGCTGCCAGCGCCTTGGCAAAGACCACGCTTTGCTCGATGTCCCAGCCGCCGTCGACCCAGTCGGTGCCGGAGATGCGCATGCCGACCGGCATGCGCGGCGATACCGCGGCGCGCACCGCTTCGAACACTTCCGACGGGAAGCGCATGCGGTTGTCGAGCGAGCCGCCGTAGCCGTCGGTGCGTCGGTTGGCGATCGGCGACAGGAACTGGTGCAGCAGGTAGCCATGCGCTCCGTGCAGCTCGATCGCATCGAGGCCGAGCGCCTCGGCGCGCTGCGCGGCGCGTGCGAAGGCGGCCTTCACCCGCGCCAGCCCTTCGAGGTCGAGCGCCGCCGGTGCCGGCTCGCCGGGCGCATGCGGCAGGGCGGATGGCGCCGCGGTCTGCCAGGCACCTTCGTCCGGCGCCAGGCACTGGCCGCCGTCCCACGGCGCATGGCTCGACGCCTTGCGGCCCGCATGCGCGAGCTGGATGGCGACCGGCATGCGCGAGTGCCGCCGCATCGCGGCCAGCACCCGTGCCAGCGCAGCCTCGTTGTCGTCGGAATACAAGCCCAGATCGCCCGGCGTGATGCGGCCGAGCGCCTCGACCGCCGTCGCCTCGATCACCAGCAGCCCGGCACCGGACAGCGCAAGCTGGCCCAGATGGACCAGGTGCCAGTCGACGGCGTTGCCGTCCTCCGCCGAGTATTGGCACATCGGCGCGATCACGATGCGGTTGCGAAGCGGCAGCGCGCCCAGATCGAAGGGCGAGAACAGCGCGCTCATGGCCGCAGCCCCCGCACGCGCAGCATGCCTTCCTGTGCGGTCGAAGCCACCAGCCGCCCGTCGCGGGTGAACAGGCTGCCGCGGCAGAGGCCGCGGGCACCGCTCGCGCTCGGCGAATCGAGGGTGTAGAGCAGCCAGTCGTCCATGCGGAAATCGCGGTGGAACCACATCGCATGGTCGAGGCTGGCGGGGCGCACCTGGCCGTCCATGAAGCTCAGGCCGTGCGGCCGCATCGCCGCGCGCAGCAGGCCGTGGTCGGAGGCATAGGCCAGCAGCGCCCGATGCACCCCCGGATCGTCCGGCAGCGGCGCGATGGCGCGCAGCCAGAGCGCGCTTTCCGACGGCTGCGGTTGCGGCGCGAGCAGGTCGTCGGGTTCGACGCGGCGGTATTCGATGCCGTGCGGCTCCAGCCCCTTGACGCGCCAGCGTTCGGGCAGCCGGTCGCCGAGCGCGGCGCGCTGGTCGAGCTCGCTGGCAAGGCCTTCCGGTCCGGGAGCGGACGGCATGGGGAGCTGATGGTCGACGCCGTCGTCCGCCGTCTGGAACGAGGCCGACATCTCGAAGATGATGCGTTCCTGCTGGCGCGCCACCACATGGCGGGTGGTGAAGCTGCGGCCGTCGCGCACCCGGTCGACCGCGTACTCGATCGGCGCATGTTCCCCCGGCAAGAGAAAGTAGGCATGCATCGAGTGCACCGGCCGGTCTGCTTCGACCGTGCGGCTGGCCGCCGTCAGCGCCTGGCCCAGCACCTGGCCGCCGAAGACGGCGGGCGTTCCGATGTCCTCGCTCTGGCCGACGAAGCGGTCTTCGCCGGCAGGTTCCAGGCGCATCAGTTCGACGAGTTCGCGGACAAGGCGGGCGGCGGTGGCGGAGTCGGTCATCTGGGGCGGTCGTTGAAGAGAAAAACAAACGAAGATAGCAAAGAGCCGGCCGCGCAGCTGTCGTCCATGCGTCGCCGAGATCAGAGTCTCACGCGCTCACCGAAGAGAATCGACGTAAAAAATCACCTCCTGCCAGGACACCAAATCTCATGCTTTGCATCGCAAGTTCAACGTCGGGCGTTATCGCACTGCCTCGACGGTTCGGCATGGACACCATGTATGGACTCATTTCCAAAGCTATCAATCAAGATGGGGACGCACGTCACGCAACGATTGAATTCGACTTTTCCAAGCTAGAGTTCATTGATCCCGCCGGGGTGGTCGTCATGAGCAATTTGATCGAGTATCTGCGGCATTGCCGCGTCTCCGGTCGCATGAGCAATGTTTGGCTTCAGTCAGCCGCGGTCAGGTACCTTGACGACTGTGGGTTCTTCGTTCGATACAACAACGGTCCGCTACAAGTGCAGGTACGACCCAGGGATGGCACCCTGCCACTAACTTTGGTCGAGAACATTCAGGCGACCAACTTTATCTACCAGCGCTTGATTCCTTGGATGGCGTTGCAACTGGGTACAACGGACGCCTCCCTAGCGACTGTTCGTGTGTGCATGGAAGAAATCCTTCAGAACATTGCAGATCATTCCGGTCGCATGGTGGGCTGTGTCCACGCGCAGTACTTTCCTCAAAAATCCGAGCTGGACGTCGTTGTGTCCGACTTCGGTTTCGGTATTCCGCACAACGTGCGAAACGTTGTTCCCGATGCTACTGACGCCGCCGCTCTCCACTTGGCATGTCAAGAGGGCTTCACAACTCAGTCGAATGTTCGGAACCGAGGGGCTGGGCTCGCCACATTGATCAGGTATGTCACAGGAAGAGACCATGGAGCTGTATGGATCGTGTCCGGGAAGGCTAATATCTCCGCTGTACATGCCTCTGGAGAGAGCCGCCTGACGAGCCGGACGAAGCCTTCGGCGTTTCCCGGTACGCTGGTGAGAGTGCTCCTCAAGGCGAATGCAATTCCGGATCTAGCCAAGGATGTTGAAGCCGAGGAGTTTTCATGGTGATCAGACTACTCGACCACGTAAAGCAATGCGCTACGTATGAGGACGGAAACGTCATCTACAAGCTAATTTCACCCGAGGTCGTCGCTGGACAAGACGTGGTGCTGTCTTTTGAAGGCGTTACGGCGATACCGTCTGCCTTCGTAAACGCTGCATTTGTCCGGTTGGCTGAATCGGTCAGTTTGGACGAAATCCGCAAGCACCTGAAGATTGTCGATTCGACAAGACAGATCAATGACTTGATCCGCAGCAGGTTTAACTTCGTGGACGGGCGAGGAGCGTCAACTGTCGCGTAGCGCGTGAAGGCGACGTCGACGCCAGGCACCACTCGTGGAAGCGACGCGCAGCACGTCTGGTGCATCTTCTAGCGATCGAGATCTACTCCCGCATCAGCGAGCTTGCGCTGCAGCCCCGGCACATCGACCGCGGCAAATCGGCCCGTGCCCAGCACCGCCGCCGCCGTGCCCGCGGCCTGCCCCATCACGAAGCAGCCGCCGCTCGCGCGCGCAGCCGACTGGCCTTCGTGCGTCATCGACGCGCAGCGGCCGGCCACCAGCAAGTTGTCGACGCCGGGCGGCACCAGCATGCGCCAGGGCAGCTGGTTGAAGGTGCGCGCTTCGTCGCGCGGAAACTGCCATTCGATCTTGCCGGCCGCATGCATTTCCATCGGCCAGGCATTGATGCCAATGCTGTCGTCGAAGCGCGCGGACGAGAGGATGTCCTCGCCGGTGAGCGCATACAGGCCCTCGATGCGGCGCGTCTCGCGGATGCCCACCTGCGGCGCGATCTCGACGATGGCCGACTGCTCGAAGCCGGGCACCTCGGCTTTCAAGAAGCGGAAGTACTCGCCGATCTGGCGCCGGCCCTCGACCTCGCCCGCGCTCAGTTCGCGCGCATCGACGCCGTTCATCGCCGTGCCGCTGGCGTTGCGGATCTGCGTGACGTTGGCCCGCCATTCGCGTGGATCGATCTGCGGCCGCAGGATCGCGCCCTCGCGCGGAAAGCGGTAGGCGCCAGGGTCGCGTTCCAGCGCCTTCGCCATCAGGTCGTTGATGGCCTTGAACTCGCCGACGGCGGCCAGAGCGCGCGGCGCATCGACATGGCCGACGCGGAACATGGTGCTCGGAAACAGGCCGCTGCCGTGGCCATCGCCGACAGCGAAGGGCACGCCGGCGAAGGCTGCGACGTCGGCATCGCCGCTGCCGTCGATGAAGGCATTTGCGCGGATCGCCTGGCGGCCCGACTTGGTCTCGACAACCAGCGCTGCAATGCGCGGGCCGTCCATCACCACGGCCGCGGCCCAGGCATGGAACAGCAGCTCGACGCCGGCATCGAGCAACAAGCCGTCGGCCGCGCACTTGTAGACCGAGGTGTCGTAGGAGCGCACGCGAATGCGGCCCTGCATGCCGTCCTGCGGCTTGTTGAGCCCGCCGAGCGCGTCGATGCGCGCGAGCAGGTCGTCGGCCACGCCGTGCACCAGCTGCGTCATCACGCCGCCGCGCTTGCCGTAGAGGCCGGCGAAGTTGGTCACGCCGCCCGCCGTGCCCATGCCGCCGAGAAAGCCGTAGCGCTCCACCAGCAGCGTGCGCGCGCCGTGGCGCGCGGCGCTCACGCCGGCCGCGATGCCGGCAGGCCCACCGCCGACCACCACCACGTCGTACTCGCCGAAGACCGGCAAGCTGCGCTGCGGCTCGATGATCGTGCCGGTGGTCACTGAATCTTGATGCCGTTCGTGGCGATGATCCTGCTCATGATCGCCGCCTCTTCCTTCACCCGCGTGCGCATGCCGTCGGGCGAGGTGCCGACCGCCTGCCAGCCCTGTTCGAACAGCTTGCGCCGCACCTCGGGCGCCTTCATGACGGCCGCGAGCTCGCGGGTGATGCGCTCCTGCGCCGCCTTCGAAAGATTCGCGGGGCCGAGCAGCGCGGTCCACACCTCGAGGTTGAAGTCGCGCACGCCGGCTTCGGCCAGCGGCGTCAGTTCGGGCACCAGCGCGCTGCGGCCGCTGGTGAGGCCGATCGCCTTCACCTTGCCGGCCCTGATCTGCGGCATGGCAACGCCCGGCGGAATCAGCGCCATCTGGATCTGGTTGCCGATCAGGTCGGTCATGACCTGCGGATTGCCCTGGTAGGGCACGTGCTCGGCCTTGAAGCCGGGCACGCGGCTCTTGAGGAGTTCCATGCCCAGGTGGCCGACCGATCCCACGCCCACCGAACCGTAGCTCCACTTGTTGCCGCTCGCGCGCGCCGCATCGATGAAGGCGGTGCCCGAAGGCAGGCTGTTCTGCGCCACCAGCACCAGCGGCGCGGTGGCGATCAGCGACAGGTAGGTGAAGTCCTTGGCCGGGTCGTAGGGCAGCGTCGGATACAGCATCTTGGAAGACGTCAGATTGCCGTTGATGACCACGCCGATCGTGTGATCGTCCGTCGCCTTGGCGATCTGGTCGGCCGCGATGTTGCCTGACGCGCCCGGCTTGTTGTCGACCACGATCGGCTGACCGAGCGCGCGCGCCAGCGGCTCGGCGATGGTGCGGGCCGCGATGTCGGGCGTGGAGCCGGCCGGGAAACCGACCACGAGCCGGATCGGCTTGCTGGGCCAGGCGCCCTGCGCTGCGGCTGCCAGCGGCAGTGCGCCTGCGGCAAGGCCGCAAGCGGCGATCAGAAGGGCTCGTTTGGACGAATGCATCTTGTTCCTTTGTGCGTGCGAAGAAAGCTCACTCGAGACTGATGTTGCCGCGCTTGACCAGCTCGCCGTAGACCACCGATTTTGCCTTGGCGTTGCGCTCGATCTCCTCCGGCGACCAGGCCAGCGGCTCGAAGGCGAAGGTGTCGAACCGCGCACGGATTTCAGGGTCGGCGATGACCTTCGCCACGTCGGCATTGATCTTCGCCTTGACGGCAGGCGACACGCCCTTGGGCGTGAGCAGCGAGACGAACGAACTCACGTCGAGCGATGCCGGGCCGCCCGCCTCGGCCATGGTGGGCACGTCGGGCATCTGCGGAATGCGCTTGGGCGCCGCGACGGCGATGTAGCGCAGCTTGCCGGCCTTGTAGATGCCCTGGCTCGACGGAATGCTGGCAAAGCTCCACGACACTTCGCCCGAGCCGATGTTGGCGAACAGCTGCGCGGTCTCGCGGTACGGGATGTGCTGCATGCGCGCGCCGGTCAGCGCCTCGAGTTGCTGGGCGCCCAGGTGGCCCGGGCTGCCGACGCCCCAGGAGCCGTAGCTCACCGGCCCGGCCTTGGCGGCGGCGACAAGGTCGGTCATGTTCTTCCACTTCGAGTCGGCCGGCACGGCGACGAAGAAGGGCGTGCGAAAGAGCGACGCGACCGGATCGAAATGATCGAGCGGCACGAAGTTGCGCGACTTGTACAGGTGCGGCAGGGCGGCGATATGTTCGCTGTCGAGCTGCAGCAGTGTGTAGCCGTCGGGCGCCGCCCGGCGCGCCAGTTCGATGGCGATGAAGCCGCCGCCGCCCGGCTTGTTGTCGACCAGCACGCGCTGGTTCCACAGGCGGCCGAGCTTGTCGGACACCAGCCGCAGCACGGCGTCGGGCCCGCTGCCGGCAGCGAAGGGCGTGATCAGCGTGACCGGCTTGTTCGGAAAGTCGGCTGCGGGTTGCGCAAACGCGGCCGTCGCCAGCAGCGTCGCGGCCAGGGTGAGGATGGTTTTCATGAAGGCTTGTCTCCGGGTTGAGGAACGGTGTTCGATGGCATGAGGCACTGCGCGGGGTTCCAGGCATAGAGCCACTCGACCGCATCGTAGAAGCGTTCGGGCGAGCGGCCGGTCCACAAGGAGTTGCGCACCAGCCGCTCGACGCCCTTGGCATGGTAGAGCCGCCCCATCTCGCGCACCGAGAGCACCACGCGGGCGGTGCGCGCGACGCGTGCGGACGCATAGAGGCGAAAGGCCGCAGGCAAGTCGAAATCGCAGGCCTCGACCGCGGCGCCGAGCGTCACCGCGTCTTCGAGCGCCATGCAGGCGCCCTGCGCGAGGTACTGCATCATCGGATGGGCCGCGTCACCGAGCAGCGTGGCCGGGCCGGCGCTCCAGTTCGCCACCGGGTCGCGGTCGGCGGTGCTCCAGCGGCGCCACGAGGTCGGCCGGTCGAGCAACTGGCGCGGCCGCGCATGCACGCCTTCGAAGTAGGAGAGCACTTCGTCCTTGCTGCCGTCGGTCACGCCCCACGCCTCTTGCTCGCGGCTGTGGAAGGTGACGACCAGGTTGTACTGCTCGCCGTGACGCAGCGGGTAGTGCACCAGGTGGCAGTCGGGCCCGGCCCACACCACCGGCGCGTTCCAGCGCAGGTCTTCCGGCATGTCGGCCGCCGGCACCACGGCGCGATACACCACATGGCCCGACACGCGCGGTGCGTCGCCAATGGCCCTTGCGCGCACCACCGACTTGACGCCGTCGCAGCCGACCACCGCATCGGCGCCGAAGCGCCGGCCGTCGCGGGTGACGGCGACCACTCCCCGTTCGCCGATGTCGAGATGCTCGACCTGCGCCGAGGTGTGGAATCGAATCAGCGGATGCTGCTTCACCGCTTCATGAATGGCGCCATGCAGGTCGGCCCGGTGGCTGACCGCATACGGATTGCCGAAGCGCGCGCGGAAGGCCTCGCCCACCGGCACCGAAGCGACCTCGGCGCAATCGACCGCGTCCATCATCACCAGCCTGTCGGTGAACACCGCGCCCCGGCGCACCGCATCGCCGACGCCCAGCGCGTCGAGTGCGGCAAAGGCATTGGGGCCGAGTTGCAGGCCGGCGCCGATCTCGCCGATGGCGGCGCTCTGTTCCAGCAGGTCGATCGAGATGCCGAGCCGTGCCAGCGCCAGCGCCGCCGCCATGCCGCCGATGCCGCCACCGACCAGCAACACCGTGGGCTTGGCGCCGGCGAGCGCGTTCATTCGATCCTCACCGAGATCGGATCGAGGCCGTCGATGCGCACACCGATCGTTTCGCCGCGCTGCACCGCGCCCACGCCTTCGGGCGTGCCGGTGAAGATCAGGTCGCCCGGCTGCAGCGCGAAAAGCGTCGACAGGTTGGCAATGACCTCGTCGACGGACCAGATCAGGTTGCGGATGTCGCTGGCCTGCCGCTGCCCGCCGTCCACGTCGAGCGTGATCGCGCCGGTGCCCAGCGCGCCGATGTCGGCGCGCGTGCGCACCGGGCCGACCGGCGCCGAGAAGTCGAATGCCTTGCCGATCTCCCACGGCCGGCCTTGTTCACGCATCTTGATCTGCAGGTCGCGCCGCGTCATGTCGAGGCCGACCGCATAGCCGTAGATGTGCTGGGCCGCTTGCTCGACGGCGATGTCGCGGCCGGCCTTGCCGATCAGCACCACGAGTTCCGCTTCGAAATGAAAGTTCGACGTGTGGCCGGGATAGGGAATGCCGACGGTCTGCCCGGCGGGCACCGGCACCACCGACGCATCGTCGTTCGGCTTGCAGAAGAAGAAGGGCGGCTCGCGATCGGGGTCGAAGCCCATCTCGCGCGCATGCGCGGCGTAGTTGCGGCCGACGCAGTAGACGCGGCGCACCGGGAACAGATCGGCCGAGCCAACGATGGGCAGGCCGACGATGGCGGGGGGATTGACGACGAAGGACATGGGGGCTCCTGCCGCAGCGCGGCACGTTGAACGGGACAAGAAAAGCTGCCGGAAGCAGCGCAGGTTCAGGCGCTTTCGAGGAAGGCTTCGCGCAACACACCCATGGCCTGTTGCACCGGCCGGTCCGAGAAACTGAACAGCACCGCGTCTTCGCTCGCCGAAAGGCGCAGCGGCGCCCACGAGGGCACCACGAAGGTGTCGCGCGGGCCGAAGGCGAAGCGCTCGCTCCCGATCTCGGCGGTGCCACGCCCTTCGACCACGCTGTAGACCGCGCCGTCGGTGGCGCGGTGCGTCTTGCCCGCAAAGCCCGCCGGCAGCAACTGCAGGTTGGTGGCGATGGTCGGCATCGGCGAGCCGCCGGTGAGCGGATTGATGTAGCGCAGCTTGTGGCCGAGCCAGGCGTCGGGCGCCTCCTGCTTGTGCAATTGCGCCAGCGCCTCGCGGCTGCGCGCATACGGGTAGTTGAAGATCGGCGATGTCGGCGCTGCATGGTCGTGGCGCACCGGCACCATGTTGTGGCCGAAACGCGCCAGGCTATGGCCTTCGGGCCGGGCGACGTGCTGCACCTTGGCGTCGTCGTTCTCGGCAAAGCCGGCATCGAAGAAACGCAGCATCGGTATGTCGAGCCCGTCGAGCCACACCACCGGCTCCGTCACGCCCTCGATGCCTTCGTTGCCGTGGTCGTGCCAGGCCCAGGACGGCGTGATGATGAAGTCGCCCGGGTACATGGTGGTGCGCTCGCCGCCGACGGTGGTGTAGGCACCCTTGCCGTCGACGATGAAGCGCAGCGCCGACTGCACATGGCGGTGCGACGGCGCCACTTCTCCCGGCATGATGAGCTGCAGCCCGGCGTAGAGCGACTGGGTGATCGACGAGCGGCCCGGAATGGCAGGGTTCTCGAGCACCAGCACGCGGCGCACCGCTTCTTCGGCGGTGATGAGCGCGGCCGATTCCATCAGGAGCGGCCGGATCTCGTCGTAGCGCCAAAGGGCGGGCACGCAGGGCGTGGTGGGTTCGCGCGGCACCAGCGCATGCAGCGATTCCCACAGCGGCGTGAGGTTCAGCGGGCGGATGCGGTCGTAGTAGTCGCGGCGGGCGTCCGAGGTTTTCGGTGCGTTCTGCATGGGTGTCTCCTGGCGTGGGCGCCATTGTTCTCCCGGCCCACTATCGCTTCAAGCCCTGCAGCCAATACCTCGAATTGCTTTTTTCGATAATGGATGCTGCATCCATTGCAAGGAACACATTCATGTCGAAGCTCGATCTGGAATGGCTGGCCGTCTTCGATGAGGTCTACAAGACCGGCAGCGTCTCGAAAGCGGCAGACCGCCTCGGCATCGCCCAGGCGGCGGCCAGCACCATGCTCAACAAGCTGCGCGCGCACTTCGACGACCGCCTGTTCGCCCGCACCGCCCAGGGCATGCAGCCCACGCCCCATGCGCAAAGCATCCGCGCCCATGTGCGCGAGGTGCTGTCGCAGCTGGAGCAGGCGCGCGGCAGCCGGAGCCTCTTCGACCCCGGCCACGCCCAGCGCAGCTTTCGCATCTGCATGACGGACATCAGCGAGGTCGTGCTCCTGCCCGGGCTGCTCGACCAGCTGCGGCGCACCGCGCCCGGCGTTCGCATCGAGACCGAGATCATCTCGAACGACAGCGGCCGGCGCCTCGAGGACGGCGAGGTCGACCTGGCGGTCGGCTTCATGCCGCAACTCGATGCGGGGTTCTACCAGCAGACGCTCTTCATGCAGAACTTCGTCTGCCTGGCGGCGCAAAATCATCCGCGCATCGGCGATCGGCTCACCCGCAAGCGCTTCGAGGCCGAGGCGCATGCGGTGATTTCGTCGTCCGGCACGGGCCATGCGATCGTCGACAAGACGATCGCGCGGCTCGGGATCGAGCGCAACGTGGTGGTGCGACTGTCCAGCTTCTTGAGCGTCGCGCGGATCGTCGCGCATACCGAACTGATCGTGATCGTGCCGCGCATCCTCGGCGCAGTGCTGGCGACGCAGGAGCCGGTGAAGCTGCTGGAGCCGCCTTTCGCGCTGCCTGCCTACGCGGTCAAGCAGCACTGGCACGAGCGCTTCCATGCAGATGCGGGCAACGTCTGGCTGCGGCGCACCGTCGCCCGGCTTTTCGCAACGGGCACGGCGCTCGCATAATCGCCGCGGGCGCCCTCAATCCACTCATCGCCCAGGCATTTATGGCATCCATCACCCTGCGTTTTCTGGCCGAGCCGAGCGCCGTAAACTTCGGCGGCAAGGTCCATGGCGGCACCGTCATGAAATGGATCGACGAGGCCGGATATGCCTGCGCGACGAGCTGGTCCAAGCGCTACTGCGTGACGGTGTTTCTCGGCAGCATCCGCTTTCACCGGCCGATCATGATCGGCGACCTGGTCGAGGTCGAGGCGCGCCTCGCCTACACCGGCAACAGCAGCATGAACATCTCGGTCGAGGTGCGCAGCGGCGACATGAAGGGCGGCGAGATGCAGAAGACGACCGAGTGCCTGATCGTCTTCGTCTCGGTCGATTCGCATGGCCGGCCGCTGCCCGTCGACACCTTCGCGCCCGGCACGCCGGGCGAGATGGCATTGGCGGAGCGCGCGCGCAAGCACCTCGATGCTTCGCGGGCAGGCGGCGACGCATAGCCGGACCGACAATCCTCCGACAACACGACAACCCGAGAAAGGAAGAACCGCTGGTCAACGCGCCGGCGCGAGCAAAGGCACGCGGCGTCTGCGACCGCGGACACCGCCACACATCGAATGGCAAGGGAGTAAAAAAATGAAGAAGATTCTGGCAATCGCCACCAACAGCAATGCCGAGCTGGCCGAGGGGCATCGCACCGGCTTGTGGCTTTCGGAACTCACGCACTTTCTCGAGGAAATGCGGCTGGCCGGCTATCGCGTGGATCTGGCCAGCCCGCTGGGCGGAACGATCCCGCTGGACGCTGGCAGCGTTTCCGAAAAGCACATGCGCGACAGCGCCAACGCCCGCTTCATGAGCGACCGCGCAATGCGCAGCATGCTCGACACATCACTGAGCGTGAGCGGCATCGATGTCAAGGACTACGAGGCAATCTACCTGTCGGGTGGGCACGGCACCATGTTCGACTTCCGGCAGTCGGCGGCCTTGCAGCAGAAGCTGACGGAGTTCCATGCCGCCGGCAAAATTCTGTCCGGCGTGTGCCACGGCGTGGCGGGCTACATCGATACCGTGGACGCGCGTGGCGAGCCGATCGTTGCGGGGAAGCGAATCACCGGTTTTTCCAACATCGAGGACACGCTGGCCGGCAGCAAGAAGTACATGCCGTTCCTGCTGGAAGACGAGCTTCTGAAGAACGGCGCGCTCTACCGGAAGAACCTGGTCCCGTTCACCGCGCGCGTGGAAGTGGACGGCACGCTGGTGACGGGGCAAAACCCGCAGTCGGCCAAAGCCGTGGGCCGCGAAGTCGTCAAGCTGCTCAAGAAGCAGCCGGCTGCACCCGCGAAGCTTCCACCGTTGCGCTGACCTCGCCCAGCCCGATGCGCACCGCGCCTTCGCGCTCGCAATAGCCGCGCAGGCTGAGCGTGTCGCCGTCTTCCAGGAAGGTGCGGCGCTCGCCGTTGGGCAGGCCGATCGGCTGCTTGCCGCCCATCGTCAGTTCGAGCAGCGAACCTGCTTCGTCCGGCTTCGGACCCGACAGGGTGCCGGAGCCGAGCAGGTCGCCTGGCTGCAGGTTGCAGCCGTTCGACGTGTGGTGGGTGACCAGTTGCGCGGCGGTCCAGTAGGCGGCCTGCGTGGTGTTGCCGCGCGTCAGGCGAACGGCGCTCTCGCCCGCTTCGCGCATCTTCGCGGTCTGCAGCCAGACTTCGAGCGTGATGTCGAGCGCGCCGCGCTCGCGGTTGGCTGGCGAGTCGAGGTACGGCAGCGGCTGCGGGTCGCCGGCCGGCCGTTCAAACCGGGCGCGGAACGGCGCCAGCGCTTCCATCGTCACGATCCACGGCGACAACGTGCTCGCGAAGTTCTTCGCGAGGAAGGGCCCGAGCGGCTGGTATTCCCAGGCCTGGATGTCGCGCGCCGACCAGTCGTTGAGCAGCGTGACGCCGAACAGGTGCTGCTCCGCGTCGGCGATGGCGATCGGCTCGCCGAGCGCATTGCCCCGGCCGATCAGGAAGCCGAGTTCGAGTTCGTAGTCGAGCCGCTTCGAGGGCCCGAATTGCGGCGCCTCTGCATCCGGCGCACGGGTCTGGCCCTGTGGGCGCTTGAAGCGCTGGCCGCTGACGCCGATCGACGATGCGCGGCCGTGATAGCCGATCGGCACCCACTTGTAGTTGGGCATCAGCGGCTGGTCGGGGCGGAACAGCTTGCCGACGGTGGTGGCATGGTGGATGCCGGTGTAGAAATCGGTGTAGTCGCCGATGCGGCAGGGCAGCGCCAGTTCGACCGCGGACTGCGCCTGCAAGGCTTTTGCCCACGCGCCTTTCTGTTCACTGCCTTCGGCCAGGCCGGCCGAGATGGCGGCACGCAGTGCCTGCCGCGCGGCCGGGCTCTGCGCCATCAGCGCGTTAATGTCGGCGGTGTCGACGAGGCCGGTCGCCTTCAGGTCGAGCACCTGGTCGCCGATGGCGATGCCGATACGGAAGTCTTCCGCGCTGCCGGCCGGGCGGAAGCGGCCGAAGGGCAGGTTCTGGATCGGGAAGTCGCAGCCGGCCACGTTGGCCGATGCGACCCAGCTGCGCAGCTTCGGGTCGTGGGTTGCGTTCAATGCGGTCGAGGTCATGGCTTGAATTGATCGTTGAGGCCGGCCCAGCAGTCGGCGTAGTCGGTGTCGAGCGCCGGGCTTTGCAGCGCCCAGGCGGTCGGGATGAAGCGAAAGCGGCTCTCGAACATGAAGGCCAGCGTGTTGTCGAGCTTGTGCGGCGCCAGGTCGGCGCTGCTCGCCTTGTCGAAGGCTTCCTCGTCGGGGCCGTGCGGCACCATGTTGTTGTGCAGGCTGGCGCCGCCGGGCTTGAAGCCGCCGGGCTTGGCGTCGTACTGGCCGTAGACCAGGCCCATGAATTCGCTCATCAGGTTGCGGTGGTACCAGGGCGGCCTGAACGTGTCTTCCATCACCAACCAGCGCGGCGGGAAGATCACGAAGTCGCAGTTGGCGGTGCCCGGCGTGTCCGAAGGCGAAGTGAGCACGGTGAAGATGGATGGGTCCGGATGGTCGAAGCTGATCGAGCCGATGGCCATGAAATTGGCGGTGTCGTACTTCACCGGCGCCAGGTTGCCGTGCCAGGCGACCACGTTGAAGGGCGATTGTTTCGTAGGCGCGCGCCAGAGACGGCCGCCGGATTTCTTGACGATCTCGTACTCGCCGGCATCGCTTTCGAAGGCGGCCACCGGCGCCTGGAAATCGCGCGCATTCGCAAGGCCGTTGGAGCCGATCGGGCCGAGCTCGGGCAGCCGGAACTGGGCGCCGTAGTTCTCGCAGATGTAGCCGCGCGCCGGGCCTTCGCCGGCATCGGGCAGCGCGACCTTGAACGCGACGCCGCGCGGCAGCAGCGCGATCTCGCCTGGCGCCACGTCGAGCACGCCCATCTCGGTGGTGATGACGAGGCGGCCCTGCTGCGGCACGATGAGCATCTCGCCGTCGGCATTGACGAGCGCGCGGCGCTCCATCGATCGGCTCGCCAGGTAGACATGCGCGGCCAGGCCGCTTTGCGCTTCGACGTCGCCGTTGGCGGCCATGGTGCGGATGCCGTCGACGAAGTCGGCATCGACCGCTTCATGCGGCAGCGGATGCCAGCGCATCGGCTCGGGCGCGAGCGCGAGCGCGATGTCGCGGTCTGCGCCGGTCTGCCAGAGCGGCTGCGCACAGGGCTGGTAGCGCCCGGACACCACCGACGGCTGGCGCCGGTACAGCCACGAACGACGGTTTTCGTGCCGCGGCGCGGTGAAGGCAGTGCCCGAAATCAGCTCGGGGTACAGGTCGAAGGGCGCGCGTTGCGGGCTGTTGCGGCCCTGGGGCAGCGCCCCGGCCACCGCCTCGCTCGCATGCTCGTTGCCGAAGCCGCTCTGGTAGCGCCGCTCGGCGGTAGAAGTGTTCGTCATGGTGTTCTCTTCAATGGGGCCGCTGCCGCAAGCGCTGCGCGCAGCACGGTGAGCGAGCCGATCTGGTTGGCCAGCAGCAGGACCAGCCGGGCGTTGAAGGCATGGCTCTCGTCGGTGGCAAGACCTTCGTGCGCCTCGATCAGCGCCTCGTAGAAATCATCCGGTGCATCGAGGTTGGCGGTGGTGATCAGTTGCGTCATTTTCATCATGCCTTGGCGAGGGCGCGCTGCAGCGCTGCGCGCAGCGCCTGCGGGGACGTCTGCCGCCAGCGCGCGCACACATGCTGGTCGGGACGCAGCAGGTACACGGTGCCGGGCAGCGCGTCGTAGCGGCGGGCGGCGAGTTGGTCCGGGCCGGCGGCCGCGACACGAACCACCGAAAGCGGCAGGTCGGCTTGCGCGATGGCCCGAAGGCTCCGGTCGGCGGCTTCGCCATCGCCGAAGACCAGCGCAGTGAACTGCGCCGGCAATTCGCGCAGCAGCCAGCCGGTGCTGCCGTCGGCGCGCACGATCGGCGCGTCGGCCGCTGCAGCGCCCGGCACCATGCGGCCGCCGAACGCATCCACATCGGCGGTGTTCAGCGGCGAGCCCTCCAGTGTGGTGGGCAGCGAGAGCCGGCCGCTGTTGACCAGCGCACGCGCGAAGGGCAGCGTCTTGGAGAGTTCGAGCACCGCATCGCGAAAGAGCCGGCTCGCATCGCTCTTGGGCGTGATGAAGTCGGTGGCGCGGGTCGAGTTGCGGATGTTCTCGTCGGCCGCGTATTCGCGCTCGCTGGCGTAGCTGTCGAGCAGCGCATCGGGCGCCTCGCCCTTGTGCACCGCGGCGAGCTTCCAGGCGAGGTTGTCCGCGTCCTGCACGCCGGAGTTGGCGCCGCGCGCGCCGAAGGGCGACACGCCGTGCGCCGCATCGCCGGCGAAGAGCACGCGACCGACGCGAAAGCGCTCCATGCGCTGGCAGGCAAAGGTGTAGACGCTGGCCCAGCCGATGTCGAACTGCACGCCGCCATGGCCGATGCTGTCGAGCATGGCGCGCACGCGCGGAACGACGTTCTCTGGCTTGCGCTCTTCCACAGGGTCGGCGTCCCAGCCGAGCTGGAAATCGACGCGCCACATGCCGTCGGCCTGCTTGTGCAGCAGCACGCTCTGGCGGGGATGGAAGAGCGGATCGAACCAGAAGCGCCGCTCGGTCGGCAGGTCTGCGTCCATGACCACATCGGCAATCAAAAAGCGGTCGCGGAACACGCGGCCCTTGGCCTCCTGGCCGAGCAGCTGCCGCAGGTTGGAGCGCGACCCGTCGCAGGCCGCCACGTAGCCGGCCTCCAGTTGGTAGTTGCCTTCGGGCGTTTCGATGGTGACGAGCGCATGGCCGGCATGCTGCTCGATGCCCACCACCTTGTTGTTCCAGCGCAGGTCGACCAGCGGCAGCGCCGCCGCGCGTTCGGCCAGATAGCCTTCGACGTAGTACTGCTGCAGGTTGATGAAGGCCGGCCGTTCGTGGCCGGGCTCGGGCAGCAGATCGAATTCGTAGATCTGCTCGTCCTTGAAGAACACGCGGCCGACGTTCCACGACACGCCCTTGTCCACCATGCGGTCACCGCAGCCGAGGCGGTCGAACACCTCGAGCGTGCGCTTGGCGAAGCAGATGGCGCGCGAGCCGGTGGAGAGGGTGCAGTCGTTGTCGAGCAGCACCACCGGCACCTGACGCTGCGCCAGATCGACCGCGAGCGCGAGGCCCACGGGGCCGGCGCCAACCACCACCACCGGGTGCCGCACCGGCGACGCGGCGTCCTGGTCGGCATGCCGCCGGTAGTCGAAGCGCAGCGACTGGTAGTCGACGGGCGCTTCAGCCGTCGGTGCAAGCACGGCCGACATGGCTCAGCTCTCTAGCGTTTTCCACATTTCGACGTCGCGCTCCGCGGTCCAGATGCGCGGGTCGCGGTGGCCCGAGGCCTCGTCGTAGGCGCGGCTCACGTCGAAGGGCATGCAGTGGTCGAAGATGACCCACTGGCTGTACTTGGGCTTGAGCTTGGCGTAGGTGTCCTTGTAGACCGCGTTCAGGTCGCGGCCGGCCTTCACGCCTTCCTGCACGTTCTGATAGACGTCGGCGATGAAGCTGCGCGTGCCGGCCAGCCCCTTGGCGACCTGCTCGGGCGTGGTGAGCGCCGCGCCCCGGCCGGGCACCAGCGCCGACGGCTTCAGCGCGGCGATGTTGTCGAGGGTCTTGGGCCAGTCCTCGAAGTAGGCATCGCCGGCATACGGGGTGGCATCGAACTCGACCAGGTCGCCCGAGAGCAGCGTGCGTTCCTGCGGCAGCCAGACGACGGTGTCGCCCTTGGTGTGGCCGCGGCCGAGCTGGATCAGCTGCACTTCGAGCTTGCCGAGCCACAGCGTCATCTTGCCGGTGAAGGTCATGGTCGGCCAGGTAAGGCCCGGCGGCACCGTCTCGACGTTCTGGAACAGGCGCGGGAAGCGGCCGATCTCGCTGGCCTTGTCCTGCTCGCCGCGCTCGACGATGAGGTCGCGCGTGTCCTGGCTGGCGAGGATGTGCTCCGGCTTGTAGCCGGCCGCGCCCAGCACCCGCACCGCGTGGTAGTGCGTGAGCACCACGTACTTGATGGGCTTGTCGGTCACCTCGCGGATGCGGCGCACCACGTCGGCCGCCATGGCAGGCGTGGCCTGCGTGTCGGCCACCAGCACGCAGTCGTCGCCGATCACGATGCCGGTGTTGGGGTCGCCCTCGGCGGTGTACGCCCAGGCATGTTCCGAGATCTGGCTGAAGGTGATCTTCTTCTCTTCCAGGTCGGCCTGGCTGGCAAAAACCTTGGTCTGGCTCATCGCGGTCTCCTTGAATAATGTGTTTGTCTAAAGTGAATGAATTCGCGTGGGACGAATTCGGCGAGTTTAGTTCGGCGCCCGGCTAATGTCTAATGCCTTCTTCATGAACGAACGATGCACAGGCCATGGCTGCTGAAAACGAACGCGCGCAACGCGGCATCCAGAGCATCGAGGTCGGCGGGCAGCTGCTGCGCGCGCTGGTGCACCACGGCCGGCCGATGGCGCTGAAAGACTTGGCCCGCGATGCGGAGATGTCGCCCGCCAAGGCACATCCGTACATGGTCAGCTTCGGCCGGCTGGGCCTGATCGAGCAGGACCGCATCAGCGGCCACTATCTGCTTGGGCCGCTGGCTTTGCAACTGGGGCTGATCAGCCTGCAGCAGGCCGATCCGGTCCACATCGCGACGCCGCTGATCGCCGAACTGGCGCAGCGCATCGGCCACACCGTGGCCATCGCGGTATGGGGCGACCGGGGCGCGACCATCGTGCGCGTGGCCGAATCGCCGGCGCCGCTGCATGTGAGCATGCGCCACGGCACGGTGTTCTCGCTCACCAGCACCGCATCGGGCCGGCTGTTCGCCGCCTACCTCGACGCGGCGGTGGTGCAGCGCCTGCTCGAGAGCGAGCGCCGTCGCGAGAAAAGCGGTGCATCGGCCGCCCGCGAGGCCGGCATGCCACCGGCACCGCCGCTGCCCGACTGGAAGACCTTCGAGGCGCAGCTGCACGAAGTGCGCGCCCACGGCATCAGCCGGTCCGAAGGCGAGATCGTGCCGGGCGTGAGCGCGATGTCGGCGCCGGTCTTCGATCACACCGGCGCCATCGCGCTGGCGCTCACGGCGATCGGTCCGGCCGGAATATTCGATTCGAAATGGAACGGCGCGACAGCGCGCGCGCTCAAGCTCTGTGCTGGCGAGGTGTCACAGCGGCTCGGCTCGGCGCGCGCTTGAGCGGCCCGGTCGTCAGGCGCGTTTGACGGCGCGCGCGATCAGCAGAAGCACGACCGCGCCGATGGTGGCGACGACGATGCTGCCGAGCAATCCGCCACCGATCGAAACACCGAACGACCCGAACAGCACGCCGCCCAGCAAGGCACCGATCACGCCGATGACGAGATCGCCGACGAGGCCGAAACTGCGTCCTTTCACCAGCACGCCGGCAAGCCAGCCGGCGATCAGACCGACCACGAGAAACCACAAAAGGCTCATTGAACTCATTTTTTTACTCCCTGTTGAACACAAAACGGACGGCGACGCCGCCCGCGGGGAGGGTAGCAGCCGCCGGGGAGTACCGCGAAAGCCTCAAGCCATGAAGCCGATGTTCCTGGGGTAGTCGATGCCGTTGCCGGCGTAGACGCCGCCGAAATTCCTGAGGTTCGGCAGGATGCTCGGCAGGTCGGCGTCCGGCACGCCGAACCATTTGGCCAGGGTGGCGCCGTACTGGTCGACCGAGGTGGTCGGAATCAGCCGCCCCTGGCCCACATGCCCTTCGTAGCCGGCCAGCGTCGAGGTGTTGTCGATGCTGACCACCTGCGGCGTGCCGTAGATCTGCCTGCCCTTCACCGCCCCGCCGACGATGAAGTGGTGGCTGCCCCAGCCGTGATCGGAACCGTCGCCGTTCGACGCCAGCGTACGGCCGAAGTCGGAGGCGGTGAACGAGGTGACCTTGTCGGCCATGCCCTGCACGACCATCTGGCGCTGGAAGGCGGCCATGGCATCGCTCAGTTGCTTCATCAGGCCGGGCTGGCGCGCGATCAGGTCGTCGTGCAGGTCGAAGCCGCCCATCGACACGAAGAAAACCTGCCGCTTCGCTCCCAAGGTGCCGCGCCCGCGGATGATGCGCGCGACCATCGCGAGCTGGTTGCCGAGGCCCGTGGCCGGAAACGGGTTGGGACTGAAGGGTTGGCCGATGCCGTTGGTGAGCGTGCCTTCGGCATCGACCGCGCGCTTGGTGATCTTGTTGTATTCGTTCTCCAATGCGTGCGGCCGGCCCTGCTGCACCAGCTGCGCCATGGCCGCCTTCACCGTGGCCGAGTTGTAGGGATTGCCGCCGCCATTGACGCTGTTGATCTTGACCGCGCCGCCGCTGCTCACCTGGTACTGCAGCGCGCTGTCGCCCGACAGGAACACGGCATTGCCCGAGACCGACATGCAGGTGAAGAGCGACGGGCTGTTGCCGGCCATGACCATGTCGCCGAGATTGCCGCCCCAGCCGACCGTCGAGCCTTCGGGCGAAGACGATTGCCAGGTCGACTGCTGGTCGTTGTGCGAGAACAGCTTGGGCGGCTGCGGAAACAGTTTCCTGTTGCTGTTGTTGAAGTTGGCACGGGTGAGCGGCACCACCAGCGGGCCGACGTTGAGCTGCACCGCGACCTTGGCGTCGGCGTTGAACATGCTGGCCAGTTCGGTCATCGACGGATGCAGCGCGTACTGGCGCCCGCCCGGCAGCGCGACGGTCGGGTTGAGCGCGGTGGCCGCGAGGTCGGCCTTGGCGATGGCGACGCCGCCCGAGGCTTGCGCGCCGCGGATCGTGGTGTAGGCACCGTGGCTCGGATCGTCGTAGGTGATGACGGTGTTGGCGTAGTCGTTGCCGCCGAACATGAAGACGCAGACCAGCGCCTTGTAGTCGTCGGCGGACTGCGCCGCAGCCTCGCCCATCGCAGCCAGGTTGAGCGCGAACGGCAGCGCGGAGCCGGCCATGGCGAGCTGGCCCGAGCGCCGGAGGAATGCGCGCCGGGTGTGGGCCGCGGGATTGATGAAATGCATCGCTCGCTTCCTTATTTCTGGATCAGGTATTCGGGCGAGGCCATGACGAGCAGCACCGCGGCATAGACGCGATTGAGCTTGTTGGCGTCGGTGCTGGCCGCGTTCAATGCCGGCGTGGCGAGCGCGTCGGCAATGAGCTTCTGCGTGGCGGGGGAAAGCTGATTGCCGGCCAACAGCAGGCTCAGTCGCCGCACCAGTGCGACGGGGTCGAGCACCAGCGCCCGTTCGGCCGCGTATTCGACGTTGACGTCCTTGCCGCTGCGCGTGATGAAGCCCTGCATGAAGTTCAGGTAGCCGCCCACGCTGGTCTCGTTCACCAGCTGGAACTCCGGCGCGACCATCTTCGCGCTGGCGATCGAAGTCGATGGCGGCACGTAGCCCGGCCGGAAGAAGTTGAAGACCGAAGGCGAGCGCAGCGGGCTCTGCCCGAGCTGGTTGCTGGGGCTCGACAGGTTGCCGACTTTCCAGTTGCCGGTGGTCGACGCGGCGCCGAAGGTGCGGCCCCATTGCACCAGCCGCAGCATCGGCTCGCGCAGACGCCCGAAGTTGGTGTCGGTCAGGCCGGCCGGGCTGCGCGCCTCGTTGTCGAGAAGCACGGCGGCGAAGACGCTTTTCATGTCGCCGCGCACGCCGGTGCCGTTGTCCGCGAACACGTCGGACACGCGCTTCACGTAGGCCGCGCTCGGATTGCTGGTCACCAGCCGCTGGATCAACTGCTTGCAGATGAACGGGCCGACGTTGGAGTGGTTGAACAAGCCGTCGAGCGCGATCCTGAGTGCGGCCTTGCCTTCGGTGCCGGCCGGCACGGTGACGCCGAGGAACTTCGCTTCGAGCGTCGAGTGCCTCGATGCCGTCAACGCCATCGGCCGCTTCGTCCAGGCGCTGCTTTCGATGGTGTAGGTCTGGCCCGGCGGGGTGAAGGTGTTGCGTTCGGCAGCGGGAATGTCGAGGTCATAGCCGGTGAAGACGCGCGCCAGGTTGCTCACGTCGTCCTGCGTATAGCTGTCGAGCGGCGCACCGTCGCCGCCAGTCCTGACGGCGCCGTCCGCATCGAGCTGCACCAGGCCGAGCGTCATGAGCTGCATCACCTCGCGGGCATAGTTCTCGTCGGGCTGGCGGCCCTGCGCGTTTTCCTTCTGGTTGCCGCGGGTGTTGAGGTAGTAGCCCATTGCCGGATTGAGCGACACGTCTTCCAGCAGCTTGCGGAAGTTGCCGGTGACGCCGGCGACCAGCAGGTCCCAGTACTGGGCCATCATGTGGTGCGGCCAGCTGGAGCCGAGCTCGTTGGCCGAGACCACGAAGATCTCGGTGAAGGCCAGCGCCATGCGCTTGCGCACGCCGTCTTCCGAGGTCATGAGCTGGTTCCAGATCATGTCGTCGACATTGACGCTGTCGTGGGGCCTGGCGGCGATCCAGTCCCAGCCGGTCTGCGTGGGCGCCCGGTCGATCTGCTCGCCGAGCCAGGGCAGGTAGCCCTTGCTGCGCACGGCTGCGATCTCGGCCTCGGAAGCCGAAAACTGGGACTGCAACAGGAAGCGCGCCGCCTCGTCGTCGGTCTGCGCCTTGGTGTAGACGTAGGTCTGCCCTGTCGGCGTGTTGGCGAGCGGCGTCAGCGAGCCGGCCTGCACGCCGTTGCCGGACGCAGCCAGGCCGGCGCCGCCACCGCTGCTTCCGCCGCCGCCGCCGCAGGCAACAAGCGCGGCCGAAGCGGCCAGCGCCGCAGTCGCGGACAGTGTTCGATGCGGCGGCAATGCCGCCCCGGGTGCCGCGGGCGTTTCAGGCGCGCGCAGCGGCTCGTCGGTCGCTTGGAGGCGACCGGTCGTGATGTCTTCCACCATGAATTCCTCACTCCTCGGCGTCCGTGCGCCGGTCTTCTCAAGGCAAGTGCCATGCCGGGCCTGAGGGCCCTGCAAAAAAGCCGAGAAGCAGAAGTGCAGACAACAATTGTTCCAAAATGTGACTTTTTCCGTCACGCGGATACAACTGCCGGGTTAGCGAGACGGGAAACGTCGCGCCGGGGGGTGGCTCAGGGCTTTGCCGCTTCGAGCCCGTCGCGGGTGCGGATGGCCTCGCGCCGCGCAGCCTCGGCATAGTCGTCACCGGACGATGCATAGCAGATGGCGCGCGATGAATTGACCACGATCGGGGCGTCCGCCCGCCAGCCGGCGCGCACGGTGGCCACCGCATCGCCGCCCTGGGCGCCTACCCCGGGAATGAGCAGCGGGACGGTGGGCGCGAGCGCTCGCACCCGCTCGATCTCGGCCGGGTACGTGGCACCGACCACCAGGCCCAGCTGGCCGTTCAGGTTCCAGGGCCCTTGGGCGAGCCTTGCAACATGTTCGTACAGGAAAGGTTCGCCTTCGAGGCCGGCGAGGCGCTGCCCCTGCAGGTCGGCGCCGCCCGGATTGCTGGTGCGGCACAGCAGGAAGGCGCCCTTGTCGTGGCGCTGCAGATAAGGCTCGACGGAATCGAAGCCCATGAAGGGCGACAGCGTGACCGCGTCGGCGCCGTAGCGTTCGAA
>JANOCL010000145.1:0-8621 GCA_031412135.1 Variovorax sp. | reverse complement strand
ACGCAGCCGAGCCCTTTCTGGAATGCCATCGCGCCCTGCATCGACGCGCTCATCAGGTTGAGGCGGGCTTCGCGGTCACTGCCGTCCTTGGTGGCGCGCTCGATGTAGCCCCAGGCGCGCTGGAGCCCGTCGAGCGCAATGCCGTCGGCCGGCGGATTGAAGGCGGCCGTCATGAAGGTTTCGTTGCAGTGCGCATTCGCGTCCTTGCCGGTCGCCGCAGTGAGCCGGGGCGGCAGCCCGAGCGTGAGTTCGGGGTCGCAGATGGCGGCCTTCGGCATCAGCGACCAGCTGTGGAAGCCGAGCTTGCGGTGGTCGTCGACGATCACGATGGCGCCGCGCGCCACTTCGCTTCCGGTGCCGCTGGTGGTGGGCACCGCGATGATCGGCGCCACGCGGTCGGTGATCTTCGGCGAGCCGCCCTCGATGGTGGCGTAGGTCTTGAGCGGGCCTTCGTGCGTGGCGGCGATCGCGACGCCCTTGGCGCAGTCGATGGCCGAGCCGCCGCCGACGGCGATCAGGCCGTCGCAGCGGCCTTCGCGGTAGGCGGCGGCGGCCGAGCGCACGGCCGCTTCGGTCGGGTTGGAAGGCGTCTGGTCGAACACGACCACCGGCAGGTCGCCAAGCGCATCCAGCGCGATCTGCAGGACGCCCGCCGCACGCACGCCGGCGTCGGTGACGACCAGCGGCCGGGTGATGCCGATGCGTTCGCATTCGCCGCGAAGCAGACGGATGGCGCCAAATTCGAACTGGACTTGGGTGAGGTACTGGATGAGGGCCATGGCAGGGGTGTGGACGGTACGATGCGGGCGTTCGAATTTAACAATTGCAGCGCGCCTTGCCCATGAATAAAACCCTTGCGCCGCAGCTCACCGCCAGGATGCGCGACGTGATCGACCGCATGGCGCGCGCCGCGCATCCGCCGCTGCATGCATTGACGGCGGCGCAAGCCAGGGCTGCGTATGAAAAAGGCGCCGGCGTGCTCGAAGTGCCCAAGCCCGAACTGGCACGGGTCGAAGACTTGACTCTGACGGCGCGGGACGGCCACGCACTGCCGGCGCGGCTCTATGCGCCTTCGCATGCGGTGCTGCCGGTGCTCCTGTACTTTCATGGTGGCGGCTTTACCGTCGGCAGCATCGCCACCCACGACACGCTGTGCCGGGTGTTGAGCCAAAAGAGCGGCTGTGCGGTCGTCTCGCTCGACTACCGGTTGGCGCCTGCACACAAATTTCCGACGGCGTCGAACGATGCGTGGGACGCGCTTGCCTTGCTCGCGGGGAACGCAGCCCGTTACGGACTCGACGGCACGCGGCTGGCCGTGGGCGGCGACAGCGCCGGCGGTACGCTGGCAGCGGTGTGCGCCATCCTCGCGCGCGACGCCGGGCTTGCGGTGGCATTGCAGCTGCTCTTCTATCCGGGTACGACCGCCCACCAGGACACGCCGTCGCACCGGCGCTTCGCGACCGGGCCGCTGCTGGACGAGCCGCTCGTCAGCTGGTTCTTCGCGCAGTACGTGAACGCGCGCGCCGAGCGCGACGACTGGCGCTTTGCGCCGCTCAACGCCGACGACGTGGATGGCGTTGCACCGGCCTGGATCGGCCTGGCGGAATGCGATCCGCTGGTGGACGAAGGCGTCGCCTATGCCGACAAGCTGCGCCTGGCGGGCGTGCCGGTCGCGCTGGAGATCTACCGCGGCGTGATCCACGAATTCATCAAGATGGGCCGTGCCATTCCCGAGGCGCTGCAGGCGCACGAGGACGCAGCCCGCACATTGAAGGAAGCCCTGCAGCCATGAGCAACGCAATCCGCAAGACCGACTTCAGATTTTTCCACCGGCTGCGCGTGCGCTGGGCCGAAGTGGACATGCAGAAGATCGTGTTCAACGCGCACTACCTCATGTACTTCGACACCGCCATCGCCGACTACTGGCGCGCGCTGGCGTTGCCGTATGAAGAAGCGATGCTGGCGCTGGGCGGCGACTTGTACGTGCGCAAGGCCACGGTCGAATTCAACGCCTCGGCGCGGGTGGACGACGTGCTCGATGTCGCGATGAAGTGCGTGCGCGTGGGCAACTCGTCGATCGTTTTCCACGGCGGGCTGTTTCGCCGCGACGAGCTGCTGGTCACCTGCGAGCTGGTGTACGTGTTCGCAGATCCGGCTACGCAGACATCGCGTCCGGTGCCCGCGCTGTTGCGCGAAATCTTCACCGCCTACGAGGCCGGCGAGGCAATGTCGGACGTGGCCACCGGCGATTGGGCGCAACTCGGCGAAGGTGCGCAAGCCGTTCGCCGGGCCGTCTTCATCGAAGAGCAGCGCATTCCGAAGGAACTGGAGTGGGACGAGCACGACCTCGGCGCAGTGCATGCCGTGGCGCGCAACCGCCTGGGCCAGGTGATCGCAACCGGTCGCTTGGTCGCCGAGGCGGGCGCGCCAGCCCGCATCGGCCGGATGGCGGTGCATCGCGTGCTGCGCAGCAGTGGCCACGGCGAGGCGGTGCTGCGTGCCCTGGAAGCCGTCGCGGTGCAACGTGGCGAGCGCGAGGTCGCGCTTCATGCGCAGCGCAGCGCACAGCCTTTCTATACGCGGCTCGGCTATCTGCCGCATGGCGAGCCCTTCGAAGAAGCCGCGATACCGCACATCGAGATGCGGCGAGAGCTCTGACGCCGCGGCTCAGATGTCTTCGAGCAGCGGGTAGGGCAGGGGTTCGACGGTGAGCCTGGGTCCGTCGGACGAGCCTGCGTGCAGTCCGCCTGCATCGAGCGCGGCGATCTGGATGGAGATCAGCGCGGCCCATCCGCCGTCGGGCGCGGCAGCGGCTTGCGCTACGGTGCCGACCGGCTGCTCGGGATCGTTAGCCGCAAAAACCTCCTGGCCCGCCGCGAGCGCTGCCTCGGCCTGCACAAGGTAGGTGCGCCGCTTGAGCGTGCCGCGGAACTGGCTGCGTGCCACCACTTCCTGGCCCGGATAGCAGCCCTTCCTGAAGTTCACGCCGCCGACCGATTCGTAGTTCAGCATCTGCGGCACGAAGGCCTCGACCACCGGGTTGCTCAAGGTCACGATGCCGCTGCGGACCTCGCTCCACTGCCAGAGCGCAGGGTCGAGCGCGCTGCCTTGCGGCGCGGCGCTGCCGGCCGGCGCGATCCAGAGCGCGCGCGGAACGCCGTCCGACGGATAGAGCGCAGCCACCTGGGCGTCGCCGACCTGGCTGCAGCGGCCGGGCACTGCACCGGTATCGATGCCATTGGCGGCCAGTGCCGTGCCGGCCAGGCCGTACAGCGCGAAGGCATCGCTCGCATCGCGCAGCCTGGCCTTGGCGCGCAACACGAACATCGAAAGCCGCTTCAGCGTGGCGGCAAGGATGTCGCCGCTGCACACCAGCAGCACGCGGTCCGGCTCGGGCCGGATACCGACAAAACTTGCGATGACGCGGCCCTTGGCAGTGCAAAGCGCCGCCAGGCGCGCCTCGGAGGCACCGAGCAGCGCGAAATCCTGCGTCAGCTGGCCATTGAGGAAATGCGCGGCTTCGGTGCCTTCGGCGCTGATCACGCCGAGGTGGGAGAGGGCTGTTACGCCATTCAGAACGACAGGGGTCATCGCTGAATTATCATGGCCCTCCTCGTGCGCCGCTTCTTTCTCACACTCTTTCTTCTTGCCGCTTTCGTCGTGCTGGGCGCAGGCGCAGCCGGACTGTGGTGGGTGCAGCAACCGCTTTCGCTTCCAGCGCCGACGGTGGACCTTTCGGTCGAGCCCGGCACCACGCCGCGCGGCATTGCCCAGGCCGTTGCCGACACCGGGACCGAGGTCTCGCCCCAGCTTCTGTATTGGTGGTTTCGCTTCTCCGGCCAGGACCGGCAAATGCGCGCCGGCAGCTATGAGCTGGAACGCGGCATCACGCCGCGTCTGCTGCTGAACGTGCTGGTGCGCGGCGAGGAAGCGACGCGCAGCCTGGTGCTGGTCGAAGGATGGAGTTTTCGCCAGGTGCGGGCTGCGCTCGCCAAGGCCGAGCAGCTGAAACCCGAAACGGTCGGTCAGACCGACGAAGCGGTGATGGCCGCCCTCGGCAAGCCGGGCCTGCATCCGGAAGGGCGCTTCTTCCCCGACACCTACACCTACTCCAAGGGCTCCACCGACGTCGCGCTGCTGCAGCGTGCGATGCGCGCCATGGACAAGAAGATCGAGGCAGCCTGGGCAGCCCGCGCTGCCGATCTGCCGCTGCGAACGGCCGACGAGGCACTGATCCTGGCGAGCATTGTCGAGAAAGAAACAGGCAAGGCCCAGGAGCGGGCCGAAATCTCCGCCGTATTCGTGAACCGGTTGCGTCTTGGCATGCCGCTGCAGACCGATCCCACCGTGATCTACGGCCTGGGCACCGGCTTCGACGGCAATCTCCGCAAGAAAGACCTGCAGACCGACACGCCCTGGAACACCTACACCCGCGCCGGCCTGCCGCCCACGCCGATCGCCATGCCGGGCAAGGCGGCGTTGCTGGCGGCGGTGCAGCCGGCGCAAAGCAAGTCGCTCTACTTCGTCTCCAGGGGCGACGGGTCGAGCCACTTCAGCAAGTCGCTCGACGAGCACAACCGCGCGGTGAACCGGTACCAGCGCGGCGCAGATCCGGCGCGCCGGAACGGCCAGTGAGCGGATTGTTCCTGACCCTCGAAGGCATCGACGGCGCCGGCAAGTCGAGTCACATCGACGCGCTGCAGGCGCTGTTCGAGGCGCAGGGCCGGCACGTCACCCGCACGCGCGAACCCGGCGGCACGCCGCTCGCGGAAACCCTGCGCACGCTGATCCTCGCGCAACCGATGGACGCGCTGACCGAATCGCTCCTGGTCTTTGCGGCACGGCGCGACCATGTCGTGCGCGTGATCGAGCCCGCACTGGCGCGCGGCGACGTGGTTCTGTGCGACCGCTTCACCGACGCCACCTTTGCCTACCAGGGCGCCGGCCGAGGCTTCGACACGGCGCTGCTTTCGACGCTCGAGCATTGGGTGCAGGCGGCTTCCTCGCCCACATCGCAGCCGCATGAGTTGCTGCAACCGGACATCACCCTCTGGTTCGATGTGGCGCCGGAGATTGCAGCCGAGCGGCTGGCAGGCGCGCGGCTGCCGGACAAGTTCGAGTCGCAGCCGGTCGATTTCTTTCGCCGCGTCGCCGCCGGCTATGCCGAGCGTGCAGCCGGAGCGCCGCGTTTCGCTCGCATCGACGCGAGCCGGCCGCGCGAACAGGTCTGGCAGCAAATCGAATCGGCGCTGGCCGAGCGTGGCTTGGCGGCATCGCAAGTAGACAGCGCGCCATGACTGCGTCCGACCTGTCGCCCTGGCTGCGCAAGCCGCTGGCCGAACTGCTGCGCCAGCGCGGCCACGCATGGCTGCTGCAGGGCCCGTCGGGACTGGGACAGTACGAACTCGGCCTTGCGCTGGTGGCCGCATGGCTCTGCGAGCAGCGCGATCCAGCGGGCGAGGAGGGCGCCTGCGGTCGCTGCCCGAGCTGCCATGCCATTGCGGTGCGCACCCATGCCGATCTCTGCGTGCTCATGCCCGAGGTCGCGATGCACGAACTCGCCTGGCCGCTGGACGAGAAGAGCCAGGCCGACATCGACGACAAGAAGCGCAAACCCAGCCGCGAGATCCGGGTCGAAGCCATGCGCGACGCGGTTGCTTTCGCGCAGCGCACCAGCGCGCGAGGCCGTGGCAAGGCGGTGCTGGTGTATCCGGCCGAGCGCATGAACAACATCACCGCCAACGCATTGCTGAAAACGCTGGAGGAGCCGGTCGGCGACGTCCGCTTCCTGCTTGCCAGCGAAGGCGCCTGGCAGTTGCTGCCCACCATTCGCAGTCGTTGCCTCGGATTCACCCTGCCGTGGCCGGCCGACGACGAGGCGCGCGACTGGCTGGTGCGCCAAGGCGTCCCTGCCGCCGATGCGCCTGCACTCCTGCGCGCGGCCGGCGGGCGGCCGAGCGATGCGCTGCGGCTTGCAGCGTCGGGGCAGTCTCCGAAAGCATGGGCCATGCTGCCCAGGGCGCTGGTGCGCGGTGACATCGGCGCACTGGCCGATCAGCCGCCGGTCCAGGCCATCGGCACGCTGCAGAAGCTGTGCCACGACCTGATGGCGGCCGGCAGCGGCGCCGACCCGCGCTTCTTCGCGGCGGAGGACTTGCCGGCATCGCCATCGAAGATGGCGTTGGCCCGCTGGTCGAAATCCCTTGCGAGTGCGGCAAAAACCGCAGAACACCCGTTCAATGCGGGCCTCATGCTCGAGGCGTTGGTGAGCGAAGCGCGAACGACCCTAAACTCCGCAGCGCGTCGACCATGAACACACCTGCCGCCACCACAACCCCCACCGCGCCCGCTCGACCGAGCGTCATTCAGCTGGCGATCAAGGAAAAAGGCGCGCTCTACGCCGCGTACATCCCGCTCTTCGCCGAGGGTGGCATCTTCATTCCAACCTCGCGCGAATACCGCCTGGGCGATGACGTGTACGTGCTGCTCACGCTGCCAGACGATCCCCAGCGCTATCCTGTGGCCGGAAAAGTCGCATGGATCACGCCCGCACGCGCGGCGGGCAACCGGGCGCCTGGGGTCGGCATCCGCTTTCCGTCGGACGACAAGTCGCGCCAGCTCAAGGCACGCATCGAGGAAGCGCTGGGCGGCACGATGGCGTCCGACCGTCCCACCCAGACCATCTGAACCGAATCGCCGAGTCCGGTCTTCGCGACGCGGGCTCGAAGGCAGGGCGGCTGCGCTGGCATAGTCGAGGGTTTGCGCCATGTTCACCGACTCCCACTGCCACCTGACATTTCCAGAGTTCGCCGACCAGATGCCGCAGATCCGCGCGGCCATGGCGGCGGCACAGGTTGACCGCGCGCTCTGCATTTGCACCAAGCTCGAAGAATTTGCCGATGTGCAGTCGCTGGCGGCTCGTTTTGACAACTTTTGGGCCAGCGTGGGCGTGCATCCGGACAACGAAGACATTGCCGAGCCCACGGTGGCAGACCTGGTGGAGCGCGCCGCACTGCCCAAGGTGGTTGCGATCGGCGAAACCGGACTCGACTATTTCCAGATGCAGGAGCGCAAAGGTGGCCGAAGCATCGCCGACATGGAATGGCAGCGCGACCGGTTCCGCGTACACATCCGTGCCGCACAGCAGACGCGCAAGCCGCTCGTCATTCATACCCGCGAAGCCTCGGCTGACACGCTCGCCATCCTTAGGGAGGAGGGCGAAGACGGTGGCATCAAAGCCGCGGGCGGCGTATTCCATTGCTTCACCGAGACTGCCGAGGTGGCGCGGGCTGCGCTGGACCTGGGTTTCTACATCTCGTTTTCCGGCATCCTGACCTTCAAGAAGGCGCAGGATCTGCGGGATGTCGCGGCCTTCGTGCCACTCGACCGGATGCTGATTGAGACCGACAGCCCTTATCTCGCACCGGTGCCTTACCGCGGCAAGACCAACAATCCTTCCTTCGTTCCTTTCGTCGCTCAGCAGATCGCGCAACTGCGCCAACTGCCTCTGGAGGCGGTCGCAGCGGCGACAAGCCGCAACTTCGACACCCTATTCAGTTTTGTAAATACATGAGAACTCACTTCAAGAAAATCTGCTACACGATTGTTTTTGCAGTATCTTTTTCTGCGCATGCGGGTTCGTTCGACGATTTCTTCCGGGCAGTCCGCGGCGACGACGCCAGCGGCGTCAGAGACCTTCTCAAACGTGGCTTCGACCCCAACACGCGCGACGAACAAGGTCAGACCGGCTTGCTGATCGCGCTTCGGGAGCCATCGCCGAAGGTGATCCAGGCCTTGCTCGATGCACCGGCCACCAATGTCGAACTGCGCAATGCCAAAGACGAAAGCCCGCTCATGATGGCGGCGCTCAAGGGCCAGCAGGAACTGGTGTCGCGCCTGATCGCACGCGATGCCGACATCAACAAGCCGGGCTGGACACCGCTGCATTACGCCGCCACCAACGGTCATGTCGCGGTAATGAAGCAATTGCTCGACCAGCATGCCTTCATCGACGCGCAATCGCCGAACGGCACGACGCCACTGATGATGGCGGCCATGTACGGCAGCACCGCGGCCGTGCGGTTGCTGGTTGAGGAAGGCGCCGATCCGCTCATGAAGAACGAGCAAGGCATGACGGCTGCCGACTTCGCTCAGCGAGCGAATCGGCCCGATGCAATCCAGTTGATTGGCGCAGCGGTACGCACCAAGCGCCCGAGCGACGGCAAATGGTGAAGACCGGCTGCAGGCGGCATGGGATGCGAAACTATACAATGTATATTATGTTAAATTAGTTTATGAGGTACGGGGTTACGCGATTGGTAGCAGTGAGCGGTAGCAATTTCGTGAATTCAGCCCTCTCGTGACCAGCGAAGTCGTGAATCGGCTCCAAAGCTCTCGTTTTTGAGGCGATTCATGACATTGCGCGTCTAATAAGGCGTTTTTTTGAGGCGGTTCACGACATTGCTGTCTTCCGATGAGGGTGCCTGGCGTGATGTACTCGCCACACGTTCAAGATTGCTGCCAATAATTACGGCACGAGCGAGTTCGGGGCTGTATTGCGACTCGAGAGGGATAACGAAGGCTTGGCAAAACCTATCCAACTTGGGGCGATGGGAATGTGC
>JANOCL010000144.1:0-25803 GCA_031412135.1 Variovorax sp. | reverse complement strand
TCGATCTTCGGCGCATGGCCCTGGCTCAACATGCGGGCTCGGTAGGTGGCAGCCAACACGAGTTGGAAGCGGTTAGGGATTTTTTCCAGACAGTCTTCGACGGTGATGCGTGCCATGTGCGGGCTCCAGTAAACGGGCTTGGGGTCAGAGGATGTTGAGCGCTTTGAAGGTATCGCCGCGGGCGATACGCTGGGCCGCGAACTTGAGCCGCTGGGCATGGACGATGGCCTTGAGATCAAACAAGGCCCGCTCGAACAACTCGTTGATTATAACGAAGTCGAACTCCCGGGCATGGGCCACCTCGGATGCGGCGTTCTGCAAGCGCAGCTCGATCACCTCGGCGCTGTCTTCGGCTCGGCGTTCCAGGCGCGAGCGCAACTCTTCCCAGCTGGGCGGCAGGATGAAGATCATGACCGCGTTGGCAAAGGTGTCGCGGATCTGTATGGCGCCCTGGAAGTCGATCTCCAGAATGACGTCGGCGCCTTGCGCGATCCGTTCTTCGATCGCTTTTTTCGACGTGCCGTAGCGCTGGCCGTGAACGTGCGCCCACTCGACGAAGCCGTTGGACGCGACCATCGCGTCGAACTCCGGGGGCGAGGCAAAGAAATACTCGCGCCCGTGCTTTTCCTGGCCGCGCGGTGGGCGGGTGGTGTGCGACACCGATGGCTGCACGGCGGAGTCGAGCTCCATCAGCGCCTTCACCAGGCTGGATTTGCCGGCGCCGCTGGGCGCTGCGACCACGAAGATGTTGCCGGGATAGTCCATTCGATCGTTCTGTTATTCGATGTTCTGGACCTGCTCGCGCATCTGCTCGACCAGCACTTTCATGTCGACTCCGATGCGCGTGAGTTCGAGCGTGGCTGATTTCGAGCCAAGGGTATTGGCTTCGCGGTGCAGTTCCTGGATCAGGAAATCGAGACGCTTTCCGACCTCGCCGCCTTTTTTTACCAGCCGTTCGATCTCGTCCAGGTGCGAGTTGAGGCGGGTCAGTTCTTCGGCGACGTCGATCCGGATCGCGAAAGCAGTGGCCTCGGTCAGCGCGCGGTCATGTGCCGCCTCGGGTACCGTGCCGCCGCCAAGGCCCATCGCGTCCTGCCAGCGCTCCAGAAACCGGCTGCGCTGCTGCTCGACGAGCAGCGGCACCAGCGGCAGCGCCTGCGCGACGAGTTTTCGCAGCTGCGCCAAGTGGTCCTGCAGCATTCGTGCGAGGCGGCCGCCCTCGCGTTCACGCGCAGAAACGAGGGCTGTCAGCGCTTTTTCCGCCACCTCGACCAGGTCGGGGCCCCAGTCGCCCTTGGTTGCGGTGTCGCCGAGGGACAGCCGCAACACATCCGCAACGCTCAGTTCGCGTGCGCCTGGCAGCCAGGACCTGATGCTGTCCTGCACGCCGTTGAGCCGCTGCAACAGCTTGGTGGAGGGCTCCCCGATTCCCGCGCTGCCGGTGCTTTCGACCGCTGCGCGCAACTCGACCTTGCCGCGTTTGAGCCGCGCGGTGAGCAGCTCGCGCAGCGCGGGCTCGTGTTGGCGCAGCTCCTCGGGCAGCTTGAAAGTGAGGTCGAGGAATCGGCTGTTGACCGAGCGGATTTCGACCCCGAGCCGGCCCGCGGCGTGGGGCCTGGGATCGGTGTCGGAGTGGCTGCCCCCGGGGCCGTTCTGGCCGCTGGCATAGCCGGTCATGCTGTAAACTGGCATTGCGTCTCGCTGTGAATTTGTTTGCATGCACCGAGGCGACGGCATTGCGTTCGCTTGCCGCACCATCGCCTTCGGGCGAAACTCCCGGATTATGTCAAAGGTCAAACCTTCGCCCCTGCTGCCCGATACGGTCATCGGCGGCTACCGCGTCGTGCGCCGGCTTTCCGCCGGTGGATTCGGCGTCGTCTACCTCTCGGTCGATCAGAGCGGCCAGCAGGTCGCGATCAAGGAATACCTTCCTTCTTCCCTGGCCACGCGAGGCACCGGAGAGCTCGCGCCGCAGGTGTCGCCGGACAAGCTGTCGCTGTACCGCCTGGGGCTGAAAAGCTTTTTCGAAGAGGGCCGTTCGCTCGCGCAAATCTCACATGCCTCGGTCGTGAGCGTGCTCAACTTCTTCCGCGAGAACGAGACCGTGTACATGGTCATGAACTATCTGGAGGGTGCGACCCTGCAAGACTTCATCGTGACCGCACGGGACCTGAAGAAGCAGAAAGTCTTTCGCGAATCCACCATCCGCTCGCTGTTCGACGAGATTCTTCGGGGGCTTCGCATCGTGCACCAGCACAAGATGCTGCACCTCGACATCAAGCCGGCCAATATCTTCGTGACCGACGACGACCGTGCGGTGATGATCGATTTCGGTGCCGCACGCGAGGTGCTCTCCAAAGAGGGCAATTTCATCCGCCCGATGTACACCCCCGGCTTCGCAGCGCCCGAGATGTACCGCCGCGATTCGTCGATGGGCCCCTGGACCGACATCTACGCCATCGGCGCCTGCATCTATGCCTGCATGCAGGGCTATCCGCCCAACGACGCTCCCCAGCGCATCGAGAAAGACCGGCTCGGCCTGTCGCTCTCTCGCCTGCGCGGCATCTACTCCGACAACCTGATCGAGGTGGTCGAGTGGTGCATGTCGCTCGATCCGCTTTCGCGTCCGCAGTCGGTGTTCGCGCTGCAAAAAGAGCTGAGCCGCGAAGGCGAGCGCCGCTACACCAAGCTCACCGTGAGCGAGAAGGTCCGGCTCTCCATCGACAACATGCGATCTTTCGAAAAGAAGGGGCTGCCCAAAGCGGCGGCCCCCACAACACGACCGGCATGAAATTTTCTGTATTCCAGGTGAGCCGCAAGGGCGGGCGCCTCAAGAACGAAGACCGCATGGGCTATTGCTACACGCGCGAGTCGGGGCTGTTCGTGCTGGCAGACGGCATGGGCGGGCATCCCGAAGGCGAGGTGGCGGCCCAACTGGCACTTCAGACCATTGCGGCGCTCTACCAGCGTGAAGCTCGCCCGGTCGTCAAGGACGTCAAGGCTTTCCTGACCTCGTCCGTGATGGCGGCGCACCAGCAAATCATGCGGTACGCGGGCAACAAGGGCATGCTCGACACGCCGCGCACCACCGTCGTCGTGGCCGTTCTGCAGGGAACCAGCGCGCAGTGGATTCATTGCGGCGATTCGCGGCTGTATGTGGTGCGAGACGGCGAAATGCTATTGCGCACACGAGACCATTCGCATGCCGAGCGCCCGCGCGCCCATGCCGGCCCGGAGATCGTCAACCGCAATCTGCTGCTGACTTGCCTGGGTTCTCCGACCACTCCGCTATTCGACGTTTCGGCGCCCCTTCAGCTTCAACGTGGCGACCGGATCATGCTGTGCTCCGACGGGCTCTGGGGCGTTCTGGACGACGGCCTGATCGTGCGTACGCTGTCCTCCGGCAAGCCGGTTTCGGATGCGGCGCCCGATCTCGCAGAAATGGCCTTGCGCAACGGCGGCACGCACAGCGACAACGTGACGCTCATCGCGCTCGACTGGGAAACGCCCGATGCATCCGGCCAGGGGCGTGGCGTTTCGACCGACAGCATCAGCGAAGGCGTGTTTGCGTCGACGATCCAGGCGGGCATGCCTTCGGACAGCGAACTCGACGATCTCGACGAAGACGCGATCGAGCGCTCGATCGCCGAAATCAACGAAGCGATACGACGTTCCGCGGCCCGCAAGGCCTGATCTTTTCCCTCTTCAATTTTTCAGCATGACAGTTTTCGTACGTAGCGGCGGCCGTGCCGTCGACCAGTTGCGGCCGGTGCGCATCACCCGCGGCTTCACCATCCATGCCGAAGGATCGGTGCTCATCGAGTTCGGCCAGACGCGTGTGCTCTGCACCGCCTCGGTCGAGGAAAAGGTGCCGCCGCACAAGCGCGGGAGCGGCGAAGGCTGGGTCACTGCCGAGTACGGCATGCTCCCGCGCGCCACCCACACCCGCAGCGACCGCGAGGCCGCGCGCGGCAAGCAAAGCGGCCGCACGCAAGAGATCCAGCGGCTCATCGGCCGCTCGATGCGCGCCGTGTTCGACCTGGCGGCGCTCGGCGAACGCACCATCCATCTCGACTGCGACGTGTTGCAGGCCGATGGCGGAACGCGCACCGCGGCGATCACCGGCGCCTTCGTCGCGGCGCAGGACGCGGTCGACAAGCTCCTGGCCGCAGGCAAGATCCCGGCGTCGCCGATTCGCAGCCACGTGGCTGCCATTTCCGTGGGTATCGTGCAGGGCACACCGCTGCTCGACCTGGAATACGTCGAAGACGCGGCCTGCGACACCGACATGAATATCGTCATGACAGGTGCCGGACACTTCGTCGAAGTGCAGGGCACTGCGGAGGGCGCTGCCTTCTCGCGCGACGAAATGAGCGCACTGCTTGCGCTGGCTGAAAAGGGCATCGCCGAATTGACCCTTCTGCAAGCCGGGGCGCTCTCGGCCCGATGAGCATGCGCGTTCGCGCATGGCGCAGATGAAGCCGCCGCTGAAACTGGTTCTGGCCTCCAACAATGTCGGCAAGCTTGCCGAATTGCAGGTGCTTTTTGCGCCGCTCGGCTTCGTGCTGGTGCCCCAGTCCGAGCTTGGCGTCGGTGAGGCCGAGGAGCCGTTCGCCACCTTTGTCGAGAACGCGCTTGCCAAGGCGCGTCATGCCGCCGCCGCGACCGGCTTGCCTGCCATCGCCGACGATGCGGGCCTCTGCGTCGACGCATTCGGCGGCTTGCCAGGCGTAGCCACCGCCCACTACGCAACCCGGTTCGGCTATGAAAAAGGCGACGCCAACAACGTACGCGCGCTGCTCGAACAACTGGCCTCCATCGACAACCGGCGCGCCGCGCTCGTCAGCACGCTGGTCGCCCTGCGCAGCGCCGACGACCCGGAGCCGCTGATTGCCGTCGGCAGGGTTTCGGGCGAGATCGCACGCGCGCCGATCGGCGAGAACGGCTTCGGCTTCGACCCTGTGATGTGGCTGCCGCAGTACGGCAAGACCTTCGCCCAATTGCCCGCCGACACCAAGAATGCCCAGAGCCATCGCGGCCAGGCGGCGCGCGCCATGCTGGCGCTGATGCGGGAGCGGTGGCTTTGAGCATCGTCGTTCCGATCTCCACCGCCGCGCAGGAGCCTTCCACCGCCGCAGCCGTCGGTAACGACGTGCTGCATCTGATGCGGCCCGGTCCGCTACAGTTTTCTGCGCTGCCGCCGCTGTCGCTTTATGTGCACCTGCCCTGGTGCCTGCGCAAATGCCCTTACTGCGACTTCAACTCGCACGAGTGGAGCGCAAAAGGCGCCGGCGATACCTTGCCAGAGCAGCGCTACATCGACGCGCTGATCGCAGACCTCGACGCGGCGCTGCCCTTGATCTGGGGCCGCACCGTCCACACCATCTTCGTCGGCGGTGGCACGCCCAGCCTCTTTTCGCCGGCCGCCATCGATCGTCTGCTCGGCGATCTGCGTGCCCGGCTCAAGCTGGCGCCCGACTGCGAGATCACGCTCGAAGCGAACCCAGGCACCTTCGAGCGCAACCGCTTTCGGGCTTACCGGGCCGCTGGCGTTACCCGCCTTTCGGTCGGTGTGCAGAGCTTCGACGACGGGCACCTTAAAGCGCTCGGCCGCGTGCACGACCGCGCGCAGGCGATCGCGGCAGTCGAAGAGGCTGCGCTTGCTTTCGATACCTTCAACCTCGACCTGATGTACGCGCTGCCCGGCCAGACGCTGGACGGCCTCGACGCAGATCTCGACCAGGCATTGGCGCTGGCGCCGCCGCACCTTTCGGTGTATCACCTCACCATCGAGCCCAACACCTATTTCGCCAAGTTTCCGCCGGTGGTGCCCGAAGACGATATGGCCTACGACATGCTTGACAGGATCACCGAGCGCACGAGCCGAAGCGGCCTCGACCGCTACGAGATTTCTGCCTATGCGCGCGTCGGCCATCGAAGCGCCCACAACCTCAACTACTGGCAGTTCGGCGACTATCTCGGCATCGGCGCCGGGGCGCACAGCAAGTTGAGTTTTGCGCATCGCGTGGTGCGCCAGGTTCGCTTTCGCGAGCCGCGTCTCTACATGGACAACGCACTGGGCGGCCGCGCAATCGCTCAGAGCGACGACGTCGCCATCGGCGAACTGCCGTTCGAGTTCATGCTCAACGCATTGCGGCTGAAAGACGGCTTCACGCTGGCGCAGTTTTGCGAGCGCACCGGGTTGGCCGTCACCGCCATTCAGCGCGGCATGGAAGAAGCCGAGCGCAAGGGCTTGATCGAACGCGATCTCGCCCGCGTCTGGCCGACGCCCCGCGGCTTCGATTTCTTGAGCGACCTTCAAGCCATCTTTCTTGGGCATAGCGAGTAGCGCCGTGCCGATTCGACCGTCGCCTGCCGAGCCCAAGCGCAGATCGCGTGGCCGGCCAAGTCCCGCACAAGCCGCAGCGCTGCGCGAGGCGTTCCTTGGCGCTGCCCTGCAATCCTTCCTCGAGAACGGCTACGCAGCGACCAGCATCGAAGCCATTGCACGCAATGCGGGCGTGGCCAAGATCACCATCTATCGTCAGTTCGAGAACAAGGAATCCCTGTTCCAGGAAGTCGTGCACCGTGCCGTGAGCGACGCCCGCGACAACATGCAGGCCATCCTGGTGCAAACCGGCACCGACGAAAAGCAGGTTCTGCTCGATCTGATCGAGCGCATGTACCTGGGCGCCACCGAACCCAAGACCCTCGCGCTGCTGCGCCTCGTGATTGCCGAGGCCGTCCGATTTCCGCAACTTGCCAGGCTGCTCTATGCCGAGAACAGCTTCGTGCTTGCTCCGGTCGTCGAATATCTCGCCGAAGCGCATCGCGCCGGCAAGCTGCATGTGCCGTCGCCCGAACTCGCAGCCGTGCAGCTCTCGACGCTGGCGTTCGGTGGTGTGCGCTTCTTCATTTCCAAACCCCTTGCAGGTCCGGACGATCGCCGCAGATGGGCCGAGGGCATTCTGGAACTGGTCATGCGCGGCTGGGCACCGGTGCCGCCTGCCGGCCCGGTGGCGAGCCGAGACTAAAATCGCGTTCCTGCCTTCGCGCAACACGAAGGCGGCTTCCGGAGAGTTGGGTGAGCGGTTTAAACCAGCAGTCTTGAAAACTGCCGACGGGCAACCGTCCGTGAGTTCGAATCTCACACTCTCCGCCAGACATTGTTGTCTCTCATCGAGAGTTTGGGCACCACACCTCCTTACGTCGGTTGCGCTTCGAGGTGCTGGGCGCGCTGCGTCGGCGTTCATCCGCCGAGGTCGAAGTACCGCTTGCGTGTTGCCACGAGCCATGAACGCCGGCGGAATCGGGATCAGGCACGTCTTTTAGATCCGTTGGCCACCCGCCTCTCGCGGGTTGGGGTAAATTTCAAGTGTGAAAGGTGCACTGGCTGCGACCGATCTGACTTCGGTCGCCTACTACTAGGACAGCGCGTGACATGGCCACACAAACTCAACTTGCCTTGGCAGAGTCCGGTCTCCAGGTTGCTAGCGCGCCTGCATACGGGTTTCATGGCTCGGACAAGTACCAGCAGGCCGCGGTCATTGCGAACGGGTTGCCTGCCGACGGGGGCACGGACCTACGTTTAGCGGAGCATGTCGTCGGTCATGCAGCGAGTGCATTTCGTGGCACCGTAGGCTTGCCCGCGGGCAATGGCAATCTGCTCATGACAGCCGCCAACTGGGCGGGTGCCGGAGGTCTGGTGTTCGAGATCGGGTGGGTGTCCGGGTGGGACACGAACGTGCATGCAGCCCGCGCCGTGAGCACCCTGAATCGCAAGGAGGCAGAAACAGCGATCTTGCGAGGGGTCGAGGTTCAAGCGATCAAGCGACTAACTACCGTGCAACTCAAGACGCGCGGTGGAACCCAGTATCTGGGACTGGGCTCCTGGATTACCGTGCCCTGAATGCAAAACCAACTCTTCTCCGACCGGTGGAAGACCGATGCGGGCCGACTCGCTACGGAGGCGGTATTGCATGCTTTGCGAACTGATGACTGGGTCGATGCGATCTTTGATTTCACTGGCATGTCGCGCGGCACTCACGCCTTTGTCCTGAAAGGAATCGATCTTGGTGGCCGCACCCTTGACGGGCTCGATTTCGGCCAGCTTGTCTTGAGCCATGCAAGTTTTGTCGGCGCGTCCATGGTCAACATCGATCTGCAGGGTTGCGATCTGGATGGCGCTGACTTCACGGATGCAAATCTACGTTCTGGCCAGCTTGCGGGCTGTACGGCCCGTGGGGCTTCGTTCAAGAACGCTGACCTCACAGGTTGCTTTGCCATGAGTGCCGATTTCACGGCCGCAGATTTTTCTGGTGCAGACCTGACGTCCGCTGCACTCTCCGCGACGATCGCCGTGCGTGCCGAATTCAATCAAACGATTTTTGATCGGACCGATCTGGACCTCGCCAACTGGCGCGATGCGTGGATTGCACCGGCGACCTGGAATGAGATTTCGGTCACCGGCGCCATCCTGCCTACTGGGCCACGCATTCGTCACATTGACGGTGGATCTTCCGCCGCCTTCGCTGAAGTTGCCCACGCTGCGGCGAGTCGGCTGCCGGTGTTGAACCAACTGACGGGACGAGAACTGGCAGTACTGGCGATGCTAACCAAGGGCATGTCAAACAAGGACGTTGCCAAGACGCTTTCTCTATCAATGCACACCGTGTTGGCTCACGTCCGTCATATCCAAAAGAAAATTGGCGCCACGGAGTCTGGGCCGGTCGTTCTCGCAAAAATTGCTGCGTCGCGTAGCGACGTCGGTTGAAAGGCGGGCGACGCGGCCGCTTGTCTTGCGCGTGCAGTCCTCGTGGTCACACTCTCCGCCAGGCAACGATTCTTCTGCTCGCGACCGCACGAAGCAAACAACGGACAAACGGACAACCGTTTGCCCTGCAATCGCTCGTCTTCAATCTGAAGAAAGAACCAGCAGCGCCTGCGCGTGACGCCGGCCCACGCGCGCTAGGCTGTGGTTCAGGTAACCGGGGAAGTGAATGCAGTCGCCGGCACCCAGCCGCTCGGTGCGGTCGGTAAAGATGACGTCGATGGTGCCCGACAGCACATACAGCATTTCCTGTCCTTCGTGCTGAGCAGCCTGAACGGAGCCGCCGGCCGCGCCCGGCTGCACTACAAATGCCTCGAATGAACTGACCGAGTGCCCGTGCAGCAACGGCGCAAAGCGATGGAGCGACGGCTCATCGGAAGCGTTCCCGAACTTGAGCTGGGCGCCGCGGGTGACCTTGACATCGGCCTTGTCGAGCGTCTCGCCCACCAGGTTGCCGATGCTCGTGCCGAGCGACGTCGCAAGCTTGGCCAACATGCCGATCGACGGCGTCTTCAAGCTGCGCTCCAGGCGCGACACATGCGCCTTGTTCACCCCGACGGCGTTCGCCAGTTCTTCCACCGTCATCTGCTTCAGGCGGCGCAGCGCCTTGATGCGGGGACCGACATTGGGAAAAGCCGGGTTCGACACGGCTTCGTCGGCAGCGGCGGATTGCGCTCTGGTCGGTGGCTTCTTGGACGGCATGGCGTTTGATGTTGACACAAGTCAACGCGTTGACCAGAATTCGGTCAACAAGTTGACCTACAGGAGCACGCGTCATGCAAAGCGACCAGGATCTCAAGGAGTCCGTCTACCGGGACCTTCAGCGCAAGGCGGTGCCCACATCGTATTCAACGGTCGAACAGCTCGTGCTGGCCTGCCGCATGCTGGCGGCCGAAGGCCATTGGGCCAACGGCCTGGCGGGCCAGATCACCGCGCGTGGAGAGCGTGCGGGCACCTACTACACGCTCAAGTTCGGCATCGGCGCAGACGAGGCGGTGCCGCAGAGCTTCATCCTGACGGATGACGATCTGCAGCCGCTGGACGGCGATTCGCTGCCCAATCCGGCGACGCGCTTCCACCTGTGGGTGTACCGCAGCAATCCCGGGGTGAACTGCATCGTGCACACGCATCCGGCAGCGGTGTCGGCGCTGTCGATCATTGGCCAGCCGCTGGTGGTCGCCGGGATGGACGCAACGCCGTTCTTCGAGAACTGCGGCTACCTCGAGGAGTGGCCGGGGCTGCCCATCACCAACGACGAGGGGCGCATCATTTCGGAGGCGCTTGCGGGGCGAAAGGCGCTGCTGCTCGCGCACCATGGCCTGCTCACGGCAGGTGCCACGGTGGCGGAAGCGGCAAGCCTTGCGATCTGGATGGAGCAGGCCGCGGGCGTGCAACTGCGTGCGGCGGCTGCGGGAACGATCCGCCCTGTGCAGGCGCACCTTGCGCGCGAATCGCGCGATTTCCTGCTGCGGCCGCAGATCACCGACATGACCTTCCAGTACTTCGCGCGCCGGGCGCTGCGCCAAGACCCGACCTGCCTCGCCGCCGACTGAATTTTCCTGCCGAAAGAATGACATGCAACGACGCCTACTGCTCTCCGGATCCGCCATCGCAGCGGCAGCCACGCTTTCCGCTCCGGCGGTCGCCCAAAGCATGCCCACGGTGCGATGGCGAATGCCGTCGAGCTTTCCGAAGTCGCTCGACACGGTGTTCGGCGGCGCGACCGCGATCTCGACGATCGTCAGGAACCTGACCGACGGCCGTTTCACCATCACGCCTTTTTCCGCCGGCGAGCTGATGCCGCCGCTCGCGATCCTCGACGGCGTGCAGAACCGCAGCGTCGAATGCGGCCACACCGCCGGCTTCTACTACGTCGGCAAGGAGCCCGCGCTGGCCTTCGATACCGGCATTCCGTTCGGCATGTCGCCGCGTCAGCACACGGCCTGGATGAACGGCGGCGGCCTTGGGCTGATGCGCGACATCTACGACCGCTTCGACGTGGTGCAGACCCCTTGCGGCAATACCGGCGCGCAGATGGGCGGCTGGTTTCGCAAGGAGATCAAGCGGGTCGAGGATTTCCAGGGCCTTCGCATGCGCGTGCCCGGGCTGCTCGGCCGCGTCTACGCGAAGCTGGGAGTCACGCCGCTGCAGCTGGCTGCGGCGGACGTCTATCCCGCACTCGAGAAGGGCACGCTGGATGCGGTCGAATTCGTCGGCCCTTTCGACGACGAGAAGCTAGGCCTGGCGAAGGTGGCGCGCTACTACTACGGCCCGGGCGTCATGGAGCGCGGCGCATCGCTTTGCTTCATCGCCAACAAGAAGGCCTGGGCGGAACTGCCGGACAGCTACCGCGCCGCGGTGGAGGCGGCCTGCGCACAGGCCAGCGCGGAGATGCTGGCAAAGTACGACGTCAACAACGTCCCGGCCCTCAAGCGCCTGGTGGGCGGCGGCGCACGCCTGAGCTATTGGTCTAAATCGATCATGGACGCCATGCATCAGGCCACGCGCGATGTGCTGAAGGAAGAGGCGGGCACGAACCCGACCTTCGCGAAGGTCCACGATCACTGGCGCAGCTTTCTGGACGAGCAGCTCGTCTGGTCGTCGGTGAACGACGGTGCGTCGGAGCAGTACATGCTGGGTACCAAGCGCGCCACGGTGGCTCGCTGAAGCGGCCACTCGATTCAAGCGGCCGCCCTTTCACCCAATTCCGGCGCTACTCGATCTTCAGGCCCGCGTCATTGACCACCTTGGTCCATTTCGGCACTTCCTTCTGCAGTAGCTGGCCGAAGGCTTCCGGCGTGCTCGCCACTACCTCGACGCCCTGCTCGAGGAACTGCTTGACCACCTCGGGGTCCTTGAGGATTGCGACGATGTCGCGGTTGGCGCGCTCGACCACCGGCTTTGGCACGCCTGCAGGCATCTGAATGCCGAACCAGACGATCACTTCGTAGCCCGGCACGCCAGCCTCCTGCACCGTCGCGGTTTCAGGCAGAAGTGCCGCGCGCCGGGGGCCGGTCACCGCAATCGGCTTGAGCTTGCCGGCCTTGATCTGCTGCATCAAGTTGGGCACGTTGTCGAACAGCACGTCGATCTCTCCGCCGAGCATCGCCATCACTGCCGGTGCGCTGCCCTTGTAGGGCACGTGTGTCATCTTGGTGCCGGTCATGCTCATGAAGAGTTCCATCGACAGATGGTTCGACGAGCCCGAGCCTGTCGAGCCGTAGTTGAGCTTGCCCGGGTTCTTCTTGGCGAATTCGATCAGCTCCTTGAGGTTCGTCACACCGGGCAGGTCCGGACGGATGACCAGTGCGTTCTGCGTGAAGCCGGCCCACACCAGCGGCTGGAAGTCCGAGGTGGCGTTGTAGGGCAGCTTGTTGCCGTAGAGCGCCGGCAGCGCGGAGAACGGCAGCGGGGTGATCAGCATCGTGTAGCCATCGGCGGGCGCCTTCGCTGCCAGGTTGTTGCCCAGTACCGTGTTTCCGCCGGGGCGGTTGTCCACCACAACCGATTGCTTCCAGACCTTTGCAAGGCGGTCGCCGACCGTGCGCGCCAGCGTGTCGTTGAAGCCTCCAGGCGTGTACGGCACGATGATGCGCACGGGCTTGCTCGGGTAGTCGTCGGCCGCTGTCGCGGCACTGCCCAATGCGAGGCCGAGGCACAGCGGTGCCAACAGGCGCAGCAGGGTTCGTTGGGTGAAAAGCATGTCTTGTCTCCTTGGGATTCGTTGCATCGACACATGTTCGGTTTCAGAACTTCACGACGTAGCCGGGGCCGTCGACCATCGGGTACTTCTCGAAGATGGCTTCATCCACCTCGACGCCGATGCCATGGCCCTTCGGCGGCTCGACGCATCCGTCGGCACCGATCTGGAAGGTGCTGCCGAACATGTCGCGGAAGGGGTTGAACTTCGACACGCAGGCTTCGAAGTAGCCCGCGTTCTCGGTCGCAGCGAGGAAGTGCAGCGTGGCCGCGTGGTTGAGCCCGGTGGCCGAGCTGTGCGCATGCACCGGAATGCGGAAGGCCGAGGCCATGGCCGCGATGCGTACGCCTTCGGTGATGCCACCGCTCTTCGAAAGATCGGGCTGCCACACCTGCACCGCGCGCGCGTCCAGCATCTGGCCGAACTCGAAGCGGGTGAAGTGGTTCTCGCCGGCGGCGATCGGCACCAGCGGCGTGATCTTCGCGGCCTCCCGGTACGACGCGAAGTCGTTGCAGGCGAACGGTTCTTCCAGCCAACCGGCCTGGATGTCGGCCAGCGCCGGCAGGACGCGTCGCACGTCGGCGATGGTGTAGGCCGTGTTGGCGTCGGTCAGGATGTCGATGTCGTCGCCCAGCACCTCGCGCACCTTGCGCACGCGGGCGACGTCGTTCTTCACCGTGTCGCCGATGCGCAGCTTCACGGCCTTGTAGCCCTGCTCGACATACGACTGCGCCTCTTCGGCCATTGCCTCGGCCGGCTGGTAGCCCAGTGCGATGCCGCCGGCGTAGGCCGGGATGCGGCGATGCGCGCCGCCCAGCAGTTCGTAAAGCGGCATCTTGGCCGCCTTGCCGCGGATGTCCCACAGCGCCATGTCGATGCCCGACAGCGCAAGGCAGGTGCCGGCGCCAAGGCCATGGCTCGACAGCTGCATGCGGTGCACGCGCTGCCAGGCCCCGACCACGTCGGTCGCGTTCATGCCGACCAGGAGCGGTTGCAGCGTGTTGTGCACCAGGCTCACGATTGCGCCCGGGCTGCGGCCGGGATGCGCCTCGCCGTAGCCGGTGATGCCCTCGGACGTTTCGACGCGGATGATGATGGCGTCGCGCTTGAGGGTGCTGCCGATGCCCATGGTCACGGTCTTGCCTTCCGGCAGGCGGTAGGAGAGCGGCACGGCGGTGATGCGGGTGATCTTCAAGGGGATGACTCCTGTATGTTGAGAGGAAGGGAAGGCGGTCGGGCGCTCGCCGCATGCGGCCGCGTCCAGACCTCGGTGTTGACGATGTTCGGCGGCCGCTCGCCGCGCAGCAGCAGGGCCGCCAGGGTGTCGACGGCCAGCACGCCCATGGCGCGCTCTGCCTCTTGCGTGAGCCCGGCCAGGTGCGGCGTGAGCAGGACGCCCGGATGGCGGCGCAGGCGGCTGTCGGCAGCCAGCGGCTGGGTCTCGAACACGTCGAGCACCGCGCCTGCGAGACGGCCGGCTTCGAGTGCTGCGGCGAGGTCGGCCTCGCACACCACTGGCCCGCGTCCGACGTTGACCAGCACGGCGCCCGGCCTTGCGCGAACCAGCACCGCCGCGTTCACCATGCCGCGCGTCAGCGGCGTCAGCGGACAGGCGATCACGATGAAATCGCTGGCAGCGAACAGGTCCTCCAGCGAAAGCGTCGCGATGTCCGCCGGCACTTTCGACGGCGTGCCAGTGCACACGGCCAACTGCATGCCGAAGCCATGCCGCGCAATCGCGCCGATGCGCTGGCCGATGGCGCCGAAGCCGACCAGCCCCAGCGTGCGGCCATGCAATTCGAAGGTGCGCGCACCAGCTTGCGAGCGGGACGCCCAGTCTCCGGCGCGCACGCTGCTGTCGAAGCTTGCAAGCTGCCGGGCGTGTGCCAGCAACGCGGCGAACACGTACTCGGCCACCGCGTTGGCATTGACCGCCGGCGTGTTGCCCACGAGGATGCCGTTTGCTGTCGCACGTTCGACCGGGATGAAGTCGAGCCCGACGCCCTGGCGCATCACGCCGCGCAGCGTGTGCGGGCGGTCGAAAAGATCGGGCGGCAGCTGGCGACGCACTACCAGGCCCTGCACCCGCGCCATCGCATCGCGCAGCGCTGCATCGCTCGCCTCGCGCGAAAGGCCGTCCGGCAGCTGCGAGACCTCGGCCCAGCCGGCGAGGCGCGCGTGCGCATCGGGATGCAGCGGGTCGGTCAGAAGAACGAGGGGTTTGCTCATGCGACCCCCACGCTGGGCACTTCGTGTCCCCGCTGCCCCCCGAGGGGGCGGGCTTGCTTGGGGCGGCCCGGCGCGGCGCTCATGCGCTGGGCTCACGTGCAGTCCGACGCCCTCGAAGCGAGCGATTGGCGACCGGGTTCTCGCCGAGCATCAGCGCTGCCCCGTACGGGGACGCAGGGCCCCGCCCAGCTGAGCGCGGGCGACGCGCCGCGCGGCGGCGCGGCTGTCGCCGGTCCAGAAGTCCTTGCCTGCCTGCTCGATGCGCTTGCCGGTGTTGTGCATATGCAGGAAGGCGGCGGTGCGCGCCGCCGCGGGGTCGCGCGCACGGATGGCGGCGCAGATGGCCGCGTGCTCGGCGAGCACCTGGGCTGCAAGGTCGGCGCGGCGTGCCTCGTTGGCGCGGGTGAGGCGGATCGCATCGTGCAGCGCCCGGGTCAGCATGCCCAGCAGTTCCGTGTAGTGCGGGTTGTGCGCAGCGCGCGAGATGGCGATGTGAAAGGCGAGGTCTTCCTGGACGCCGTCGCCGCCGTCCTTCACCGCGCGGGTGATGGCGCGCAGCGCCCGCTGGATCTGTGTCATCTCGGCGCTGGTGCGCCGCTCGGCCGCGAGCGCCGCCATCTCGGCCTCGATGCCCCGGCGCAGTTCCAGGATGCGAATCACGCCCTGTGCCGGGTTCTCGTCGGGTTGGCCAAGACGAAATGCGTCCGACACCTTCGGGTCGCGCACGACGGTACCGCTGCCCTGGCGCGTTTCCACGAGGCCTTCCGACTTGAGGCGCGAGATCGCTTCGCGCACCACGGTGCGGCTCACGCCGTACTGTTCGGTCATCGACAGCTCGGTGGGCAACCGCGTGTTGACCGGGTAGACCCGGGCGCGGATGTCGGCCGCGATGAGCCCCGTCACGCGATCGGCCAGGGTGCCTTCCATCGCATTGCGTGCGCTCTGATCGTCGATGCTGGAAAAAGCCATGGCGGGCGGTGTCTGCGATGCGGAAAAAGAAACCGAGAATACCACCGACAACTCTTGGCTTGACAAAGTTATATGACGTATTTGTAATACAACTACACGCGCTGCGCATCCCGAGAATGCGCGGAACCTTGATTGATCTTCGTTATTTCGGAGCGTGCAGTGCACCGCCGCGCGTCGACCATTTGCTTGCTGACCCTCCATCCCCGATGACTCTCCCAATTCGCCCACGTGCCTTCCTCTGCCGACGCTTCACACCCGCGGTGGAGACAGCACTGCACGAGCGCTTCGCGCTGCAGGTGAACGAGCACGATGCGATCCTGCCTTCGACGGAGATCGCGCGCCGTGCGCAGGGCAGCGAGGTGCTGTTCGTCAGTGCGACGGAGTCGATCGACGCCGCCACCGTCGCGCGGCTTGCGCCTTCCCTGCGCACCATCGCAACGCTTTCGGTCGGTTACGACCACATCGACATGGCCGCTGCGCACGCCGCCGGCGTGCAGGTGCTGCACACGCCCGACGTGCTGAGCGACGCCTGTGCCGAGATCGCGCTGATGCTGCTGCTCAACGCCTGCCGCCGCGGCTTCGAGGCCGACCGGATGGTGCGCAGCGGCGCCTGGGCCGGCTGGGCGCCGACGCAATTGCTCGGCATGGGCCTCGTCGGACGCCGGCTCGGCATCTTCGGCATGGGGCGCATCGGCCGCGCCGTTGCGGTCCGCGCGCGGGCCTTCGGCCTGACGATCCACTATCACAACCGGACACGGCTCGATGCGGCGCTGGAGGGGGGCGCCACTTACCACGCCACGCTCGACGGCCTGCTCGCGGCCAGCGACATCCTCATGATCGCGGCGCCCGGAGCGCCGTCGCTGCGCGGCACCTTCGACGCCGAGCGTCTGGGCAAATTGCCCGAGGGCGCCGTGGTGGTCAATATCTCGCGGGGCGACCTGGTCGACGACGAGGCGCTGATCGCCGCGCTCAAGAGCGGCCGGGTGCGCGGCGCCGGCCTCGACGTGTTCGCCAACGAGCCGAAGGTTCATCACGGCTACCGCGCGCTCGACAACGTCTTTCTCACGCCGCATATCGGCAGCGCCACGCACGAGACGCGCGACGCGATGGGCTGGCTGCTGATCCGCGGCATCGAAGCCCTGGCTCGCGGCGAGAAGCCCGACAACCTGCTTTCCTGACCTTCACCAACCGATGCCTGCCATGAAACTCCAGCACCCTGATCTCTTTCGCCAGCAATGCCACATCGGCGGCCGCTGGGTCGATGCCGCAGACGGCTCGACCATCAACGTCACGAACCCGGCCGACGACAGCGTCATCGGCACCGTGCCGCGCCTCACCGCCGCCGACGTGCGAAGCGCCATCGACGCGGCCAACCGCGCGCTGCCCGGCTGGCGCGAGACCAGCGCCAAGGAGCGCTCGCGCCTGATGCGCCGATGGTTCGACCTGTGCATGGCGCACCAGGACGACCTCGGCATGCTGCTCACGCTCGAACAGGGCAAGCCGCTGGCCGAGGCGAAGGGCGAGATCGCCTACGGCGCCAGCTTCATCGAGTGGTTCGCCGAAGAGGCCAAGCGCGTCTACGGCGACGTGATCCCGGCCGCAACGCCGGACCGCCGCATCGTGGTGCTGAAGCAGCCGGTGGGCGTGGTCGCGGCCATCACGCCGTGGAACTTCCCGAACGCGATGATCACGCGCAAGGCGGGCGCCGCGCTGGCGGCCGGCTGCACCATCGTCATCAAGCCGGCATCGGCCACGCCGTACTCGGCGCTGGCGCTGGCCCAACTGGCAGCCGAAGCGGGCATTCCCGCCGGCGTGCTCAACGTGGTGACCGGTGCGGCGTCCACCGTGGGCGGCGAACTCACCGGCAGCCCGGTCGTGCGCAAGCTCTCGTTTACCGGCTCGACCGAGGTCGGCAAACAGCTCATGGCACAGTGCGCCGGCACCGTGAAGAAGATGTCGATGGAGCTCGGCGGCAACGCGCCCTTCATCGTGTTCGACGACGCCGACCTCGACGCGGCGGTGGCCGGCGTCATGATCTCGAAGTTCCGCAACGCAGGCCAGACTTGCGTGTGCGCCAACCGTATCTTCGTGCAGTCCGGCATCTACGACCGCTTCACCGAGAAGCTCAAGAAGGCGGTCGAGGCGCAGGTGGTCGGCAACGGCCTGAAAAGCGGCGTCAACCTCGGCCCGCTGATCGACGACGCAGCCGTCGCCAAGGTGCGCGAGCACATCGACGACGCGGTGGCGCTGGGTGCGAACATCGTCACCGGCGGAAAGCCGCACGAGCTTGGCGGCCGCTTCTTCACGCCGACCATCCTGGCGAATGTGTCTGCGAAGTCGAAACTGATGCAGGAAGAGACTTTCGGCCCGGTGGCGCCGCTCATCCGTTTCGAAACCGACGACGAGGCAGTCGCCATGGCCAACAACACGCCCTTCGGCCTGGCCGCCTACTTCTACACCCAGGACTACGCGCGTGCGTGGAAGGTGGCCGAGGCGCTGGAGGTGGGTATCGTCGGTCTCAACGAAGGATTGATCTCGACCGAACTCGCACCCTTTGGCGGGATCAAGGAATCGGGCGTCGGGCGCGAGGGCTCGAAGTACGGCATCGACGACTACCTCGAGATCAAGTACGTCTGCGCCGGCGGCCTCGGCCGCCCCGCAGCCAGGTGACCCATTCAACTTTATGCAGGAGACACGAATGAACAGCAAGAAGATCGGCCTGATCGGCGTCGGGATGATGGGCCACGGCATAGCCGCCAACATCGTCAAGCACGGTCATTCGCTTGCAGTGCTGGAGCACGCAGGCAACCAGCCTCTCGACACGCTGAAGGCGGCAGGTGTCACGACCTTCACGAAGGCGAGCGATCTTGCGGCGGCGGTGGACGTGCTGCTGCTGTGCGTCACCGGTTCGCCGCAGGTCGAGGCGGTTCTGCTCGGCGAGAACGGCGTGCTGCAGGGTCTTCGCAAAGGCATGGTGATCATCGACTGCTCGACCGCCATCCCTGCGTCGACCGAACGGCTCGCCCAGGTGGTGTCGGACGCAGGCGGCCGCTTCATGGATTCGGCCATGACGCGCACGCCCAAGGAAGCGGCCGAGGGACGGCTCAACCTGCTGGTGGGCGCCGACGATGCGCTCTTCGCCGAATGCCGCCCGCTCCTGGCCTGCTTTGCCGAGAACATCACGCACGCGGGGCCGGTCGGTGCCGGGCATCGCATGAAACTGCTGCACAACTTCGTGTCGCTCGGCTCGGTCGCGCTGATCGCCGAGGCCGCAGCCTGCGCCGAGCGCGCAGGTGTCACACCGGAGGTGTTCATCGACGTGCTCAGCAAGGGCGGTGGTGGCGGCACGGCGCTGGAGCGCCTCAAGCCCTTCCTCATCAGCAAGGACCCGAGCGGCCTGCGCTTCACTATATCGAACGCGGTAAAGGATCTGGGCTACTACACGACCATGGCGCAGGACAGCCATTGCGCCCGCGCCATCGCAGAGGGCGTGCGGCAGACGCTGGAGGGCGCAGTGGAGAGCGGTAATCGACAAGCCCTGATGCCTGAGCTTGTCGCGGTGCTGGCAGAGCGTGGCGACGAAGTAGGTCCGCGGCTGGCCTGAGGCTAGGCGACCCGGCACCACCGCCCGGAAGCCGGGCACACATCGGCCCGCGCACCGTTCAGCCAGACCTGCTCTTCATCCAGTTGCAACGAGGTCGAACGGTCGATGTCGAAATCGATCCGAAGTGCGCGCCCGACATCGGCATTCTCGATGGGGAGCTCCCAGGTCAGGAACAGTTGGGTGCAATCCTGATCGTGCGCGAAGTCGGCCGCATCGAAGCCGGCGGTGTGCCGCTTGACCATTGCGTGCGGCTGGCAAGTGTCGAATATCACCGCAGTGCCCCTGGCGAGGGGCACTCGATGGCCTGCAGCCGGAAAATGCAAGTCCAGACCCCTGTCCTCGCTCAAAAAGAGATTGCAGAAGGCCGCACCGCCGTAGCGTGCGCCGTCGTGGTGGTACTTCGCGCCACGGCAGGCCATCAAGGCTATGTCGCAGGACGCAAGCACCTCGGGCAGACCGAGCGTGCGCGTCCAATCGCACACCGCCTCCACGCAACGCCTGTAGTCCGGCCAGCGCGCACGCGCTCGCGCCAGGGGCAATGGCTCGACGTCTCCGGGCTGCAAGCCCAGGCGCGATGTCTCCCTTTCGCAATCTGCCAATAGCCTCGCAGAGGGAGCAGGTGCGTCGACCGCGCCGGTCAGCACAATATGACTGACGCTTCGACTGCGGATGGCATCGCCACTCCAGAAATATGAAGTGTGGAGGTCTCGCACGCGATGCGGTTGAGGGGGGTGGCTCATCTGGACCAGTGTAGTAAGGCTGCGTGACCCCGCCTTGCCCCGCCTTACTCCGGCTTGATGTTCTGCTCGCGCACGATCTGGGTAAATTGCTGTATCTCGTTTGCCACCAGCGCGTCGAGCTGTTCGGGCGAGCCTCCGATGACACGGCCAGCCTGCGTCTCCATCCGTGCCCGGACTTCGGGATCGGCCAGCGCCGCCGTCGTTGCCGCATGCAGCCGCTGCACGATGGCAGGCGGCGTTGCGCGCGGTACGAACATCCCGATCCAGGTATCCGACTCGTAGCCGCGAACCGTTTCGCCGATGGTCTGAACGTCGGGCAGCAGCGCGGACCGCTCCCTGGACGTGACGGCGATGGCCTTGAGCTTGCCGCTTCGGATGTGGGGTATCGCGCCGCTCAGGGTGCCGATGACCGCCGGAACCTGGTTGCCGATCACGTCGGCGATTGCCGGGCCCGCGCCCCGGTAGGGAATGTGCTGGAGCGACAGCTTGCCCGTCGACTGCAGCAGCCCGCCGGCAAAGTGCCCTGGCGAGCCGATGCCGCCAGAGGCGAACTGCCGGTATCGCGCATCGCGCCGGCCGAGCTCGATCCACTCCTTCAAGTTGTTCGCCGGCACCGACGGATGCACCGCGATCACCTGCGGCAAAGCGCCAATGAGGCTCACGCCGCGCAGGTCGCGTTCGGTATCGAAGGGCAGCGAAGGATAGAGCGCCTGGTTGATGCTGTGCGATGACACGGTGAACAGCACGGTGTAGCCGTCGGGCGCAGCCTTGGCGACGTAGTCCGTTGCGATCGAGCCGCCAGCGCCGGGCTTGTTCTCGACGATGACGGTCTGTCCCAGCTTCTCGCCCATCTTGGCGTTGAGCGAACGCGCGATCGTGTCCGACCCGCCACCCGGAGCGAACGTGACGATCAGCCGAACCGGCTGACGTGCGGGGAAATCCTGCTGCGCCATGGCGGCAAGCGGGGTGGCGAGCAGCGCGGCGGCTACCGTGAGGGCTGCTGTCCATGGTTGCTTCATGTTGTCTCCGTTCGTTCCTGGATTCGATTGCCGATGTGGCCTCGATCCTGCGCACTCTATGGAAGCCTTGCGGTCGGGGCCACTACGGAATCGCGCTACCGGTATAGCGCCATGCGATGGCAGCATGCCCCGCCCTCACGCAGCGCCGCTCAGGCGCGTTCCATCCCACTGTCGGCTGCGCACCAGCTCTTCGACGACGCTGCGCAGCAACACGTGCACGCACGCCGCGGCAGGCGCGAGGCGGTTGAGGCGGGAATGCGCGATGGATGCGTGCCGCTCGATGCGCGGCTCGATCACCGTGTAGCGCAGCAGCTTCGCCGCCTCGTGCCATGCGAGCGCCGAATGAGGGATTACGGTGCCCGCGCGACCGCGGGCAACCATTGCGAGCACGGTGTGCACCGAGCTCGCTTCGGCCTTGATGTGCGGCACCACACCGGCTTCGGCAAAGGCGCGGTCCACGAGCAGCCGCAGCGTCGTGACGCTGGTGGTCAGCATCAGCGGCACCGTCCCGAGCGTCGGCACGCTGATGCTCTTGCCGCAACGCAGCAGAGGCGCCTTTCTCGGCTGGACGAAGTACAGCGATTCGTCGACCAGTGGCGTTGCCTCGATACCGGGCAGCACGACGTCGTCGACCAGCACGCTGAGATCGACGCGTTCGTTGATGAGGTGTGCGGCCAGGTAGGAACTCGGGCTTTCGTAGACCTCGAGGACGATCTGCGGAAAGCGTTCTTCCAGTGCCGCGACAAGCGGCCCGACCAGCACCATGGCAATGCTGGACGGCAGCCCGAGCCGGACGCGGCCGCTGAGACCGGCGTCGGAGGCGCGCACCACGTTCTTGGTGTCGACCGCGAGCTTCAGGATCTGCTGTGCATGCCGGTAGAGCGCCAGTCCCGCATCGGTCGGCGTCACGCCCTTCACGCTGCGCTGCAGGAGCTGCACGCCGAGCTCTTCCTCGAGGTGCGTCATCTGCTGGCTCAGCGCGGGCTGCACGATGTGCACCAGTGCCGCCGCCCGCGAAAGCGAGCCGCAATCGACGATCGCGACGAAGTAGCGCAGCTGGCGAATTTCCATGGGTTCAGGCGGGATGCGGCGTGCAGGAAAGGGCCGGCGCACGGTGGGCCGTCTTCACCGGCACGCGAGCTTCAAGCGCTGGCGTGTTGCGCCACGGCGCCCGACGCAAGCCACCGGTCGATCTGGTCGCGACCATAGCCGAAATCCGAGAGCACCTCGACCGTGTGCTGGCCATAGAGCGGTGGTGGCAGGCGCACGCTGCCTTCGCGCAACCCGTCCATTCGGATCGGATTGCCGACCTGGCGCATCCGGCCGACCGCCGGATGGTCGAACTCCTCCACCAGCGCGCAGTGCTGCACCTGCTCATCGGCGAACACGGCGGCCAGATCGTTGATGGGGCCGGCCGGGATGCCGAGTGCCACCATCTTCTCGGTCCAGACCGCTCGCGTCTGGTGCCTGAGTCGCTCGTCCAGCAGTTCCTTAAGCACCATCCGGTGCTGCATGCGTGCTGCGTTGTGGACGAATCGCGGGTCCGACACGAGCGAGTCGAGCTCCAGCAAACGCGCCAGCTTCACCCATTGCTCTTGCGTGGCGCTGCCGATGTTGAGCGGTCCGTCCTGCGCTTCGAACACGCCGTACGGCGCAATCACCGGATGCACATTGCCCACCGGCACGGGCACGTCGCCCAGCGACAGATAGCGCTGCCCCTGCACGCTGAGCAGGCCGACGAGGCTCGCGAGCAGCGAGGTCTCCACCTTCTGGCCGCGCCCGCTTGCCTGGCGCTGGATCACCGCGCCCAGGATGCCCATCGCCGTCCACATGCCGGAAGTCAGGTCACCGATCGCGACGCCGACGCGCTGCGGTCCCGACTCGGGCGTACCGGTGAAGCTCATGAAGCCCGAAAAGCCCTGCGCGATCTGGTCGAAACCCGGCCACTGGCCTTTCGGGCCATCACTGCCGAAGCCGGTGATGCTGCCCCATATCAGCCGCGGGTTGCGAGCCAGCAGCTCATCCTGCTTCATGCCCATCTCGGCCATCACGCCGGCGCGGAAGTTCTCCACCAGGATGTCGGCGCCCAGCGCCATCTCGCGCACGATGGCCAATCCGTCGGGATGGCGGAAGTTGATCGCAACGCTCTTCTTGTTGCGGTTGCCCGAGAGGTAGTAGACGCTCGTCTCGTCCGCAAACGGCCCCCACTGGCGAACCATGTCGCCATGCGGCGCGGGCTCGATCTTGATGACATCGGCGCCCAGGTCGCCAAGGATCATCGAGCAGAAGGGGCCGGAAAGCGCGCGCGACAGGTCGAGAACGCGCAGTCCTTCCAGCGGAAGGGCCTGAGACATGGATGGTTCCTTGTGAAAGATAGGGCCTGCGGCGCGAGCTAGCGGCCGACGAACTCGGGCGCCGACTTGTCCCGAAAGGCGCGGATGCCGATTCGGTAGTCCTCGGTGTCGGCGAATGCATAGCTGTCGAGACGCTCCTGCCGCGTCACCGGCCGCGGGTCGGCCATCAGCCGGCGCAGCTGCCGCTTGTGCGTGCGCACGGCCAGCGGCGCACTCTGCGCGATGCGTTCGGCGGTTGCGTGCACATGGTCCACCACCTGGGCGTCGTCCACCATATGCGTCAACAAGCCCTTGGCAAGGCACTCTTCGGCGCCGAGCATGCGGCCTTCGAAGAGCAACTCCGCGGTCACTGCCGGGCCGGCCAGCCGGTAGAGCCATTCCATCTCGCCCAGGGCCAGCGAAAAGCCGAGCATGCGGATGGGAATACCCAACCGGGCGCCGCGACCTGCGGTGCGCAGGTCGCACACCGAGGCGATCTCCAGGCCACCCCCGGCGCATGCGCCCTGGATCAGGGCGATCACCGGCACCGGGCAGTCGTAGATGGCGCTCAGCGCGCCGAAGACGGTGCGCTCGTGGAACTCGGTCACCTGCTCGCGCGTGGCGCGAACCTGGTCGAATTCGGAGATATCGGCACCCGATGCGAAACACTCGCCGCCTTCACCCCTGACGATGACGCAGGCCAGCGCGTCATCCGACGCCAGGCGTTCGAACACAGCGCGCAACGAGTCCCACATCGCGACGGTGAGCGCGTTGCGCTTGCCTTGATTGGCGATCGTGACGGTCGCGATGCGGTCCCGCCGCGTGAGCACGATGCTGCCCGTCATGTGAGTCCCTTCTTGCTGCAAAAACCGTTGCCGCAGCGCATCGTAGCGGGGGCTGCCAGGGGCGCAAACTACGGCTTACCGATACCAATATAGGTTTTGGCGATAGCCGGCTCACGTGGTTTTACGAACGACGCCGCACGTCAGGCGCATCCGTCGGGTCGCGTCTCCGCAGCGCTGTTCCAGAGGGCGCCCGATCTGTTCTCGTCCATCTGGTCGGTAGACGGATTCGGTTCGGCGCCACCTAAGCGGCGAGCTGCTCGAGCGTTTGTCCAGCCTCGATCGCTTCTTTCATCCAGCGTGGCCGCGGGCCCATGCCGGTCCACGTGTGGCCGGCGCTGTCGCGATACACGACCTTGGACTTGCGTTTCTTCAATGCCTTGGAACCTGCACTTTTCTTTGTTGCAGTCGCCGACCCGGTGGCGAACTCCTCGAGTGTTCTGCCGGCATTGAGCGCGTCGCGCAGCCAGTAAGGGCGCTTCCCCATCCCTGACCAGACTTTGCCTTCTCCATCGCTGTATTTCGCAGACCGAGTGGGTGCCGCCTTTCCTTGCTTCCGCCTGGAGGTGCCGGACGCAATGCCGAACCCCAATTGCTCGGCGGTCAATCCGTAGTGGCTGATGGCAGTCTTGATTCGGTCGATCACGCCAACGACCTCTTGGTTGCGCAGCTTTTCCGCCTGCCGCTGGAGGGACTCGATCTGCTTCTGGATCTGTTTGTAGCTCTGAGCCATGGGGCCAACACTCTCGAAGTTAATGAGCCTGTGACTTTAGTCTCATCGTCAAGTCACCTACAAGTGCTCTTCACCTCGCGCCATTTACCCGCGAAAATAACTTGCTGTCTGGCGACCTGCAGCCTTGCGTGAGGCTCGGGTCCTGTGACTAGCTGCGGATAAAGGAAGCTGCGGCGATGGCCGCGACTGCAACAAGCCCGATGCGAAACACGAGAGTGCCGAGCTTGGCCGCAGTGGGGTCTTGGGGTTGCAGCTTTGCGTGAGATGTATCCATGATTGAACTCCTCGTGAATGGGTTGATGTCATCCTAGACTCGGCCGTCGTCGATGCACATGGGGAAAGAGCAACACAAGAAGCTTCCGCAATGCAGATTCGTGTATTGGTTCACCATATTTCGCTCCCAGGGAGATACCGATGAAGAAAAAGCAGGTCTTGTTGATCGGGTTGGAGCCGAGCTTGATCGACTTCAGCGCGATTTCCGAAATGAACGCCGAAAAGGTACGCACCGGACTCGAAGCGGACTGCGCTCCCAGCGCGCGAATCTGCTTCAACACAAAGCCCGACGACACGGCGGACGCCGTTCAGCGTTGGGTCTAGGACTTTCCGGATGACTGAAGATTTCGACGCGATCATCATCGGTGCCGGCCAAGCCGGGCCTTCGCTCGCCGACCGGCTGTCGAAGGCGGGCTGGCGGGTGGCGCTCATCGAGCGCGACCGCTTCGGTGGAACCTGTGTCAACACGGGGTGCACACCGACCAAGACTCTTGCAGCCAGTGCCCGCGTGGCGGCGACGGTGCGTCGCAG
>JANOCL010000143.1:0-1591 GCA_031412135.1 Variovorax sp. | reverse complement strand
GCCTGCAAGGGTTTGCCACAATCACGGGCTCAGCCCCGCCACCGCCCGGCCCGCGCCGGCAGGAGAACGACCCATGCAGATCAGCAAGACCCCCATCCACCACCACATCGGTGGCCGTATCGTCGCCGCGACCTCGACGCGCGCACAGGATGTGTTCAATCCGGCCACCGGCGCCGCGACCGGCAGCGTCGCGCTCGGCAACCGTGCCGACGTCGATGCGGCCGTGGCCGCCGCGCAGGCTGCGTTTCCGGCCTGGGCAGACACGCCGCCAATCCGCCGCGCCCGCGTCATGTTCAAGTTTCTCGAGCTGCTGAACCGGCACAAGGACGAACTCGCCCACCTGATCACCGCCGAGCACGGCAAGGTGTTCACCGATGCGCAGGGCGAGGTCACGCGCGGCATCGACATCGTCGAATTCGCCTGCGGCATTCCGCAGCTGCTCAAGGGCGACTACACCGACCAGGTCTCGACCGGCATCGACAACTGGACGATGCGCCAGCCGCTCGGCGTGGTGGCGGGCATCACGCCGTTCAACTTCCCGGTGATGGTGCCGATGTGGATGTTCCCGGTGGCTATCGCCGCCGGCAACTGCTTCGTGCTCAAGCCCAGCCCGACCGATCCGAGCCCGTCGCTGCGCCTGGCCGAACTGCTGCACGAAGCAGGGCTGCCGGCGGGCGTGTTCAACGTCGTGCAGGGCGACAAGGAAGCGGTCGATGCGCTGCTCGAGCATCCGGACGTGAAGGCGATCAGCTTCGTCGGCTCGACGCCGATCGCCAACTACATCTACGAGACCGGCGCGCGTCACGGCAAGCGGGTGCAGGCGCTCGGCGGCGCCAAGAACCACATGGTCGTGATGCCCGACGCCGACATCGAGCAGACGGTCGATGCGCTGATCGGCTCCGGCTACGGCTCGGCCGGCGAGCGCTGCATGGCGATCAGCGTCGCGGTGCTGGTGGGCGACGCGGCCGACAAGGTGCTGCCCCTGCTCGCCGAGCGCGCGAAGACGCTCAAGGTGCGCAACGGATGCGACCTGGATGCCGAGATGGGCCCGATCGTCACGCGCGCGGCGCACGAACGCATCACCGGCTACATCGCGCAGGGCGAGAAGGAAGGCGCCAAGCTGGTGGTCGACGGCCGTGGCTTCGACGCCGGCACAGCCGGCGAGGGCTGCGAGGCCGGCTTCTGGATGGGCGGCACGCTGTTCGACAACGTCACGCCGGAGATGCGCATCTACAAGGAAGAGATCTTCGGTCCGGTGCTCTCGTGCGTGCGGGTGCACGACCTGAAAGAAGCGGTCGACCTGGTCAACGCGCACGAGTTCGGCAACGGCGTCTCGTGCTTCACCCGCGACGGCAATGTGGCTCGCGAATTTTCCCGGCGCATCCAGGTCGGCATGGTGGGCATCAACGTGCCGATCCCGGTGCCGATGGCCTGGCACGGCTTCGGCGGCTGGAAGCGCTCGCTGTTCGGCGACATGCATGCCTACGGCGAGGAAGGCGTGCGCTTCTATACCAAACAGAAATCGATCATGCAGCGCTGGCCGGAGAGCATCGGCAAGGGTGCGGAGTTCGTGATGCCGACGGCGAAGTAG
>JANOCL010000142.1:0-11447 GCA_031412135.1 Variovorax sp. | reverse complement strand
GGCGCCACAGGATGCTGCGCCATCGCCTCCAGCGCCCGCACCAGTGCCGAATGGTCGGCCTGCCCATGGCCCAGCGCCGCGCATGAGTTCATCAACTGCGCCGCGCCCGCGGTCTGCGGCAGCGCCACGCCGAGCGACCGTGCGCTTTGCAGCGCCAGGTTCAAGTCCTTCTGATGGAGCGCGATGCGAAAGCCCGGCGCAAAGGTGCGCTTGATCATCCGTTCGCCGTGCACTTCGAGAATGCGCGAGGACGCGAAGCCGCCCATCAGCGCCTGCCTCACCTTGGCCGGATCGGCACCGGCCTTGCTGGCGAACACCAGCGCCTCGCCGACCGCCGCGATGTTGAGCGCGACGATGATCTGGTTGGCCACCTTGCAGACCTGCCCGTCGCCCGCGCCGCCGACCAGCGTGATGTTCTTGCCCATCTTCTCGAGCAGCGGCCGCACCTTGCCAAAGGTGCCTTCGTCGCCGCCGCACATGATGGTGAGGCTCGCCGCCTTGGCGCCGACTTCGCCGCCCGAAACCGGCGCATCGACCCAGCCGCAGCCGAGCGCCACGATCTTCTGCGCGAACGCCTTGGTCGAGATCGGATCGATCGAGCTGCAGTCGACCACCGTCTTGCCCTTGGTCAACGCCGAAGCGACGCCGTCTTCGCCGAACAGCACCTTCTCCACGTCCGGCGTGTCCGGCACCATGATGAAGATGATGTCGGCCTTCTTCGCGACTTCGGCGGCCGATGCGCACACCGTCGCCTTGGAGGCGAAGGGCTCGGGCATCGTGCCGCGCGTGGCGACGAACAGTTCATGGCCCGCTTCGAGCAGGTGCGCCGCCATCGGCGCGCCCATGATGCCGAGCCCGATGAAGCCGATTTTTTGTTGCGCTGCGTTGGACATGTCTTCCTTCTTCATTGGGTGAGGGTCCGGCGCCAGCCCAGGCCGTCGACCGTGTCGGTGCGCGGCTTGTATTCGCAGCCGATCCAGCCGGCGTAGCCCGCGGCATCGATGTGCTTGAAGAGCCAGGGGTAGTTGATCTCGCCCGTGCCCGGCTCGCCGCGGCCCGGGTTGTCGGCCAGCTGGATGTGGCCGATGCGCGCCATGTTCTTCGTGAGCGTGGCGCCGAGTTCGCCCTCCATGCGCTGCGCGTGGTAGATGTCGTACTGCAGCAGCAGGTTGGGCGAGCCGACCTCGTCCATCAGCGCGAGCGCCTGGTCGCTGCGGGTCAGGAAGAAGCCAGGAATGTCGAAGTGATTGACCGGTTCGATCAGGAGGCGGATGCCCGCGCCCTGCAGCTCCCTGGCCGCGAACCGCAGGTTCTCGACAGCGACGCGGTGGGCATCGGCCACGCTCACGCCCGCGGGCAGCTTGCCCAGCAGGCAGTTGACCTTGGGGCAGCCGAGGGCGGTCGCGTAGTCGATCGCCATGCCGACGCCTTCGCGGAACTCGCCCACGCGATCGGGATGGCAGGCGATGCCGCGCTCGCCGCTGTCCCAGTTGCCGGCAGGCAGGTTGTGAAGCACCTGCGCGAGTCCGTTGTCTCGCAGCGCAGCGGCAAGTTCGTTCTTGTCGTAGGCGTACGGAAAGAGGTATTCGACCGCTTCGAAGTCCGCCTTGGCGGCCGCTTCGAAGCGTTGCATGAAGGGCAGCTCGGTGAAGAGCATCGTGAGGTTTGCTGCGAATCTGGGCATGGTTTCGTCGCTCGGGAAGATCAGTCGAGCATCGCGAACGTGACCGACGTCGGCGCGTCTTCTCGGCTTTCAGCAAGCGGCTCGAATTCGTTGATGGCATCGATCTCGGTGCCCATCGCGATGTTGGTCACGCGCTCCAGCATCACCTCGATCACCACCGGAACGCTGAACTCGGCCATCAACTGCTCGGCACGCTGGATGGCAGGCGCCATCTCTTCCTGCTTGTAGACGCGCAGCCCCTTGCAGCCCAGGCCCTCGATCACCTTGAGGTGGTCGACGCCGTAGCTGCGCTCCACGCCCGCGTCGTCGGACGCGTTGATGTTGTCGAAGCCGAGCTGCACGCAGTAGTCCATCTCGAAGCCGCGCTGCGCCTGGCGGATCAGCCCGAGGTAGGAGTTGTTGACCACGACGTGGATGTAGGGCAGCTTGAACTGCGCGCCCACGGCCAGTTCCTCGATCATGAACTGGAAGTCGTAGTCGCCCGAGAGCGCCACGATCTTGCGCGTCGGGTCCGCGGCACGCACGCCCAGCGCGGCCGGAATGGTCCAGCCCAGCGGGCCGGCCTGGCCGCAGTTGATCCAGTTGCGCGGGTTGTAGACGTGCAGGAACTGCGCGCCGGCGATCTGCGACAGCCCGATGGTGCTGACATAGCAGGTGTCGCGGCTGAAGTTGTTGCTCATGCACTGGTACACGCGCTGCGGCTTCATCGGCACATCGGCGAAATTGGTCTTGCGCAGCATGGTCCGCTTGCGCTCGCGGCATTGGCCGGCCCATTCGCCGCGGCTGGGCAGCCCGCCCTTCGCCTTCATTTCCTCGGCGATCTCGACGAACAGCTCGAGCGCCGCCCTGGCGTCCGACACGATACCCAGGTCGGGCGTGAACACGCGGCCGATCTGCGTCGGCTCGATGTCGACGTGCACGAAGGTGCGGCCCTTGGTGTAGACCTCGACCGAGCCGGTGTGGCGGTTGGCCCAGCGGTTGCCGATGCCGAGCACGAAGTCGGATGCGAGCATCGTCGCGTTGCCGTAGCGGTGGCTGGTCTGCAGGCCGCACATGCCGGCCATCAGCGGATGGTCGTCGGGGATGGTGCCCCAGCCCATCAGGGTCGGGATCACCGGCACGCCGGTGGACTCGGCAAAGCGCACCAGCAGGTCGCTCGCGTCGGCGTTGATGATGCCGCCACCGGCCACGATCAGCGGCCGCTCGGCCGCGTTCAGCATGGCGAGCGCCTTCTCGATCTGGGCCCTGCTGGCCGCCGGCTTGTAGGGCGTGAGCGGCGTGTAGGTGTCGATGTCGAACTCGATCTGCGCCATCTGCACGTCGAAGGGCAGGTCGATCAGCACCGGCCCCGGGCGTCCCGAGCGCATCAGGTGAAAGGCCTGCTGGAACACCTGCGGCACCTGGCCCGGCTCGCGCACCGTGACCGACCACTTGGTGACGGGCTTGGAGATCGACTCGATGTCGACCGCCTGAAAATCTTCCTTGTAGAGCCGTGCCCGCGGCGCCTGGCCGGTGATGCACAGGATCGGGATCGAGTCGGCCCAGGCCGAGTAGAGGCCGGTGATCATGTCGGTGCCGGCCGGCCCGGACGTGCCGATGCACACGCCGATGTTGCCGGCGATGGCGCGGGTGTAGCCCTCGGCCATGTGCGACGCGCCCTCGACGTGCCGCGCCAGGATGTGGGCGATCGTGCCGTGCTTGCGCAACGCGGAATACAGCGGGTTGATGGCGGCGCCGGGCACGCCGAAGGCCTGCGTCACGCCTTCTTTTTCCATCACCAGCACGGCGGCTTGCGCCGCGGTCATCTTTGCCATGTCGGGTCTCCTTGGGATGGCTCGACTGTAGGAAGCCTGCGCCGTCGGCAGAAGGCGGCGCTGCACCATAAAAGCTATTCCGTGTGGGAATAAGTGGCTACGATCCCCGAATGGACCGACTGCTGGCAATGGAGATGTTCGTGCGCGTGGTGGAGACCGGCAGCTTCTCGAAAGCGGCGCGCGAGTTCAACACCACCCAGCCCACCGTGACCAAGCAGGTCGCGGCCACCGAGGCGCGGCTGAAGGTGCGCCTGCTCAACCGCAACACGCGCGGCGTGAGCCTCACCGAATCGGGCGCGCTCTACTACGAGCGGTGCAAGGCGATCGTGCGCGATGCCGAAGAAGCCGACAGCATCGTCCGGCTGCGGCAGTCGCAGGCGCAGGGGCTGCTGCGCATCGGCACTTCGACCGCTTTCGGCCGCCGCGTCGTGGTGCCGCTGGCACTGGAATTCATGTCGCGCCACCCGCAGGTGCAGGTCGACCTGAGCTTCGAGGACCGTTACGTCGACCTGGTCGCGCAGGGCATCGACGTGGCCATCCGGATGGGCAAGCTGGCCGATTCGTCGCTGGGCGCGCGCTTCCTGGGCATGAATCCCTGGGTCATGGTGGCCGCGCCGGCCTATCTGAAGAAGCACGGCACGCCCAAAAAGGCGCAGGACCTGAGCGCGCATGTCGCGCTGATCTACAGCAGCGTGGTCGGCGACGACGTCTGGCACCTGCACACCGCCCGGGGCGAGCGGGTCACGGTGCCGGTATCGGGCCGCCTGCGCTCCAACAATGTGTCGGCGGTGCTGGCCGCGGCGCGGGCCGGGCTCGGCATTGCGCTGATGCCGCGCTACGTGGCGAGCGACTCGCTGGCCTCGGGGCAGGTGGTCGAAGTGCTGGCCGACCATGGGCTGGCCGAGCAAGAGATCCACGCCGTGTTCCCGTCGCCCAAGCTGGTGCCCGGCAAGGTGTCGGGCTTCGTCGCTTTTCTGCAGGGCCGCTTCGGGCCCGGCTGGTGGGCCGGGCCTTCAGGGTGATTCAGGGTGCCGGCGGGGCGTTGCCGTCTTCTTCGTTCGAGGTGGCGAACAGGCCCCAGGCCGACATGAAGAGCGCCGCGATCACGGGCCCGATCACGAAGCCGTTGATGCCGAACAACGCCATGCCGCCGATGGTCGATATCAGCACCACGTAGTCGGGCATCTGCGTGTCCTTGCCCACCAGCAGCGGGCGCAGGATGTTGTCGACCAGGCCGATCACGACCACGCCGAAGACGACCAGCGACACGCCCTGCCAGATGGCGCCGATCGCGAGGAAATAAATCGCCACCGGCAGCCACACCAGCGCCGCGCCGACCGCCGGCAGGAGCGACAGGAAGGCCATCAGCACGGCCCAGAGCAGCGCGCCCTGGACGCCCAGGACCCAGAAGGCGATGCCGCCGAGTGCGCCCTGCACGATGGCGACCACCACATTGCCCTTGACCGTCGCGCGGATCACGGTGGTGAACTTGTTCAGCAGGTAGTGGGTGTGCGGGCGCGCCATCGGCAGCGCCTCGCGGATCGTCTTGGACAGGACGCTGCCGTCCCGCAGCAGGAAGTACAGCAGGTACATCATCACGAAGAAGCTCACCAGGAACTGAAAGGTGTTCTGCCCGATGTTGACGGCCTGGGTCGCGATCGCCTGGCTGCCTTGCGCAGCGCTGGCCGACACGCGGCTGATCAGCGCCTCGACATTGCCCAGTCCGAAGCGGTCGAGCAGGTTGATCACCCAGCGCGGCACGGCGTTAACGATCTGCTGGAAATAGGCGGCGAAGTTGATGTCGCCGGAGCGCACCCGCTGGGCCACGAATGAAACTTCCTGCACCAGCGACACGGTGATCAGCGTCAGCGGCAGGATCACGATCACCAGCGCGATCGACAACGTGGCGAGCGCCGCCAGGTTGCGCCGCCCCGGCATGCGCTTGAGCAGGCCCTTGTAGAGCGGCGTGAAGAGGATGGCCAGCGCCATGCCCCAGAGCACGGCGCCGAAGAACGGCATCAGGATCGAGAAGAAGGCGACGGTGACGGCCGCCAGCAGGAAGAGGAAGGTGCCGCGCTGCAGTTCGGGGGAATTCATAAGCGGGTCGACTGTAGCCGATGCGCCAGCGGCGCAAACGCAGAGCCGGCGAGCTTCAGCGGCCGCCGCGCGGCAGCGCCACCGGCGCCAGCGTCGCGCGCAGGCGCTCCTCTGCGCCCGGGCCGGCCGTGGCCTCGACCTCGAGCGCCTGCTCGACATTGCCGATGTGGTCGAGCATCAGCTGCCGCGCCCGCGCCGTGTCGCCAGCTTCGAGCGCCACGACGATCGCCGCATGCTCCGCGCACGATTGCCCGGCCTCGTGCTTCGACTGGAACAGCGTGGCCGCGAGCGTGGTGCGCGCGGTCAGGTCGCGCAGCACGTCCACGAGCAGCCGGTGACCCATCTGGTCGGCCAGGCAGACATGAAAGTCCGCCAGCAGGAAGGCGCGCGTTGCTGCGTCGGCGCCGGCGATGGCACGCTTCTCGTCGGCGATGTGCTCGCGCAGCTTTCGGATCACCTTCGAGAGCGGCCGTCCCGCCTCGGCCAGGATGCCGGCCTCGACGATGCGGCGGGCCGCGAACGCATCGCGCGCTTCCTCGACCGAGGGTTCCACCACGTACCAGCCGCGGCGCGACTGCACTTCGACGAAGCCGCGCGCCTGCAGCTGCATCAGCGCCTCGCGCACCATGGTGCGGCTGACGCCGAAGTTCTCCGCCAGCTTCTGTTCGCCGAGCCGCTCGCCCGGCGCGAGCTTCTGCGCCAGGATGGCCTCGACCACCCGCTCTGCGATGCCGGTGGGCGTGACGTCGGTCATGGCGTTCAATGCGAGGCCGCAGCCGCAGCCGCAACCGGCGAGCCCGGATCGGCCAGGGGCTCGTCTTCGGGCGAATGCGTGCCGTCGAGCACCGCATGGGCCCGCGGGCGGTCGATGTCGCCCTCCCAGGCGGCGATGGCCACGGTGGCGACGCAGTTGCCGATCAGGTTGCCCAGCGCGCGGGCGATGCCCATGAACCAGTCGACCGACAGCACCAGCACCAGGCCGATCGCAGGAATGGCCGGAATCGCCTGCAGGGTCGCGGCCAGCACCACGATGGCCGAGCCCGGCACGCCGTGCGCGCCCTTCGAGGTGACCAGCGCGATCGCCAGGATGGTCAGCAGGTCGGTCATCGTGATCGGCGTGTTGGTCGCCTGGGCGATGAACACCGCCGCCAGCGTGATGTAGATCGAGAACGCATCCAGGTTGAACGAGTAGCCGGTCGGAATGACCAGGCCCACCGTCGAATCGCGGATGCCCATGTGGCGCAGCTTCGCCATGATCTGCGGCAGCACGCTGTCCGACGAGGTGGTGGCGAACACGATCGCCAGCTCTTCGCGCAGGTAGCGCAGCAGCTTCCAGAGGCTGAAGCCCGACATCCGCATCACGATGCCCAGCACCACGAACACGAACACCAGCACCGAGCCGTAGAAGAGGGCGACCAGCATGCCGAGCTGCTTGAGCGAACCGATGCCGTACTTGCCGACAGTGAACGCGATGGCGCCCAGCACGCCCAGCGGCGCCAGCCGGATGATGATGCCCATGATCTTGAACAGCACCAGCGACAGCGTGTCGATGAAGTCGCCCACCGGCTTGCCGCGCGGGCCGAGCAGCGCCAGCGCGCAGCCGAACAGCACCGCGAACAGCAGCACCTGCAGCACGTCGCCGGTGGCGAAGGCATTGACCACCGTGGTCGGGATCAGCTTCATCAGGAAGTCGACCGTGCCGCCGCTGGTGAGCTTGTCGGCGTTCGACGCGTAGGCGCTCATCGCCGCGGCGTCGAGCGTGCCCGGGTCGACGTTCATGCCGACGCCCGGCTTGAACACGAAGGCCAGCACCAGCCCGAGCGCCAGCGCCAGGGTTGTCAGCACCTCGAAATAGATCAGCGCCTTCACCCCGACGCGGCCGACGCGCCGCAGGTCGCCCGCGCCGGCGATGCCATGCACCACCACGCAGAACACCAGCACCGGAATGATCATCTTGATCAGCTTGATGAAGCCGTCGCCGAGCGGCTTGAGCTTGACGGCGAAGTCGGGAACGAAAAGGCCCGCCAGCACGCCGAGCACCAGCGCGATGACCACCTGACCGAAGAGCGATTTGGCGAAACGGGGCATGGAATATCTCCGTGTTGGTTGCATGCAAGAACAATAAATCTTGCATACAAGCAATGTAGGCAAGAATGGGAAAAGTTGTGTGCGGGTATTCCCTGCGTTGGCTACGATGCCCCCGATGCAGACCATTGAACTTCCCACCGGCCCGCGGATGCCGGTTCTCGGCCTGGGCACCTGGCGGATGGGCGAAGCGCCCGATCGGCGCATGGCGGAGGTCGCCGCCTTGCGCGCAGCCATCGAGATGGGCTACCGGCTGATCGACACCGCCGAGATGTACGGCGAGGGCGGCGCCGAGGAGGTCATCGGTCGAGCCGTGGCCGAGGCGCTGCGCGCCGGCGACGTGAAGCGCGAGGAGCTCTTCGTCGTCGGCAAGGTCTATCCGCACAACGCCAGCCGCAAGGGCACGCCCGCCGCCTGCGAGCGCAGCCTGGCGCGGCTGGGGCTGGACCATGTCGACCTTTATTTGCTGCACTGGCGCGGCGACCATGCGCTCGCGGCGACCTGCGACGCGATGCGCGCGCTGGTGGCACAGGGGCGCATCGGACAGTGGGGCGTGAGCAACTTCGACACCGGCGACATGGATGAGCTCGCCGCCGTCTGCGGCCCCGGGCTCGACTGCGCGGTGAACCAGGTCTACTACTCGGTGGGTGAGCGCGGCCCGGAGTTCAGCCTGCTGCCGTGGCAGCGCGCGAGGCGCATGCCGCTGATGGCCTACAGCCCGATCGACCAGGGCGCGCTCGCGGCCGATGCGGCGCTGGCGGAGATCGCGCAAAGGCTCGGCGCGACGGCCGCGCAGCTCGCGCTGGCGTGGGTGCTCGCGCAGCCCGGCGTGGTCGCCATCCCCAAGGCCGTGCGCGAACAGCACCTGCGCGACAACCTGGCGGCCGCCGAACTGCACCTGAGCCCCGAAGACCTGGCGGCCATCGATCGCCTGCATCCGCCGCCGACGCGCAAGCAGCCGCTGGCAATGCTCTGAGCCCGGGCCTCAGGTGCGCTTGGCGGCCCGCATCATCGCCAGGTAGATCACCGCGCCGGCCACCGCGCCGATCACCCAGCCGAAGTTGTTCGCGGGCAGCACCTTGAGCAGCTGGGTGCAGAGCTCCCAGCCGATCGACAGGGTGCTGGCCAGCCCGAGCGCGACCAGCCCCACCTTGTTCCAGCCGCCGTCGTAGTGGTAGCGGCCGCCGGGTGCCATCGTGTAAAGCTGCTCGACGTCGATCACCTGTTTCTTGAGCAGGTAGAAGTCGGCCACCATCACGCCGAACATCGGTGCCAGTACCGCGCCGAAGACGCTCACGAAGACGGTGATCGCCTGCGGGCTGTCGACGAAGATCCAGGGGCACACCAGCACCGCGAGGATCGATGCGATCAGGCCGCCCTTCTTGAAGTTGACATGCTTCGGGAACAGGTTGGCGATGTCGTAGGCCGGCGAGACGAAGTTGGCGACGATGTTGATGCCCATCGTCGCGATGACGAAGGTGATGCTGCCGAGCACCACCGCCCACTTGTTGTCGATGCGCGCAACGATCTCGACCGGGTCCATGATCATGTGGCCGAACACCTTGGCGCTGCCGGCGGTGACCACCACCACGATGATCGCGAACAGGATGAAGTTGACCGGCAGGCCGAGGAAGTTGCCGACCTTCATGTCGCGCTCGGTCTTGGCAAAGCGCGAGAAGTCGCCGAAGTTCAAGAGCAGCGCGGCGAAGTAGGCCACCACCAGCAGGATGGCGCTGCCCATGGCGACGAACGACTCGGCCCCGGTCAGCACCTTGTCGCTCAGGGTGAGGTCGAGCGAGTCCCAGCCGGCCTTCCAGATGATCCAGCCCATGAGCAGGAACATCACGATGTAGACCGCCGGGCCGCAGAAGTCGATGAACTTGCGGATGGCCTCCATGCCGCGCTGGAAGATCAGCAGCTGAAAGAACCACATGAAGAGAAAGCAGCCCCAGCCCAGCAGGTCGAGCCGCAGCAGGCTCGTGGCCTGCAGCGACGCCGCTCCCGGAAAGAACACCAGCACCAGCGTGGCGACCGCCTTGGACGCGAAGTAGGTCTGCACGCCATACCAGACGATGCCGACCACGCCCCGGATCACCGCCGCGAAGTTGGCGCCCATCACGCCCAGGCTGACGCGCGCCATCACCGGGAACGGAATGCCGTGCTGCTGGCTCGGCTTGCCGATCCAGTTCATGAGCACGTTGACGATGACGATGCCGATCACCAGCGCCGCCAGCACCTGCCAGCCCGAAAGGCCGAGCAGGAACAGGCTGGCCGCGAAGGTGTAGCCGCCGACGCTGTGCACGTCGGACATCCACATCGCGAACACGCTGTAGGAACTCCAGGTTTTCTTCGCGCCGGTAACGGGCGCGAGGTCCTCGTTGATGAGGCGCGCGTCCGCGCCCGGGATGCCGTGGCTGGTGCTCTGCATTGCGTTCTCCGGTGGGTGAATGGTCAGTGTGCTTCGGCTTGCCTGGCCGCCGCGATGATGGGGTGGTCGTCCTGCCTGGCGCCGCTCAGGAACAGGTTCAGAAGCACCGCCGAGATCGACTCGACGGGCCGGTAGGATGAATTGAAAGAAGCAGTCAACGCAGATTCCTGGATGGTTCACCGTTGTGTACGCCAAACTGTATACAACTTAGGCCGATGTTTGTATAGCGGAAAACCCGCGAGTGGCGCACGCTGGTTTCAGCGGACGGGCGCGCCTTGGAACTGGTCTGCTAGATGGCGCACGAGCTCGTCGCTCGGGCGACCGAGTCGGGTCGAAACGACTGCCGCGACGAGCCGGCTAGCTCGCCTTCCTGCACGACTTCACCACGAACGGCGCCGGGTCGGTGCTGAAATACGTGTTGGTGCAAGGTGCGGTGCCGGTAACGGTTTTCTCGACCCAGCGCGTGTCGGCGCCGTAGCGCACCAGGGTCGCGGTCGCGACGTTGAAGGTGCCGCCTTCGTTCGCGAGTGTCGTTCCGCTCGGCGGCGGAGCGGGCGGCGGGGGCGGCGGGGGCGGTGGTGGTGGTGGTGGTGGTGGTGCGGTGCCTGTGCTGGTGACGCACGACTTCACCACGAACGGCGCCGGGTCGGTGCCGAAGTACGCGTTGGTGCAGGGTGCGGTGCCGGTGACGGTTTTTTCGACCCAGCGCGTGTCGGCGCCGTAGCGCACCAGGGTTGCGGTCGCGACGGTGAAAGTGCCGCCTTCGTTCGCCAGTGTCGTTCCGCTCGGCGGCGGAGCGGGTGGAGGCGGTGGCGGAGGGGGTGGCGGTGGCGGTGGTGGCGGTGGTGGTTGACCGGTCGTGCCTGCGTCTGCGACGCAGGACTTCACCACCTGCGGGGCCGGGTCGGAGCCGAAGAAGGTGTTGCTGCAGGTCGCCGCGCCATTGACGATCTTCTCGACCCAGCGCGTACCGGTGCCGTAGTTCACGACGGTCGGGCCCGTCATGTCGAGTGCGCCGCCTTCCGCAGCCACCGTTCGGTCGGCCGCGGGCAAGGCGGTGCCGAGCACGACGCCGGAGGCTTTGGGCGCGAGGACCTGGCAGGTCTTCGAAACCGTCGGCGCCGGATTCGTCGCAAAGAACCCGTTGTTGCAATTCACCGTGCCGGACACGGTCTTCTGAACCGAGTTCTCCGCGGTGCCGTACTGCACGACGGTGGCCGACGGCAGGCTGAACGACTGGCCCTGATCGGCCACCTTGGCCCAGCTCGCCTCCAGCTTCACGATCTTGCCGACCGATGGCACGCCTGCGTCGTCGATCGCGTACAGCATGTAGTGCCCG
>JANOCL010000141.1:0-7143 GCA_031412135.1 Variovorax sp. | reverse complement strand
CGCGACTGTTCCTCGATCACGCGTTCGAGCAGGCTGGCGACGAAGGTCACGCCGCTGGCCTTGACGGCCTGCAGGTCGCAGGGCGCGAGCAGCCACGGCTGCGCGGGATCGCGCTTCGTCTCGTCGCAGTTGGCGAGCACGGCGTCGAGCATCGCGATGCGCGGCGCGCTGCCGTCGTCGAGGCTTCGGCGCACGACGGCTGCTGCATCGTCGAGTTCGAGCAGCTGGCTCACGGTCGGCGCGATGCGCGAGATGTCGTGCAATGCGCCGTCTCGCACGATGACCGGCGTGGGGCCGACGCCAGGCTGCCAGAGGCGGCCGATCAGGGTGGCGCGTTCGGCGTCCCGGGGCAGGACGGATGGAATGTTGGGAAGCATGCGTGTGTCTCCAGGGAAATGCGCGATTTTCGGTTCAGCGTGCGCGAATGCGCGCCACCTCTGCCGGCAGATCTTTCCATGGCGGCGCCTGCGGCGCGAAGCGCGCGCGCATGTAGCCGGCGAGCTCGGCAATCTGCGCATCGTCGAGCGAATCACGGAAGGCGGGCATGAAGCCGATGTCGCGCGCAGCGGGCTCGCGCACGCCGTCGAGAATGCTTTGCAGCAGGTTGTCGGGCCGCGCGCTGGTGAGGCTGCTGTTCAAAGCGAGCGGCGTGTTGACGCCAAGCAACGTCGGCCCGTCGCCATCGTGGTGGCAGGCGGCGCACGCACTGTCGAACATGCGCTGCGCAGGGCCGAGCAAACGCCCTTGGCCGAGCGCTGCGGTGGCGACGATCTGCTGCGCCTGCGCGGCGGCGTCGGCCTCGCCCAGCGGCGGATTGAACGCAGCGAGGTAGGTCGCCATCGCGCGGATGTCTTCGTCGGGTACTGCGCCGAGTTCACGCACCACCTCGGCCATCGGCCCGCCGGCAATGCCGTGCTGCGGCGCATGGCCGTGGCGCAGATAGCGGTAGAGCGCATCGGCATTCCATGGCACGGCCGAGGTCGAAAGCGAGGTCAGCGCCGGCGCCTCCCAACCGTCGACCATCGCACCCGAGAGGAAGGCGGCGCCGCCCTGCTCCGCCCCCATCGCATTGCGCGGGGTGTGGCAGGCGCCGCAATGGCCGAGCCCATTGACGAGGTAGGCGCCGCGGTTCCATTCGGCGCTCTGCTGCGGGGCCGGCTGCAAGGGCGACGGATCGTGGAACAGCGCATTCCAGCCGGCCATCAGCGGCCGCAGGCTGAACGGAAACCGGAGCTCGGCAGGCGGCGTCGGCGCGCGCACCGCCGGCAGCGACATGAAGTAGGCATACAGCGCCTGCAGGTCGTCGTCGCTGGTCTTGGCGAACGCGGTGTACGGAAAGGCCGGATACAGGTGATGCCCGTCGCGCGAGATGCCTTCGCGCATCGCACGCTGGAAGGCGGTGAAGGACCAGCGGCCGAGGCCGGTCTCGGCATCAGGCGTGAGGTTGGTGGCGTAGAGCGTGCCGAAGGGCGTTTCCATCGCCCGGCCGCCGGCGTTGGGTGCGCCGCCGGTGGCGGTGTGGCAGACGGCGCAATCGCCGATCGAGGCCAGCACGCGGCCGCGCTCGACGGTTTGCAGGCTGTAGGCGGGGGCATTGAAGGCGACGGGCGCGATGACGGAGCGCCAGCCCATGAGGCCGGCGATGACGCCGATGCCGCCGAGTACGAGTGCGATGGCCGCAGCAGTCTTGCTCCTTCCCCTGCCGGGGGAAGGCTGGGATGGGGGCACTGCTGCGCCACCATCGGCACGTCGCGTGCCCTCACCCCAGCCCTCTCCCGGAGGGAGTGGGAGCAAAGCCGCCCGCACCACTTCGGGCGGGAAGGGCGGCGCCCGGAAGCGCACGCCGGTGGCAGCGAAGATCGCGTTCGCGATCGCGGCGGTGCCGGGCACCGACGACGACTCGCCCGCACCGAGCGAAGGCTCGCCCGGACGCTGCATGTGCACGATCTCGATCACCGGCACGTCGCGGAAGTTGACGATCGGGTAGCTTCCCCATTCGCGGCTCGCGACCACGCCGGCGTCGGGTGCGTCCTGCGGCGCGAACCGCACCCGCTCCTTCAGCGCGCGGCTGGTGGTCTGGATCACATTGCCGTGGATCTGGTGCTCGACGCCCGCGGGGTTGACCATCAACCCCGCGTCGTGCCCGACCACCACCCGGCGCACATGCACTTCGCCGGTCTTGCGGTTGACCTCGACATCCGCCACCCATGCGGACCAGGCCGCGCCGAAGCCGGGCCATTTGCTGTGCACGTAGCGGGCGTAGGCAAAGCCCTGGCCGAACAGGACGTCGCCGCCGGGGCCCACGCGCGCGTCAGCGCGCCTTGAAGGGTGATCGCCGTCGGCATCTTCCTGCGGGCCGGTGCGCATGCGCCAGCCGGCCTTCTGCGCTGTCTCGCGCACCAGCTCGGCCGCGCGAGGGTCGTGCAGGTGGCGCAGCCGGAACGCGACCGGATCGACGCCGGCCGCGGTGGCCAGCTCGTCGACGTAGGACTCGTGCGCGAAGGAACTGGGCAAGGCCGACACGCCGCGCAGCCACGAGGCGCGCACGATCGGCGCCATGTCGTTCACCTTGACCCGAAGGTTGCGCCAGGCGTAGGGCGGGCGCGCGGTGCGGTCGCCCATCTCGAAGGCCTGCGCCACCGGCTCGATGGTGCGGGTGAGCAGCAGCGCCAGTGTGGGCGCGCCGTTCGACGGATAGGAGGTCTCGAAGTCGTAGGCGGCGACACCGCCCCCGGCGTCGAGCCCGCCGTCGACCTGCATCAGCTGCGCCGCGCCCTTGGGTTCCCACGCATGCTCCTGCTCGCGCGTGAGCTGCACCCGCACCGGCGCGCCGGCCGCGCGTGCGAGCAGCGCCGCATCGGCCGCGACGTCGTCGGCGCCGTTGCGGCCGTAGCAGCCGGCGGCCTCCATGCGCACCACGTCGACCGCGGTGTCGTCCAGTTCCATGAGCCGGGCCAGATCGGCGCGCAGCACGTGCGGGTTCTGCGAGCCCGCCCAGACGCGCAGGCGGATGCCGTCGCCGCCTTCGGGCTGCCAGTCGGCCAGCGCGCACGACGGGCCGATCGACGCATGCATCTGATACGGCCAGACATAGGTGCGGGGCATCGGCTTGGCGGCCGCCGCCAGGGCGGCATCGACATCGCCTTCGTCGACCAACAATCGCTGCGTCGACGGGTTGGCGCGGATGGCGCCTTCGAGATCGTCCAGCGACGGCAGGCCGGGCCATGGTTTCCAGACCACGCGCAGCTCGCGCAATGCCTGCTCGGCATGTTCCTCGCGTTCGGCCACGATGCCGACGAAGTCGCGGATGACCACCACCGCGCGAATGCCCGGGATGTGCGCGATGGACGACTCGTCCACCGATTCGAGCGTGTTGCCGATGTAGTCGCCATGGTCGGCCCCCGCGTAGGGCGGGCGCACCACCCGGCCGTGCAGCATGCCGGGCACGCGCATGTCGTGCACGAACACCGGCTCGCCGGCGAGCTTGGCCGGTATGTCGACGCGCGGCACCGACGTGCCGACGACGCGGTAGTCCTGCGGATTTTTCGGCCGTGTGGCGCCGTCGAGCAATAGCACGGTGCGCGCGCCTGCGACCAGCTCGCCGAATGCGATGGCGAAGGCCGGATCGTCGCCGGCGACGACGCGGCCGTCCTGCGCCGACAGCCGCGAGGGCTGCATGCCGAAGCGCTCGGAGGCTTGCGCGATGAGCCAGCCGCGGGCCTGCGCAGAGGCCAGCCGCAGCGGCGCGGCATGGATCTGAAGCGACGCGCTGGCAATGGTCGCGCCCTGGTTGGGCGCGCGCGCGGTGTCTCCCAGCACCATGCGGATCTGCGCCAGCGGCAGGTCGAGCTCTTCGGCCACGATCTGCGCCAGCGCGGTCTGCAAGCCGGTGCCCAGATCGACATGCCCGTGCAGCGCGGTGACGCTGCCGTCGTCCCACAACGCGAGCAAAATTTCGGGGCCCTCGGCCGGATTGCCGGACACGAGTGGGGGCTGGCCCTCGGCCGGCGGCGGCGCAGGTGGCGTCTGCCGCAGCACCACCAGCACGCCGTCGGCCTGCAGAAAATCGCTCCGGTTGCGCGGCAGGTCGGCGCGCCGCGTCACTTGGCTGCGTCCCCCGCCATCAGCAGTGCGGCACGATGCACTGCGGCAACGATCTCGACGTGCGTGCCGCAGCGGCACAGGTTGCCCGAGAGTTCGCTCCTGATCTCGGCATCGCTCGGATGCGCATTGCGCGCAAGCAGCGCTGCCGCCTGCATCACCATGCCGTTCAGGCAGTAGCCGCACTGCGCAGCCTGCGCGTCCTCGAAACCCTGCTGTACCGGATGCCATCTGCCGCGCGAGCCCAGGCCCTCCAGCGTGGTGATGGCGCGTCCGGCAACGCCCTGCGCGGGTATCACGCAAGCCCGCGCGGCGATGCCGTCGACCCAGACCGTGCAGGCGCCGCACTGCCCCAGCCCGCAGCCGTACTTGGGGGCGTTCAGCCCCAGGTCGTTGCGCAGCACATGCAGCAGCGTCGCCGCGCGCGGCACCGCGAGTTCGACGCTGCGACCGTTGACCGTCAGTGCGAACTGGTCGGGCATCCGCGAGTCTGCGTCAGGCGCTCGCGATGTCGGACGACTGGATTCGCTTGACGCCTTTTGCCGTCATCTGCTTCCAGGCCGCGGCGAGCGAACCGTTCAGGTCGATGGCGCGGGTCGCATCCTCGATCACGTACACCTCGAAGCCTGCCTTGCGCGCATCGAGCGCGGTCCACGCAACGCAGAAATCGGTGGCCAGGCCGGCGACGAACACCGTCTTGATGCCGCGCTGCTTGAGGTAGCCGCCGAGTCCGGTGGCGGTCTTGCGGTCGGCTTCCTCGAAGGCCGAATAGCTGTCGACGCCCTTGTTGAAGCCCTTGCGGATGATCACCTGCGCGGTGGGCAGCTTCAGGTCCTTGTGCAGGGCGGCGTCTTCGGTGCCCTGCACGCAATGGTCGGGCCACAGCACCTGGCTGCCATAGCTCATCTTGATGCTGCTGAAAGGCTTCTGCCCCGCATGCGTGCTGGCGAACGATGCATGACCCTGCGTGTGCCAGTCCTGCGTGACCACCACATTGGCGAACGCGCCGGCCAGCGCATTGATGACCGGCACCACCTCGGCACCGCCCTTGACCGGCAGCGTGCCGCCATCGACGAAGCAGTTCTGCACGTCGACCACGATCAGCGCGGCACTGGCCGCCGGCTTGACCTTCGCGGCGGCGAAGAGCGGCGCCGAGAGGCCAGCCAGGCCGAGGGCGGCGGTGGACTGGATAAAGGTTCTGCGGCAGGTGTCGTGCATGGTGCGGGCTCCTTGTATAAACCGTGTGATCAGACGCTCAAATACGCGCGGCGAACCTCGTCGTTGGCCGCAAGTTCCGCCATCGACGCCTGGTAGCGGATCTGCCCTTTTTCGAGCACGTAGGCGCGGTCGGACACCAGTTCGGCGAAGTGCATGTTCTGCTCCGACAGCAGGATGCTCACGCCCTGCGCCTTGAGCTCCAGGATCATGTTGGCCATCTGCTCCACGATGACCGGCGCCACGCCTTCGGACGGCTCGTCGAGCAGCACCAGGTAGGGGTTGCCCATCAGCGTGCGGGCCACGGTCAGCATCTGCTGCTCGCCGCCGCTCATGCGCCCGCCGGGTCGGTTGGGCATCTCGCCGAGGTTGGGGAACAGCTTGAACAAACGCTCGGGCGTCCACAGCGGCGCGTCGGTGCCATCGGCCCAGCGGCGCGCCGGCTGCTTGCCGACCTCGAGGTTCTCCATCACGGTGAGATCGGTGAACACGCGGCGGTCTTCCGGCACGAAGCCGAGGCCGAGTTTGGCGGCCAGGTGCGGCTCGCTCTTTGAAATGTCGTGGCCCAGAAAGCGAATGCTGCCGCGGCGCTTGGCGAGCATGCCGATCAGCGTCTTGAGCGTGGTCGACTTGCCGGCGCCGTTGCGCCCCATGAGCGCGACCACTTCGCCGCGCCGCACTTCGAGGTCGACGTCGTAAAGGATCTGCGCCGCGCCGTACCAGGCGGCGAGCGCCTTGGCTTCGAGCAGCACTTCATGCGTCGTGCTCATGCCGAAGCTCCTGTGATGGCGGCCACGGCCGCTGCCTTCTCGGCGATCTTCTCGAAGGTCTTGCCGCTGCCGAAGTACACCTCCTGCACTTTCGGATGGTCGCGTATTTCGAGCGGCTTGCCCTGCGCGATGAGCCGGCCGCGCGCCAGCACGATCATGCGGTCTGCATAGGCGAACACCACGTCCATGCTGTGTTCGGTGAAGAGCACCGCCATGCCGCGTTCGATCACCAGTTGCTTGGTCAATGCCATCAGCGAATTGCGCTCCTTCGGTGCCATGCCTGCGGTGGGCTCGTCCATCAGCAGCAGCTTTGGCGCATTGGCCATTGCGATGGCGAGTTCGACCCGCTTCACGTCGCCATAGGCAAGCACGCTGCAGGGCCGGTCGGCCTGTGCCTTCATGCCGACCTGGTCGAGCAGCGCCAGTGCCTCGTCGCGCTTGTGGTCGGCGGCGCGGTGCCAGGTGGAGAACAGTTTTCCGTCGTGCGAGAGCAGCGCCATCTGCACGTTCTCGACCACGGTGAGCGAAGCGAAGGTCTCAGCGATCTGGAAAGTTCGACCCACGCCCATGCGCCAGATCGCGCGCGGCTTGCGGCCGATGAGTTCTTCGCCGTCGAGCAGGATCGATCCGCGATCGGCCTTGAGCTGGCCGTTGACCATGTTGAAGGTGGTCGACTTGCCCGCGCCGTTCGGCCCGATGAGCGCGAGCAGTTCCCCTGCCGCAAGGTCGAAGCTGATGCCGTCGACCGCTTTCACGCCGCCGAAGGACTTGCCGAGTTCGCTGACTTTGAGAAGGCTCATGGTGTGTCTTGCTCCCTCTCCCTTTCTTGCTCCCTCTCCCTTCGGGAGAGGGTTGGGGTGAGGGCACTGGGCCTTTGCTTGGGTGTTGTGTTGTCTTTAGTCCTGAGGCCGGGATTTCGCCCCGGCAGGCGACTCACTTTCTTTTGCTTCGCCAAAAGAAAGTAAGCAAAGAAAAGGCGACCCCACTGTCTGCGACCCTGCGCTTCGCTTCGGGCAACCTGCGTTGCTCGCGAAACGGGGGCGGGCCGCAAACTCGC
>JANOCL010000140.1:0-3008 GCA_031412135.1 Variovorax sp. | reverse complement strand
CGCAGTGTTGAGCGCGAAAATGCTTGCCGACGCGCCCGCAAGCAGCGTCATTTCCACGCGGCGGACTTGCACTTCTTCAGCGCCTGGCAACCAGATTTGCTGCAGCTTTTGCTGCGCAGCAATTTCGATGATTTCAGGTTGCGCTAGATCGTTCCAAACCGACGCTAGGGCATCGATGTCGGCATAGCGAAACGCCTCCAACTTGCGGGTCGGAAGGGCGTTCACGCGGCCACCTCGACATAGCCTTCGCGTTCGAGTTCGTGCGCCAGTTCTGGGCCGCCTGAACGGACGATCCGGCCTTTCGAAAGCACGTGCACCCGGTCTGGGCGGACGTAATCGAGCAGGCGCTGGTAATGGGTGATCAGCAGCACGGATTTGTCGGGCGCGCGCATGATCGAGTTGATCCCCGCGCCGACGGATTTCAACGCATCGATGTCGAGCCCGCTGTCAGTCTCGTCGAGGATCGCAAGGCGCGGGGCCATAATGCCCATCTGGACCATCTCGGCGCGCTTCTTCTCACCGCCCGAAAAGCCAACGTTGACCGGACGTTTGAGCATGTCGGCGTCCATGCCAAGTGTCGCCGCCTGGGCCTTGGCGAGACGAATGAATTCTGCGCCGCTAAGGTCCGCGTCCCCGCGCGAGCGACGCTGCGCGTTGAGGCTTTCGCGGAGGAACTGGAGATAGGACACGCCGGGAATCTCGACCGGATATTGGAAGCCGAGGAATAGGCCGGAAGTGGCGCGTTCGTGCGGTTCGAGCGCGAGCAGATCCTGCCCGTCGACTATCACGGTGCCGGCGGTGACTTCATACCCCGGCCGACCGCCGAGCACGTAGGCGAGCGTCGACTTCCCCGCTCCGTTCGGTCCCATGATCGCATGGATTTCGCCCGTCGGAACGGTCAGGGTCAGCCCGTTGAGAATAGGCTTGCCGGCAACGGTCGCGTGAAGATTTTCGATACAAAGCACCTAGCCCACGCTCCCTTCCAAACTGATCCCCAGCAGCTTCTGCGCCTCGACCGCGAACTCCATCGGCAGCTGCTTGAGCACTTCGCGCGCGAAGCCGTTGACGATAAGGGCGACGGCGCTTTCCGCGTCCAGTCCGCGCGACATTGCGTAGAACAATTGGTCGTCACTGATCTTTGAAGTGGTTGCCTCATGCTCGATCGTCGCGGTCGGGTTCTTTACCTCGATGTAAGGCACCGTGTGCGCGCCGCTTTCGCTGCCCAGCAGCAATGAATCGCACTGGGTGAAGTTGCGGACATTCTCGGCATTCGGAAGCACGCGGACCAGCCCGCGATACGTGTTGTTCGACCGGCCCGCACTGATCCCCTTCGACACGATGGTCGAGCGCGTGTTCTTGCCAATGTGGATCATCTTGGTGCCGGTATCGGCCTGCTGGCGATTGTTGGTCAGGGCGATCGAGTAAAATTCGCCGACGCTCCCGTCGCCCTTGAGAATGCACGACGGATATTTCCAGGTGATCGCGCTTCCTGTCTCGACCTGCGTCCACGACACCTTGCTCCGCGCGCCGGCACACAATGCCCGCTTGGTGACGAAGTTGAAGATGCCGCCCTTGCCCTCGGCATCGCCCGGATACCAGTTCTGGACGGTCGAGTATTTCACCTCGGCATCCTCGTGCGCGTAAATCTCGACCACTGCGGCGTGCAGCTGGTTTTCGTCGCGCATCGGCGCGGTGCAGCCTTCGAGATAGCTAACGTAGCTGCCCTTTTCGGCGACGATCAGGGTGCGTTCGAACTGGCCGGTATTCTCGGCGTTGATTCGGAAATAGGTCGACAATTCCATCGGGCAACGCACGCCCTCTGGCACATAGACGAAGGTGCCGTCCGAGAAGACCGCGGCGTTGAGGCAGGCGAACAGATTGTCGCGCTGCGGCACCACGCTGCCGAGATACTTTTTGATGTATTCCGGATATTGCTGAATCGCCTCGGAGATCGACAGGAAGATCACACCCGCGCGCAGCAATTCCTCGCGGAAGGTGGTCGCGACGCTGACGCTGTCGAATACCGCGTCGACCGCAACCTTTCGCGCGCCGTCGACTCCGGCGAGCACCTTCTGCTCCTCGATCGGGATGCCGAGCTTCTCGTAGACACGCAGGATCTCGGGATCGACCTCGTCCAGGCTGCCGAGTTTCGGCTTTGTCTTGGGCGCGGCGTAATAATAAGCGTCCTGGTAATCGATTGCCGGAATGTCGAGCTTGGCCCAGTCGATTTCCTCCATCTCCAGCCACGCGCGATACGCCTTGAGCCGCCACTCGAGCATCCACTCGGGCTCATTCTTCTTGGCCGAGATGAAGCGCACCGTGTCCTCGGACAGGCCCTTGGGCGCGAACTCCTGCTCGATGTCCGAGCTGAAGCCCCATTCATAGTCTTTGGCAATTGCCTCGCGGAACTCGGCGTTGGGGGCCGGGATGTCGTCGACGCGGTCGGTCATCTTCGTACTCCTGCGAAGGCAGGAGCCCAGCCCGGCGAAGCCGCCGCTTCGCTGCCGAAAGAGGGCGCTGCGCGCGTCTGGGCCCCTGCCTTCGCAGGGGTGCAGGCCAATTGCTCCAGGGTCACCGAACTTAAGGCCCCACGAACGGCTTCACCGACGATTCCCATGTGCGGCTTGATCCGGCAATGTGAATCAAGCGCGCAATCCGACGGCTCGTCGCTGCCGCTGCACTGGGTCATGGCGATCGGGCCTTCGACCGCCTCAACGATATCGGCCAGGCTGATCTCGGTCACGGCACGCGCCAGCGCGTAGCCGCCACCCGCACCCCGCGTGCCCGTCAGCAGGCCCGCGGACGCAAGACGCTGCATCAATTTCTGCGCGGTCGGCAAGGGCACGCCGGTCTCGTCGGCAAGCTCGGTCGCGGACAGGCAAGCAGCAACCGGCCGTCGGGCGGCGGCGGTCATCATTACGACCGCATAATCGGCAAGGTGAGTGAGGCGCATATCGAATAGGAGCTTTCCAGTCCGATTTAGGGGGATGCTTCCCATTTTGCAACCG
>JANOCL010000139.1:0-25549 GCA_031412135.1 Variovorax sp. | reverse complement strand
CTGCGGCAGGTAGGCGAACTTGACCGGCCCGAACAGGGTGGAATGCAGCCCCATCAGGAACACGCAGGCCAGCAGCACGACCGCATCGGCGCGCACGAAACCCCAGGCCGCCACCAGCATGATCGCGATCTCGAGGTTCTTGACGAAGCGGATCATCTTCGTCTTGTCGTACTTGTCGGTGAGCTGGCCCGCGGTGGCCGAGAACAGCAGGAACGGCAGGATGAAGAGCGCGCCGATCGCCAGGCCCGCCATGGCCGGCGGCATCCAGCCGAGCTGCAGCTGGTAGGTCACCATCACCGTGAAGGCGAACTTGAACAGGTTGTCGTTCGCCGCACCGGCAAACTGCGTCCAGAAGAACGGGGCGAAGCGCCGTTGGTTCAGCAAGGCGAACTGGTTCGCGTGCGCGTTCGCGTCAGGCGCGCGGGCGTGGGTCGCTTCGGCGGATGGGATCATTCGAACAGCCCTGGCGGGTTCCTCAGGCCGTCAGGGCGGCCGCGCCCGGATTGTGCCGCAGCGTCTGCCGCCCCAGCGCCTGCAGCGCATGCAGCAGCGGCAGCGCGGCAAGGGCGGCCACCAGGTGCTTGAGGCTGTGACCGGAAACCACTTGACCCGTCGCCTGGTAGATCGCCTGGTCCGACAACTCGAACAGCTTGGCCAGCGCATAGAAAAAGACGACCCAGCCCAGCTTCAAGCCGATGGCGCCGCTGGCAGGCCGTACCAGCGCCAGTGCAAGCACCAGCGCCATGCCGCCGAACTGGACCAGCGCCCATGGAAGCAGGTTGCCGGTTTGCTGGCTCACCGCCACGGCCAGCAGTCCGCCGGCCAGGGTGAACCAGGCGGCGGGCCAGCCGGCGCGTGCACTCACCCGCTCGCAGACGGCACAGCCGATCAGGCCCGCGAACGCCACCGCCATGCCGGCGCGGTCGGCAGCAAGCCGCAGGCCGTCCGGCTGCAGGTGATAGAAGGCCGAGCCGGCCGCGGTGAGCAGCAGCCCGGCGAAGAACATCCAGGCGCAGTCGAAGGTGTCGACCGGCGGCTGGCGCTGCAGCCCCGCATCCTGCGCGCGGTCGTGCGCCCGGTCGATCCAGTGCAGCCAGCGCAGGCCCCAGATGCCGATCACGGCAAACGGCAGGTTGCTCAGCACGTCCACCGCGTTGGGCAGGCCGTTCCAGGCGCGGTCGTCGGCAAATGGCATGCCGACGGCGGCCGGCGCGGTCAAGGCCGGTCCGGCCAGGGCCAGGATCGAGAGCAGGCCGAAAAAGATCAGCAGGCCGAATTCGCGGCGAGCGAGCGAAGGCAGGAACATGGCGGACTCCGGTGGGTGTGTGAGCGGCGCAATGTAGGTTGCCGACCGGCAGATGAGCATCGAGAATCGATACGGCGCCGTTTTGCACGACCTGCGGTATCAACCGGAGATACTCTCGCCATGAGCACCACCGTCGACCTCGTCCTCGCCCTGAAGCACGAACTCAAGACCGCCCGCATGACCTATGCCGACCTCGCCCGCTCGCTCGACATGGCCGAATCGAGCGTCAAGCGGATGCTGGCCAAGGGCGACATGCCGCTCACCCGGGTCGATGCGATCTGCCGCGCGCTCAAGATCGACTTCGCCGAACTGGCCCGCCGGGTGGCCGATGCGCAGCCGCTCCTGAAGGAGCTCACGCTCGAACAGGAAAAGGCAGTGGTCAGGGACAAGAAGCTGCTGCTGCTGGCCATCTGCGTGCTGAGCCAGTGGACGCTGGAGCAGATCGTGGCCGCCTACCGCATCAGCGATGCCGAATGCATCGGCTACCTGGCGCAGCTCGACCGCATCGGCATCATCGAACTCCGGCCGCTGAACCGGTACCGGCTGAAGCTGGCCAAGACTTTCCGCTGGCGTCCGCATGGGCCGGTGATGGATTTCTTCCGCGAAAACGTGGTGCTCGACTACTACCGGGGCGGCTTCGACGGGCCGGCCGAGGGGCTGCTGCTGGTCCACGGCTCGATCAGCCGATCGCTCGCGCCGGCCTTCCTCGAACGGCTGCAGCGGGTCGCGCAGGATTTCGCGCAGCAGCACCAGACCGACCAGAAGCTGTCTCCCGACAAGCGCGAGGGCTACACCCTGCTGTTGGGCATGCGCAACTGGGAGTTCGAGCTTTTCACGCGCCTGCGCCGCGCCTGAGAGGCGGCAGTCGCCCCGAGCACTCGGGTAAACCCCAGCCCGGAACTAGAATCCCCGCGCAGACATCCGGATGCACAGCGCATCCCACCGGCGGCGCAAGCTTCCATGACCCTCCAGGTGACCCACTTGGTTCGGTCGCTGCATCACTCATCCCACAAGGATTCGGACATGCGCGTGGTTGTACTCGGCGCCGGGCTGCTCGGCGTCACCTCGGCTTATTACCTTCAGCAGCTGGGTCATGAAGTGACCGTGGTCGACCGGCACGACACGCCCGCGGCCAAGGCCCGCGGAAGGGCCGGCGCAGCCTGCACCGCCACTGTCGCTGCCGAACTGCATCGACGTGCGTCGGCCGACGCTGCAACTCGCGCAACATGGACACGGCTGCACGACAGCCTCCGGCAGGGATTCACCAGCCTGATCGACCGTGCCATCGGCGGGTCGCACAAGACCCACCGTATGGAGCATCTGGTCCGGCTCGGCGCCTACAGCCGCGAAAGCGTGCGTGCCCTGCGCGACGAGGCCGGCGTGCCCCACGGCCCACGCACTGCGGGCATGCTGAGCCTCTACTCCGATGCAGCGGCCTTTGATGCCCGCAAGGCGCTTGCGCCCCACTGGCGCAAGCTCGGCTGCGACGAGCGCCTGCTCACGGCCGACGAGGCGCTGCAGATCGAACCGGCGCTGCAGGCGGCCCGCGGTGCGGTCGCCGGCGCGGCGTACACGCGGGACGATCCGGCCCGCGATCCGGCGCAGTTCGCCGCAAGCCTGGTCTTCCTGTGCCGTGCGGCCGGGGTGCGCTTCCTCATGGGACACACGGTGCTTTCGCTGCAGGAGCGCCTCGGCCGCATCGAACGGGTCGAGCTGCTCGATGCGGACGGCCAGCCGGTCGAGCTGCGCGCACAGGCCTACGTGCTCGCGCTCGGCACATCCAGCGTGATTCATGCCGAGAAGCTGCAGATCCCGGTGCCGCTCGGCTTCCGGCGCGAATACGTCGTCACGATGCCGCTCAAGGACGCGAGCGGGGCGCCTTGCGTGGCACTGCACGACCGCGAAACCCGGCTGCGCATCCGCCGCATCGATGCGCCCGGCGGCGAATACCTTCGGATTTCGCGCATCGTGCGGGTCGGGCGCGACGAGTGCGCGGCGTCCGACGCCGATCGCTTCGCGGCCATGCTGCGCCGTGTTGAGGCCTTGCTGCCCGGCGCCGGCGACGCAGCGCGCGCCTCGTTCGAGACCGCGGCCCACGCGGTGAGCAGGACGGGTTTGCCGGTGATCGGCAAGACCCGCCTCGGCAACCTCTTTCTCAATATCGCGCCGGGTGCGCGAGGCTGGACCAACGCCTGCGGCGCGGGCAAGTCGATCGCCCGCATCGTGAGCGGGCTCAGGCCCGAGCTGGAGTTCGCATTCAGGCGCATGTAGCGCGCCGCCGCCGGGCACCTACAATCGCCGCACTGCAGGAGAGCGGGCCGCGCGAGCGGCTCCACCGAAGGCGCAAACTCCCATAAACGCTCAGGTCGGCTCACGCGATGAGTCTGTACTGCACCAACTGTCAAAGCCGACTGGAGAGCCATCACACCATGTGATGCACCGAAGGAGCAAACCCGCTGCGGGCGCAGCGGGCGAATCTCTCAGGTACCGAGGACAGGGGGAGCGGCAACCTTGGACGCAACGTCCGGTCGCTTGCCTTTTTGCACAGCTTCCGTTTCGTCGCGATCCGAGCGCTGCACCTCTCAAAGGTTATCGACATGCGCGTGATTGTTCTCGGCGCCGGCCTGCTCGGCGTCACTTCGGCTTACTACCTCCAGCAACTCGGCCACGAAGTGAGCGTCATCGACCGGCAGGCCAGCCCGGCCGCCGAAACCAGCTTTGCGAACGGCGGCCAGATCTCGGTCAGCCATGCCGAGCCGTGGGCCAACCCCGGTGCGCCGTTGAAGCTGCTGCAATGGCTTGGCAAGGAAGACGCGCCGCTCCTCTTTCGTTTGCGCGCCGACATGCGCCAGTGGCTCTGGGGGCTGCAGTTCCTGCGCGAGTGCACACCCGGGCGCACCCGCCACAACATCGAGCAGATCGTGCGCCTGGGCACCTACAGCCGCGACATGCTGCAGCAGCTGCGCCGGGACACCGGCATCGGCTACGACCAGCGCACACAGGGCATCCTGCATTTCTACACGACGCAAAAGGAGTTCGATGCCGCGCTCGCGCCGGCCGAACAGATGCGCGCCCTCGGCTGCGAGCGCCAGGTGATCTCGGCCGACGACGCGGTGAAGCTCGAGCCGGCGCTGGCCCACATCCGGCCCCAGCTGGCAGGCGCCACCTACACCGCGGACGACGAGTCCGGCGATGCCAACCGCTTCGCCCGCGAACTGGTCGCGCTGGCAGCGGCAGCCGGCGTGAACTTCCTGATGAGCCACACGGTGACCGCGTTGCGCGAGGCAGGCGGCGCCATAGATCATGTCGAAGCAACCGACAGCGAGGGCCGCTTCCAGCGCATCCGCGGCGATGCCTTCGTGCTGGCGATGGGTTCGCTGAGCCCGCTCTATGCGGCACCGCTGGGCATCCGGCTGCCGATCTATCCGGCCAAGGGCTACTCGGTGACGATGCCCGTGAAGGACGCGTCGAAGGCGCACCAGGTCTCGCTGACGGACGACGAATTCAAGCTCGTGTTCTCGCGCTACACCTCGGCTGCGGGCGACCGGCTGCGCATCGCCGGCACGGCCGAGCTCAACGGCTACGACCGCGACCTGAACCGGGTGCGCTGCGAAGCCATCGTCCGGCGCGTCGAGCAGCTGTTTCCTGGCGCCGGCGATGCGGCGCAGGCGCAGTTCTGGACCGGGCTGCGTCCGGCCACGCCCAGCAACGTGCCGCTGGTCGGCGCGACCCGGCTGCCCAACCTGTTCCTCAACACCGGCCACGGCACCCTGGGCTGGACCCACGCCTGCGGGTCGGGCAAATCGATCGCGCGCATCGTGAGCGGGCTCGCGCCCGAGGTCGATTTCGCGTTCACGACCGGGCAGAAGAGATGACGCTTCACCCCGGCGCGGGAGTTAGAGTGTTCGATGAATGAGAAGACATGGGCCGACGGCCCGCGCCCGTCCTTTTTCGGCCAGTTGAGTCCGGCACTGCCGGCTTCAACCGCGGCCTCGCCGGGCGGCGATCCGGGCTGGCTCACCGCCTCGATGGATGTGGCGTCGGGCAACGACGACGGGCGAGCCGTGGAGCGGGAGCGCTACGTCGGCTCGCGGCTGATTCAGCGCTTCATGCGCGAAAACCACGTTCGACGGCTCATCGCCGCCGGTCTGGCGCCGATCCTGGCCGCGATCTGCTGGCGCCATGTTCCCGGCGCCCACTTGGCAGCATGGCTCGGCGCCTTGCTGCTGGTCGAAGTGGCGCGCTTCTTCGCCGCACGAACCTACGCCCGGCACTATGCGGCTGCGAGAGTGGCGCGCGTCGCCTTCCTGCGCCGCATGATGCCGCTCTGGTTCGCAAGCGCAGCGGTGTGGGGCATGTCCGCGGCGCTCTTCTTCAACCGGATTCCGGTCAGTCAGCAGTATCTCTGCTGGATGATCCTTGCAGCCGTGGTGAGCTTCCCCATCATCAGCCTCGCGCTGCATCCTCCGGTGCTGCGCCTTTACGTCAACAGCTTCTTCGCGGTGACTCTCGGCTGTGTGGCGTATCGGCTGTCCACCACCACCGCGACCGTCTCCTACGAACTCTGGGCCTTGCTGCTGCCGCTGGTCCACTGGCTCTTTCTCTTCCATGTCGGCCGGCACCTTCATGCCATCGCCAGGAAGAACTACGGGCTTCTGTTCGACAAGAATTCGCTGATCGACTCGCTTGCCGCGAAGAACCGCCAGGCCGAGCAGGCGGTGCAGACCAAGAACCGCTTCCTGGCGACGGCCGCGCACGACATGCGCCAGCCGGTGATGGCGCTTTCCATCTACGCGGACCATCTGCTGCAGGTGCCGGATCAGCACGCCGTCGTGGTGCCGAAGATCGCGAAGGCGGCCGCCGCCGTGAACCGGCTGTTCGACTCGCTCTTCGAGCTTGCCCGGCTGGACAACGTGCAGACCAAAGTGCGTCCGGAGGCGATCGACATCTCCGAAGTCATGCACGACCTGCACGTGCAGTACGAACCAATGGCACAGGCAAAGTCGATCGAGCTCAGGATGCGCACGGCCCGCCAGACGCTCGTGACCGACCCGAATCTCCTGCGGCGGATGATCGGCAACCTCGTGGCCAATGCGATCAAGTACAGCCCGCCCGGCCGGAAGGTGCTGATGGTCGCGCGCGTGCGTTCGGCCGGCGTCGTGATCGACATTTGCGACCAGGGCATCGGCATTCCGCCGGACCAGCTTGGCAAGATTTTTCTCGAGTTCTACAAGGTGGATGCCAGCGGCGCGAGCGAAGGCTTCGGCCTGGGGTTGTCGATCGTCGCGAGACTTGCGCATGTGCTCGGCACGCGCGTGAGCGTGCGCTCGCAACTCGGCCGCGGAACGGTCTTCCGGCTTGCCATGGGCCAGGCTGCCGGCACGACACAATCTTCTTGATGGGCTGCACATCCGGCGCGCCCTCCAACCCGAAAGACGACGACCGTGCCCCGACTGCAACCCCTGCCGCCCGAAACCACGCCCGAACTCAAGGCTGACTTCGATTTCTTCCTGACCACCCTGGGCTTCGCACCCAACAGCGTGCTGACCATGCAGCGCAAGCCCAAGCTGGTTCGCGCGCTGGCCCAGCTCAATGCTGCCGCCATGGACCCCGAGGGCGAGGTCGACCTCGGTTTCAGACGGTTGATCGGCCACGTGGCGAGCAAGGCCTCGGGCTGCCTCTATTGCCAGGCGCACACGTTGCTCGGCGCAAGGAATTTCGGCATCAGCGACGAAAAACTCGCCGCCGTCTGGGACTACTGCGCCAGCCCGCTCTACAGCGACCGCGAACGGCTTGCGCTCGACTTTGCACTGGCCGCTGCCGCGCAGCCCAATGCGGTAACCGACGCCCAGTTCGCCGAACTGCAGCAGCACTGGAGCGACACGCAGATCGTCGAGATCCTCGGCGTGGTCGCGATGTTCGGCTTTCTCAACCGCTGGAACGACACCATGGCGACGCCGCTGGAGGCCGTGCCCGACGGCGTGGCCGGAAAGGCCGCCGGCACGCGCGGCTGGAGCGCAGGCAAGCATGCATCGCCCTGAAGCAGATCAGGCGAAGCGAAGCTGCCACTTTCTCGTGAGCTTTCGGCACTCCCGCACCAGCGGCCGGTCGACGAAGCGGTAGATCAGCGACCCTGCAATCAGGCAGCAGCCGATGGTGAACGCCGCGGTGAGCATGTTTTTTTCAGTGAACCCCAGCATCGGGAACGCGATCCGCTCGACCAGCCCGATCACGAACATGTGCGACAGGTAGGTCGCGTAGCTCGCATCGCCGACGTGGACCAGCATGCGCAGCACAGCCGGGTTCAGCGACCTGACGCTGTCTTCCAATCGCAGCGCGAACAGAAGAATGAAGAAGCTCGGCAGTCCTGCGTTGAAGAACCTGTCGGACTCCAGGTCCACCGCCACCATCACCGCCGCCGAAACGAGGATGACCACCACCGCCACCGCCTTGGACACCGACGCGGTCCAGCCGGAGCGATGGATCCTGAAACACAGGATGCCGAGGATGAACTCGAACCACAGGCTGCTGTGGAAGAACTGGTGGACGACCGACGCGGGCGAAGCGAAATGGCTGGTGCCGTAGAACAACGCAAGCAGCATGCACACCGGGTAGGCGAAGTGTTCCTTGCGCACGATCATGACGACGAAGATCGTCAGGTAGAACACGGCCTCGTAGTTCAAGGTCCAGCCCGGCATGAGAAGCGGAAACAACTGCCCGTCGTGCCTGAAGTGCGGGATGAAGAACAGGGATTTCAGGTAGTGGTCGAAATCCGCGACCGTGCTGCCCATCAAGTGGGGCGCGGCCGACGCCACGACGAGCACCATGGTCGTCACCGCCCAGTAGAGCGGAACGATCCTCGTGATTCGATTGAGCAGAAAAGCGGCTGGCGTCGGACGGCTGCTGTCGATGATCATGCACATCACGAAGCCGCTCAACACGAAGAAGAGATCGACACCGAAGCTGCCGTTGAGAGGAAGCGTGAAGGTGTGCAGATAGACGACGCTGGTCGCCGCAACGCCCCGAAGAATCTGCAGGGAATACACCTGCTCCGTGTTGGATTCCATGGCCGACGCCCCTCCATGTGCTTCGTCGGATCGTGGCACGGGCGCGTTCGCGCTGTCCACAGGGAAAGCGCGTTCGCGACTGCTTTTTTCTGTGCGCGGCTGTCAGTCGCCGGCGGTGAAAACGGTCAGTACGCCGGTGTAGCCGTAGAGGTGGTGGCGCGCGATCTCGCCGGCGGCAAAAAAGCCGACCAGCGGCACGTCGCCGAGCGCATGCCGCACGATCTGAAGCTCGGCGCCAGGCGCGCCGAAGTGCGGCCCGCCGCGGCCCGCGCAGCTGACGTACACCGCACCCGCGATGCGTCGCGCCGGATGCGGCGCGGCATCGGCCTCGCCGGCCGCCACCGCGCGTGCCGTCGCCAAGGTCTGCTCCTGGGGTTCGAGTTCTTCGCGGATCTCGGCGCAAACGCGCATCAGGTCGGCGCGCGCGGCCTGCGCATTGCGGCGGCAGAAGCTGAGCCGCATGCCGGCTTCGGCCACGTCGGCGATCGCCACGCCGCGACGCGCGGGGTCCAGGCCGATGATGTGGCGCACCAGCACGTCGGCGCCGAGGTCGCCGGTGCGCCGGATGCCGTCGCTGCCGGCGTCGACCAGCCCGACCAGCGTGGCGCGCACCGCGTCGACCGTCTCCTGCGGCTGGTCGAGCGAAACGCCCAGGCCGGACAACAGCACGTCGAGCGCCGGTTCGCCGTCGAGCTTGAGCAGCAGGTTGCCATCGGCTTCGGTGATCTCGCGCTCGCGCCCGGCGCCGCCCGGCAGCGGCTGGCAGCCCTGCGTGACCCTGGACACCAGACGCACGTCTTCGCCGAACACCACACCCGACAAGCCTCCCGAGAACACGCCGCCCGCAGCCCCATGGCCCGGAATGTTGCCGTTGCCGCCGATTGCGAATTGCAGCGAACCGGCGCGGCCTGACGAGAGCCCGCCGAACAGGTAGCCGGTTTCGGTGCGGCCCGCCATCTCGGCGATCAGTTCGGCAAGCTCCGGTGTCGCCGGGTCGGCATGCACGAGCGCGGTGTGGGCGGCAAAGCCGCTCATCTCGGTGCCGGCGAGCGGCGCGACGCCCGAGAACACGCGGTACTGGTCGCTCGGCAGCATGCAGAGCATCACGCTGAGCGCCGGCTCGTCGAAATACTCGGCGTTGTTGGCGGCCACGCCGACGCCCACGGTGCCGGACCAGTCGGTGATCTCGGGCAACTCGGCGCCGAGGTGGTCGAGGATCTCCTGCGCGTCGGCGGCGTAGTGGTAGGTGATGTAGAGCAGGCCCAGCGTCGGCGACCGGGCGTAGTCGGCAAGCGCCATCTGCGCGCGCAACTGGGCCAGAACGAGCCCGGCCGCCATGCGCCATTGCGGATGGGTGGCATGCCCGGTTGGAAACAGTTTCATGGACTGGGTTTCTGTCGCGAGGCGATTCGCTGCATCAGTGGGCGCGCGGGCGCTTGCGTGCCGGGGCAGGGCTTTTCTTGGCTGCCGGCGTGCGCCCGCCCGACGCCTTGTTTGCGGCGGCGGCAGGCGGCTTGGCCGCGGCCGGCATCTTCAGCTGCGACGCGTCCTGCATGGCCGAGCTGGCGATCTGCTGGAACTGCTGGGTGAGCGCGCCCCACCACTGCAGCGGGTCGACCACGCCGTCGGCCGCAGCTGCAGGTGCCTGCGCGCCGGATTCGCGGGCGGCATCGGACCTGGTTTCGGGTGCAGATGCGGGCGCGGGCGCCGGGGCCGGTGCAGCCGCGGCGGGCTCGGCCTGCCGGGTGAACGCGCCGGCCAGATCTTCCATGCGCACGTTCATGCCGCGCAAGGTCGAGAGCGTCATCTTCTGCACCTCCAGCGCCTGGATGGTGGCCTTGAGCGCGTGGCCGTTCTGTTCGAGCCAGTACTGCACGGTCTTGAGTTCCTGGATGCGCTTGTCGACTTCTTCGACGCTCAGGGTGGGTGCCACCCAGCTCGACAGGCTCGGCATTCCCGGCACCGCGCTCGTGCCCGCCGAAGCGCCCCCCGCGAGGCTCTTGAGAAAGTCGAAGCCCGGGACGAACTGGCTGAAGGCGAAAGGCTTGCTCGCGTCGCTCATGAAAGGTCTCCTGGAGGGGGTTGTGCGGGCAGCTTACTCCAAGGGCATCAATGCTTGTGGGCAGCCGCCGGTGCTGCAGCGGCGCCGTCCGGCACACCCACCGGCAGCTTGAGTTCGAGCGAGCTGGCGACGCCCTGGGCGTCTTCGAACCGAAGCGTCATGGGAATGCTCGCGCCCTTCGGCAGCGGCGCCTTCAGGTCCATCAGCATCAGGTGCAGGCCGCCCGGCTTGAGCTCGACCGTCCGGCCGGCAGGCAGGTCGAGCGAGGGCAAGGCGCGCATGCGCATCGTGTCGCCGTCCATCTTCATCTCGTGCACCTCGGCCACGCCGGCCGCGGGCGTGGTGATGCCGACCAGCCGCGCGCCGGCGGGGGCGGTGAGGTTCATGAAGGCACCGGTGCCGCTCTGGCCGGGCACCGACTGGCGCACCCAGGCATTGCGCACGTCGACCGTGGCGGTGCCGGGCGCGACCACGTCGAGGCGCGCCGCCGGGGCTGCCAGCCCCTCGGTCGAACTGCCCGAAGCCGGCACCTGCGCCCAATCGACGCTGCCCGCATCGCAGGTCTGCAACACCTTGAACCACAGGGGGCCGGGGTTCGGCGGCAGCTTGCCGTGCAGGACGAATTCGGTGCGCTCCTGCGCCGGCAGTGCGGCCTGGGGCGATTCGGCGGTCCACCGCACTTCGCCGGTGGGGCGCTGAACGTCCAGCTTCCAGCCCGGCCGCGCCTTTGCATCGGCCAGCACGAAGCCTTGCGGAAGGCGCACCGAGATGCCGGTGGTCGCCCTGGCGTCCTTGCAGGCGTGGCTGACGCGAAACGCGGCCGTGTAGTCGCCGCCCGCAGTGGCGGCGCGGGGCGCCAGGGTGACATGGGAGAAGGCGGTGCCGGTGCCGGCCAATGCGGCGCAGAAAGCGAGGGTTTTGAGTGCGTTCGAATGGTTCATGAGATGTCCTGAGCGAATGTGAGTCGAGGCCGAACCCGGTGCGGCCATGGAGTGCGTGCCGCTGGCCGGTATCCCCGCAGGCGGGAGCTGCCGGCTCCGACGACCGGAGCGTTCAGGCGAAGCGTGGCGGCCCGCGCGCGGGGAAAGGCACCGCGGTGGCCGCGGCGATGCGCGCCGCCGCGATCGACTGCACTGCGCAAGACAGCGCAAGCGTCGCCGGCAGCGCAACGATGGCGGCCGGTGGTGCGTCGCCCGAAGGCATGCACAGCGGGCAGTCCATGTGGCCTCGCCCCAGATCCTCGCCGCCGCCGTCGGCCAGCACGATGACCTTGACCTCGCCGGCGCTGGAACACACCAGTTCCAACGCCTGCGGATGCACCAGCGGCGACGCCACCGCCGCGCCGAGCGACAGCACGCACCACAGCAGCAAGAGGCGGCTCAGGCAGTGGGCGCGGCGCAGGAAAGACATCAGCCGCGATTATCGGCGAGCTATGCTCGTGCGATGCGCAGCATCTTCCACCTCGCCTTCCATGTCCGCGACCTCGACGAAGCCCGGCGCTTCTATGCCGGCCTGCTCGGCTGCGCCGAAGGCCGCAGCACCGGCACCTGGGTCGATTTCGACTTCTTCGGCCACCAGATCTCGCTGCATCTGGGCGAGCCTTTCGCCACGACCCGCACCGGCCGCGTGGGCGATGCGATGGTGCCGATGCCGCACTTCGGCATCGTGCTCGAACTGCCCGCATGGCGCGCGCTGGCCGGGCGGCTCGAAGCGGGGGGCATCGACTTCGTGCTGCCGCCGCAGGCCCGGTTCGAGGGCCAGCCGGGCGAGCAGTGGACGATGTTCTTCCTCGACCCGTTCGGCAATCCCATCGAGGCCAAGGGCTTCAGGTCGCTGGACGCCGTCTACGCCGCATGACCTACACGTTCGCGTCGGCCACGATCTTGCTGCTGCTGATCACCGATCCGCTCGGCAACATCCCGATCTTCGCCAACGCGCTGCGCGGCGTGGCGCAGGAGCGGCGGGCACGGGTGATCCTGCGCGAGGTGCTGATCGCCTTCGGCCTGCTGCTTGTCTTCATGTTCATCGGCGACGGCTTCCTGCGCGTGATGGGGCTTTCGGGCCTGTCGCTGCAGATCGCCGGCGGCGTGGTGATGTTCCTGATCGCGCTGCGGATGATCTTTCCGCCCGACACCGGCCCCGGCCCGCCCCCCGAAGGCGAGCCGCTGATCGTGCCGCTGGCCGTGCCGGCGCTGGCCGGCCCGTCGGCCCTCGCGACCGTGATGCTGCTGGTGTCTCAGGCGCCCGAGCGCCGGCTCGAATGGGTGGCCGCGCTCAGCGTCACCATGGCGGTCTGCGCCGTGGTGCTGGTGCTGGCCGAGCGCATCCAGCGCCTGGTCGGCAACCGGGTGGTGGACGCGCTCGAACGCCTCACCGGGCTGATCCTGGTTGCGGTGGCGGTCGAGATGCTGATCCGAGGGATCAAGCTGCTGGCCATCGAAATGACCGCATGAGCCGCGCCGGGTCGCGCTAGGTTTACATCGACAGGTCCGGGCCGACGCCGGGCCGCCCCAAGGCGGCCTGCGGCCCCCTCGGGGGGCAGCGAGTACACGCAGTGACGGAGCGTGGGGGCCATTCAATCCAGCTTGATCCCGGCCGCCTTGATGATCGGCCCCCAGCGCCTAGCTTCCGCACGCGACAGCGCCGCAAACTGTGCCGGCGTGCCGGGCATCGCTTCCATGCCGAAATCGCTGAAGCGCTTCTGCACCGCAGGCACGCCGAAGGCGCGGTTCAGGTCGCCGTTGAGCTTGGCGACCACCGCTGCAGACATGCCGGCCGGGCCGAGCACGCCCTGGAACGCGAACACCTCGGTGTCGGGCACGCCCACCTCGGCCAGCGTTGGCACGTCGGCCAGCAGCTTCGAGCGGGCGCCCGATCCGATGGCGAGCACGCGCACCTTGTTGCTCTGCATGATCGGCAGGCCCGAGGCCAGGTCGAGAAACATGCACGGCACCTGGCCGCCCATCACGTCGGCCATGGCCGGTGCCGCGCCACGGTAGGGAATGTGCGTGATGAAGGTGCCGGTGCGGTTCTTGAACATCTCCATCGCCAGGTGGTGCGGCGAGCCGTTGCCGGGCGATGCGTAGTTGACCTTGCCCGGATTGGCCTTCACGTAGGCGAGAAATGCCTTGAAGTCCCTGGCCGGAAAGTCCGGGTGCACGACCAGCGCCAGCGGGAACTTGCCGATCGCGCCGATGTAGGTGAAGTCCTTCTCCGGGCTGAAGGGCAGCTTGCCGAACAGGTACTCGTTGAAGGCCAGCACTGCGTTGTCGGCCGACATGACGGTGTAGCCGTCGGGCTTGGCCTTGGCGACCAGGTCGGCACCGATGTTGGTGGCGGCGCCGGGCCGGTTGTCGATCACGATCTGCTGGCCCAGCGTCGACCGCATCGCTTCGGCCAGGGTGCGCGCGATCACGTCGGTGCCGCCGCCCGCCGGATACGGCACGATCCACTTGATGACCTGGTCGGGATAGCCTTGCGCGCTCGCCCACGGCGCGGCGGCAGCGGCCGCGCTGGCGGCTGCGGTGGTGAGCAGGGTTCTGCGGTCGATCATGAAAATGTCTCCTGGGTTTGTTGGATCAGCGCGGACAGCGACGGCACCGGAAGGCCGTCCAGCGCATCCGCCAGTGCGGCCCGGCAGCGCGCCTCGTCGCCGACCTGCTCGAAGAGCAGCAACGCGAGCCGCGCGAGGAACAGGGATTCTCGCTCCACGCCGGCTTCGCCGATGGCGCGCGCGCATTCGGCATAGAGCCGGTCGCGCGCGTCGAGTGTGAGTGCGGATGTCATGCGGTCTCCTTTGCGGTCGACGATGCGCCGGCACGTTCCAGCGCCCGCACCAGCGCGCCGGCAGGCACGCGGCGCCAGCGTGCAGCCACGTGGCCGTCGGGCCGCAGCAGGTACACGGCGCCGTGCTGCGCGCCCAGCGCGGCGAACACGTCGTCATGCGCAGGGCCCGGCGGCAGCGTGCGCAGCACGGGCTTCAGCGGACCGGCCTGCGCGGATTCGATCTCGTCCGCGAGCGCGCGCTCCCCTGCATCGACGTTCAGCGCGAGCACGGTGAACGCCGGCCCGATCCAGTCGGTGAGATGCAGGCCCGGTGCCAGCTGCTGCTCGGGCATGGCCTCTCCCGGACGCGGGCCGGCCGGCAGTTCATCGCTCTCGCTCGACAACGCCGAGCCTTCGTAGCGCACCGCCTGCGTCTGCCGCGGGTTGATCAGGTTGGCGATGCCGCGGTGCGCGCCGGAGAGCGACAGCGCCGCCTCGCGCAGCAGGTCGAAGCCGCGCGACGGCGGCGACATGAACTCGGTGCTGCGCATCGCGGCTTGCGCATTGATGTGGAAGGCGGCGATGCGTTCCTGCGAGTAGCTGTCGAGCAGCGACGCATTCGACACGCCGCGCGCCACCAGCGCCAGCTTCCAGGCCAGGTTGTCGGCATCGTCGAAGCCCGAGTTGAGGCCGCGCACGCCGAAGATCGGCATGGCATGCGCGGCATTGCCGGCGAACAGCACGCGGCCGTGGCGGTAGCTTTCGAGCGTCATCGCGCCGGCGCGGTAGACCGAGGTCCAGACCGTCTTCCAGGGCAGGTGGCCCTCACCGATGGCGTCGAGATGGCGCTGCACGAAGTCCTGCACCGCATCGGGCTGCAGCGCTTCGTCGGTGCTCTGGCCGGGGCGCAGCTGGTAGTCGATGCGCCAGATGTCGTCGGGCTGGCGGTGCATGAGCACGGTCGAGCCCGGATTCCACGGCGGATCGAACCAGGCCCGCCGCTCGGTCGGATGCGTGCTGTTCAGCTCGATGTCGATGATCACGTAGCGGCCCTCGTAGGCGGTGCCTTCCAGGTCGAGACCGAGCGCCTTGCGCACGAAGCTCTGGCCGCCGTCGCAGGCCGCGAGCCACTGCGCTTGCAACGCATAGGCACCGAGCGCGTTGCGCGCCTGCAGCTCGACGCCCTCGGCGGTCTGCGCGAAGCCGGTGAGCTCGGTGCCCCAGCGCAAGTCGATCAGCCCCGGCACGGCCGCATTGCGACGGCAGATTTCGTCCAGCAAGTACTGCTCGATGTAGTACTGCTCGAGGTTGATCATCGGCGGCAGTTTCTGGCGCTCGTCGTGCGGCATCTCGAAGCGGAACACCTCGCCGGTCTTGTAGAAGCTGCGACCGCCGGTCCACGGCAGGCCCTTGGCGAGAAAGGCCGGCAGCGCGCCGAGGCGCTCGACGATCTCCAGGCTGCGACGCGAGATGCAGGCCGCGCGGCTGCCGACGCAGACCGTGTCGTCGGCTTCGAGGATGACGCTGCGCACGCCGTGATTGGCCAGCCCGAGCGCGAGCGACAGGCCGACAGGCCCGCCGCCGGCGATCACGACCGGATGGCTGCCTGGCTCGCAGCCTTCCTGAAGCGGCGGCAGCCGCGGCCCGAAGCGCGTGTACGCGAAGGCGCCGACGGATGGAGGCAGCGCGTCGGCAGACGACATGAAATTCGTGGTGTTCATCGAAAGGGATTGTCCGGATGCAGCTGCAGCATGGATGTCATAACTTCGTACGACGTGAAAACCCTTGAATTCGAATGAAGCGCTGGCCCTTGCCTGCGCGCGATCGCGATCTTGCGGCGCCGGTGGTCAGCGCCGTGCTCGCCGGCATCGGAACGCCGCACCTGGCAGCCAGCTACCTTGGCGCCATGCAGCGCATGCTGCCGGTGACCTTTTGCACCGTATTTGCCGTGGGCGCCACCGGCCGCATCGAAACCGTCTCGGCGGCCAGCAGCTACGGCAACACCGCCGAACGCACCGCCGAGCGCTACGTGGCACAGCGGTTCGACCTGCTCGACCCCAACATGGCCTGGCTGGCCGCGCGCAAGCTGCCGAAGCGGGCGCAGCTGTGGCTCGGCCACCAGCATGCTGCGGAGGTGGCCGACCCGGCGTACCGCTCCGCTTGCTACGGCGATGTCGGCATCCGCGAGCGGGCGTCGGTCTTGCTGCTGCTTCCGACGGGCCAGCGCGCGGCGGTGAGCTTCTACCGCAGCCTCGCGCAACCCGATTTCGGCCCGGCGGATTTCGCGCTGCTGGAAGCGCATGCCACCCTGCTCGCGGACGCGACCGCCGCCCACGGCCGCAGCGCCGTCGCCGTGCGGGAATCGGCCGAGCCCGCACTGGCATCGCGCCTGCTCGCACTGAGCCTGCGCGAGCGCGAGGTGATCGGCCACCTGCTGTCCGGCAAGACCGCGAAAGAAGCCGCGCGGGACATGGGGCTTGAACTCACCACGGCGCGAACCTACCAGTACCGGGCGTTTCGGAGGCTGGGCATCGGCAGCCTGAAGGCATTGCTGCGCGGCGTCATGTCGCCATAAGCGATAAACGTCGACACGTTTCATTGACGTGTCGCCGCCAGCGACATAAGCTCCGAACATGTCGCCAAAATCCGATTTTTCGAACATGACGAACGAACCAGCGCGCTGGCAGCCCGATCGGTCACATGTCGGCCTGCCACTGCTTCCTCCTGCTGCCGACCTGGAAAGCCGGGCCATCCTCAAGCAATGCATCCTCTCGCGCGCTGCCTTGGCCGAACTCAAGCAGGCGACGGAGCTCATACCCAATCCGTCGGTCCTCATCAACACGATTCCGCTACTCGAAGCCAAGGACAGCTCCGAAATCGAAAACATCGTCACGACCACCGACCAGCTGTTCCGGCATGCCGATGGCCACGATGGCCAGGCCGATTCCGCGACCAAGGAGGCCCTGCGCTACAGAACCGCCTTGCATCAAGGCTTCCAGTCGTTGAACCACCGGCCGCTATGCACCGCCACCGCAGTGGAAATCTGCACCGCCATCAAGGGCGCCGAGATGGACATCCGCCGCACGCCGGGCACGCAGCTCGTCAACGACCGCAATGGCGAAAGCATCTACACGCCGCCGGAAGGTGAAGCGCTGCTGCGGCGCCTGCTCGCAAACTGGGAGCGCTTCATCCACGAGGAGCGCGAGCTGGACCCGCTGATCCGGATGGCCGTCGGCCACTACCAGTTCGAGGCGATTCACCCCTTCACGGACGGCAATGGCCGCACCGGCCGGGTGATCAATATCCTGATGTTGATCCAGGAGGAACTTCTCACGCTGCCGGTGCTGTACCTGAGCCGCTACATCATTGCCCACAAGGCCGACTACTACCGCTTGCTGCAGGAAGTCACGCAAGCGCAGGCCTGGGAGGAATGGGTGCTCTACATGCTGCGCGCGGTGGAGGAAACCGCCCGCTGGACCACTCTGAAGATCGCTGCGATTCGCGGCCTTGCCGAGCACACCGCCGACCATGTCCGCCAGGCGCTGCCCAAAATCTACAGCCGTGAACTGGTCGAAACGATCTTCGAGCAGCCCTACTGCCGCATCGGCAACCTGGTCGACAAGCAGATCGCGCAGCGGCAGGCGGCTTCACGCTATCTGAAGGAGCTGACCGGCGCGGGCGTGCTCGACGAAGTGCAGGCCGGGAAAGAGAAGCTTTTCATCCATCCCAAGCTCCTGCGTCTGCTGCTGCGCGACGGCAACGATTTCGTGCGCTACGGTTCGTTCGCGCCGCCCGGCGCCGCCACTTCCTGATCGATCGCGCCGAACACCGACTGCCCGTCCCGCCCCTTCATCTCGATCCTGATCGTGTCGCCGTATTTCATGAACTCGGTCGCCGGCTGGCCGTCCTGGATCGTCTCGATGCAGCGCTTTTCGGCGATGCAGCTGTAGCCCTTCGGCCAATCGGTGCGGCCGTTCTTTTCCACGCCCTTGTTGCTCACCGTTCCACTGCCGACGATGCTGCCGGCGCGCACGTTGCGGGTCTTGGCGATGTGGGCGATGAGCTGGCCGAAGTGGAAGGTCATCTCCCGGCCGGCGTCGCACATGCCGACCTTGCGGCCGTTCCATGTGCTGTGCAGGTCGAGATGCAGGCGGCCACCCTGCCAGGCCTCGCCCAGCTCGTCGAGGGTGACCGCGACCGGGCTGAAGGCGGTGGCCGGCTTGCTCTGAAAGAAGCCGAAGCCCTTGGCAAGCTCGGCCGGGATCAGGTTGCGCAGGCTGACATCGTTGGCAAGCATCACCAGGCGGATGCCGTCCAGCGCCTGCGCCGGCGTGGCACCCATCCGCACGTCGCCGGTGACGACCGCGATCTCGGCCTCGAAGTCGATGCCGAACGCCTCGCTTGCCGCCACGATGCGATCGCACGGGCCGAGGAATTCGTCGCTGCCGCCCTGGTAGATCAGCGGGTCGGTGTAGAAGCTCTCAGGCACCTCGGCATTGCGCGCCTTGCGCACCAGCTCCACGTGGTTGAGGTAGGCCGAGCCGTCGGCCCACTGGTAGGCGCGCGGCAGCGGCGCCATGCACCGTGCCGGGTCGAACGCAAACGCATGCCGGGCGCGGCCGGCGTTGAGCGAATCCGAAAGATCCTGCAATTGGGGGCTCATGAAGCCCCAGTCGTCGAGCACCTGCTGCAGGCGGCTGGCGATGCCGGTGGCGTAGTGGGCGCTGGCAAGGTCGCGCGAAACGACGACGAGTTGGCCGTCGCGCGAGCCGTCTTTGAGGGTGGCGAGTTTCATGGATTCGTGGGAGCGGCCGCCGATGGCGGCGCGGCATCGCCACTAAACTGATTGGACGGGTGGCAGTGTACCGAGCAGGCCGCCCCTTCCCCCGATGTCCACGCCCGCCTTCGCCCACGCACCGGACGCGCCCGCCGTCCCGAGCACGCCTTGGCGTGCGCTGGTGCTGCTCACGGTGGTGGTGGCGTTGGTTCATTTGGTTCTGCTCGGGGCGGCGCCGCTGTGGCCCGGCGCGGCGCCCTCGCCACCCGCGAGCAGGTTCGTCACGCGCACGATCGTGGTGGCGCCGCCTGAAGAAGAAAAAGCAGCGCCGCCGCCAGCGCCAGTGCAGCAGCCCGCACCCGCACGGCCGATGCGGCAGCGCCAGGCCGCGCCGCCGAAACCGCCGGCGGCCGATGCTCGTGCCGCCGATCCGATGCCGGCCGCCGCGTCGCCGGAACCCGCGGCCGAGAGCGATGCGGCGGCTGAATCAACGAGCGTCGCCGCAACCGGCGCCGCCAATGGCAATGCGGATGCGGCCGCTGCCCCCGTTCCGATCGAAGAAGCGCCGGTTCCGACGCGCATACCGGGCTCGGTGCAGCTCAATTTCGACGGCACCGCCTCGAGAGGGGCAACGCCCTACAAGGGCTACGGCGAACTGATGTGGCTGCAGGACGGCAACGAATACGACGCACGAATGACGCTGAAGGCGTTCTGGATCACGTTTCGCACCCAGCACAGCAAGGGCACCATCGGCCCGACCGGCATCGAGCCGACGCGCTTCGCCGACAAGCGCAAGTCCGAAGTCGCGTCGCACTTCGTGCGAGACCGGCAGCAGGTCGTGTTCAGCAACAACGCGCCTGCAGTGCCCCTGCTGCCGGGCGCACAGGACCGCGTCACCGTGGTGATGCAGCTCGGCGCACTGATGGCCGGCGATCCGGCGCGCTATCCGCCAGGCGGCGCCATCGCGCTGCAGACCGTCGGGCCGCGGGATGCCGACATCTGGATCTTCAAGATCGAGGACGACGAAAAGGTGAACGTGCTCGCGGGCGAATTTGTGGCGCGCAAGCTGACGCGCAACCCGCGCAAGCCCTTCGACGACAAGCTGGAGCTCTGGCTCGCACCGGAACTCGGCTATCTGCCTGTCCGAATCCGGCAAACGGAAAGCAATGGCGACGGGGTCGACCTGCGCCTGCGCAACCAGGCTGCGGTGCGCCGATGACGCCCTTCCGGGGGGCAAGGCACCACAGCGAGGAACGGCCTGTGCCTACAAAACGACAGCCGTCTTGAAACTGGCGCGGCCATGGCTATCTAACCAGCATGAACGCCATAGACATCCTTACCGGACCCGCCATGCAAATGCTTTACGACTCCGACGCCTTCGTCGTGGTGCACGTCCAGCCGACCGAAGGCGAAGCGCCGGTCGAGCCGCATCTGCCGGTGCTTGCGCGCCACGGTTTTGAGATCGTCGACAAGCGCTCCGGCAAGGAGGTCTACCTCGACGGCTCCTGGGCCGAGCTGTTCCAGCAGCAGATCGCTGCCTGGCAGCGCAACACGCCGACGCAGGAAGAGGTCGAGGACGCGCTCGAAGGCTATGCGGGACTGGCGCACACGCCGGTGCTCATCCACTAGGGCGCGCTAAGAACCTCTGCGCCTGCCGTACAGCCATCCGTACATCGGGCCGACGATCAGCAGTACCGCGACCAGGCGGCACACCTGAAACGCCGTCACCACCGGCACGCCGAGCGCGAGCACCTTCGCGGTGATCGCCATTTCGGCGATGCCACCGGGCGAGGTGGCGAGGATCAAGGTGGCCGGATGCAGCCCGGTGCGCCAGGCCAGGAGCCAGGCGAAACCGCCGCACAGCGCGATCATCCCCAATGTTCCCAATGCCACCGTGGCCAGCCATCGCGGCGCCGTCTGCACGAACTCGCGGCTGAAGCGCACCCCCAGGCTGACCGCGATGACCAGCTGCGCGGCGTTCGAGAGCCACAGCGGTATGGCCGACCACTGCTGGCCGGCGATGGTCAGGCCGATGGCGACAATCAGCGGCCCGATGAACCATGGATTGGTGCGGCCCGCGGCCTGCATCGCAATGCCGCCGATGCCGGTCGCCACGGCAAGCAGCGCCAGACCGCCCCAGTGCAGTTCGCGAACGCCGGGCGCTTCGACTTGCAAGCCGTGCAGCCCGCTCCACTGCATCGCGAACGGGATGGTGACGGTGACCAGCACCAGCCGCAGGCTATGCGCCGCCGCCACCAGGTCGGTGCGCGCGCCGACGCGCTCGGCCAGCAGCGTCATCTCCGAGGCCCCGCCGATCGCACCTGCGAAGTAAGTCGTGGCTCTCACCGAAAGCACCGGCACATGCGGCATGCGGCGTGCGTGCAGCCAGTGCAGCCAGCGTCCGAAACCCCAACCGAGCACGAGCGCCCAGACGATGGCCAGCAGGATCGCCCACCAGATACCGGCCACCAGCGACACCACCTGCGGCGTGAAATAAAGGCCGAGTGCGACGCCGATCGCCCACTGCCCCGCATTGCGCAGCGGCGTATGGCTGGCAGTCGGCAGGCCGGCGATGGAGGCCAGCGAAACCGCCAGCAGCGGGCCGATCATCCAGGGCAGCGGCGTGCGCAGAAGCACGCAGGCGCCGGCTGCCGCAAGGGCGAGCAGGAGCGTGGCGGCGACGCGAGCCGTAAAGCGGAAGGACACGGACAGGGGGAAGGGCAAAAGGACGGCGGCCCGATCGGCGCGCCGCCGCATAGTATGGCCGGATGCTGCTTTGCCAATCTCTCGTACGTCTCGCCGCGTTGGCGATGCTCGCCGGCTGTTCGGCCCTTCCTGCGGGCCCGGATGCACCGGTCGCCCGGCGCACGATGGCACTGCTGCCGGCCGATGCACTGCTGCTCGGTGAGCAGCACGACGCGGCCGAGCATCAGGCGATCGCCCTTGAAACCGTCGAGGCCTTGGCCGCGCGCGGCCGCCTTGCCGCCCTCGCCATCGAAATGGCCGAGGAAGGCAACGGCACCGCGCATCTGCCCGCCACCGCGACCGAATCGCAGGTGCAGGCCGCCCTCAGCTGGAACGACAAGGCCTGGCCGTGGAGCGCCTACGGCCCTGCCGTGATGGCCGCCGTGCACGCAGGCGTGCCGGTGGTCGGCGCGAATCTGCCGCGCGAGCGCATGAAGGACGCCATGGCCGACGTGTCGCTCGATGCGCAGCTTGGCACCGAGGCGCGCCAGGCACAGCAAGAGGCGGTTCGAAGCGGCCATTGCAACCTGCTGCCCGAAGCGCAGATCGCGCCGATGACGCGCATCCAGATTGCACGCGACCGCGCGATGGCGCAGGCGATCGTCAAGACGCGCGTACCAGGCAAGACGGTGCTGCTGCTGAGCGGCGCCGGGCATGCCACGCGACTGCTCGGCGTGCCGCAGCACCTGCCGAGCGACCTGCCGGTGAAGACGGTGCAACTGCGCGCCGGGGCCGCGGCCGAGCAACCCGGCGCCTTCGACGCCGTATGGCTCACGCCGGCGCTGCCGGCGAAGGACTACTGCGCCGGCGTCAGACCGCCGGGCCGCCCCCAAGGCTGACGCGCCTCCCCCTCGGGGGGTGGCGAAGCCGGGGGGCCCGGTTTCAGGCGTGCTTCCTGATCGAGTCGGCCAGCGTGTTGACCAGCGTGTCGATGTGCGACTTCTCGACCACGAACGGCGGCGCGATCACGATCACGTCGCCAGCCGGCCGCACCAGCGAACCCTTGTGATAGCAGTCCAGGAAGATGTCGTAGGCGCGCTTGCCGGGTGAGCCGGCGATCGGCGCCAGCTCCACGGCGGCAGCCAGGCCCAGGCTGCGGATGCCGATCACGTTCGGCAGGCCCTTGAAGGTGCTGTGGAAGGCATCGCCCAGCACCTTGCCCATCTCGCCGGCGCGTGCGAAGAGCTGCTCCTTCTGAAACAGTTCGAGCGTGGCGATCGCCGCCGCGCAGGCCACCGGATGGCCCGAGTAGGTGTAGCCGTGGAAGAACTCCACCACATGCTCGGGCGCCGAGGTCTTCATCATCTCGTCGTAGAGCTTGTCGCGGCAGATCACGCCGCCCAGCGGTATCACGCCGTTGGTGACGCACTTGGCGAAGTTCAGCATGTCGGGCACCACGCCGTAGAAGTCCGACGCGAAGTTGGTGCCCATGCGGCCGAAGCCGGTGATGACCTCGTCGAAGATGAGCAGGATGCCGTGCTTGTCGCAGATCTCGCGCAGCTTCTGCAGGTAGCCCTTGGGCGGCAGGTACCAGCCGGCCGAACCCGCCACCGGCTCCACGATGATCGCGGCCACGTTGCTCGGGTCGTGCAGCGGCAGGATGCGCTGCTCCAGGTCGGCCAGCGGGTCTTCGGTCCACACCGGCTCCTGGTTGTGGATGTAGGCATGGTTCACCGGGTCGTGGATGAAGCGCATGTGGTCCACGCGCGGCAGGAAGGCAGAGCCGAACACCTTGCGGTTGCCCGGAATGCCGCCGACCGACATGCCGCCGAAGCCCACGCCGTGGTAGCCCTTCTCGCGGCCGATGAAGAGATTGCGGTGCCCTTCCCCGCGTGCGCGGTGGTAGGCCAGCGCCACCTTCAGCGCGGTGTCGGCCGCCTCGCTGCCCGAGTTGCAGAACAGCACCTTGTTCAGGTCGCCCGGCGCCATCGCCGCGATCATCTCAGCGGCCTTGAAGGCGCGGTCGTTGCTGACCTGGAAAGCGGTGGCGTAGTCGAGCGTGTCGAGCTGCTTCTTGATCGCCTCGTTGATCGGCTTGCGGTTGTGGCCCGCGCCCACGCACCAGAGCGACGAGATGCCGTCGACCACCTTCTTGCCGTCGTGCGTGGTGAACTCCATGCCGTCGGCCGCCACGAAGACCCTTGGGTCCTTCTTGAAGTGCCGGTTGGGTGTGAAGGGCAACCACTGGTTGTCCATGTTGAAGTCCTGGTAGGCCATGTGTCACTCCTGTGGGGTAAGCGCTGCGTGGGGAACGGGCATTCTGGCACTGCCTGTCGCTGGCTGCGGCCCTGCGACAATTGGCGCCCCCATGACCCCCGCGTACATCCTCACCCTCTCCTGCCCCGACCGCACGGGCATCGTCCATGCCGTTTCGGGTTTTCTGCTCGAGCGCGGCGGCAACATCGAAGAAGCGGCGCAGTACAACGACCGCAGCACCGGCCTCTTCTTCATGCGCGTGCGTTTCGCGTGCAGCGGCCACGCCGAGGCGGCCCTGCGCGAGCAGTTGGCGGACTTTGCGGATGGCTTCGGCATGAGCCTGAAACTGCATGCCGCCGCCGAGCCGATGAAGACCGTGATCCTCGTCAGCAAGGAAGGCCACTGCCTCAACGACCTGCTGTTCCGCTGGAAGAGCGGCCTGCTCGCCATCGACGTGCGCGCCATCGTGTCGAACCATCGCGACTTCTATCAGCTCGCCGCCAGCTACAACGTGCCGTTCCATCACCTGCCGGTGACGGCCGCGACCAAGGCGCAGGCCGAAGCGAAGCAGCTGGAAATCATCGAGAGCGAGGGCGCCGAGCTGGTGGTGCTGGCGCGCTACATGCAGATCCTGAGCAACGACCTGTGCCGCCAGCTCGCCGGCCGGGCGATCAACATCCACCATTCGTTCCTGCCCAGCTTCAAGGGCGCCAAGCCCTACTACCAGGCGCACGACCGCGGCGTGAAGCTGATCGGGGCCACCGCCCATTACGTGACCGCCGATCTCGACGAGGGTCCGATCATCGAGCAGGACGTGGAGCGCGCCGACCACACCGACACCGTCGAAGACCTCACCGCACGCGGGCGCGACACCGAGAGCCAGGTGCTGGCCCGCGCGGTCAAGTGGCACAGCGAGCACCGGGTGCTGCTGAACGGTCACCGCACCGTCGTCTTCAGATAGCCAGCGCATCGCCCGGCGTCTTGCCGTAGAGTCTTTCTCCATGAATGCGCCAGACACCTCACTGCAGCATCTGCTGCAGGCACCCGACCCTGCGGCACGCACCACGCAGGTGGTGCGCGCGCTGCAGGCCCACCTGCCCGCCCACGCCCTGATCTGGCATGCCGAGGACACCACGCCCTACGAATGCGACGGCCTCACTGCCTACCGGCAGCGGCCGCTGGCGGTGGCGCTGCCCGAGACCGAGTCGCAGGTGCAGGCCGTGCTGCGCACCTGCCATGCGCTCGGCGTGCCGGTGGTGGCGCGCGGCGCGGGCACCGGGCTTTCGGGCGGGGCGATGCCCAATGCGCTCGGCGTCACGTTGTCGCTGGCCAAGTTCAACAACATCCTGAAGGTCGATCCGGTGAGCCGCACGGCCATCGTGCAGTGCGGCGTGCGCAACCTCGCGATCAGCGAGGCGGCGGCGCCGTTCGGCCTGTACTACGCGCCCGATCCGTCGAGCCAGATCGCCTGCACCATCGGCGGCAACGTGGCCGAGAACTCGGGCGGGGTGCACTGCCTGAAGTACGGGCTGACGCTGCACAACGTGCTGCGCGTGCGCGGCTTCACCGCCGAGGGCGAAGCGATCGAGTTCGGCAGCGAGGCGCTCGATTGCGCCGGGCTCGACCTGCTG